>NZ_SEHL01000010.1:0-104689 GCF_004151355.1 Dermacoccus sp. 147Ba
GGCGAGCAGCACGATCGTGCCGACGATCGTCAGGGTGAGGGCGTAGGCGAGGAGCGTGAGCATCCCTGTGCCAGGGCCGGCGAACTGCGGCAGCACCGCGAGGTTGAACGCGAGCACCTTCGGGTTCGTGATGTTGCACAGGAATCCCTGACGGAACGAGCGGCGCGGGCTCCGCGGCGTCGCTTCCGGCGTCATGGCCCAGCCCTCGCCGCGCGCCTTGATGGCCGTACGCAGCGCCATGACGCCGAGATAAATGAGGTAGGCGACACCGAGCCAGCGGATCGTCTGGAACACAGGCTCCGAACGGGCGATGATCGCGCCCAGCCCCGCCGCGGCGAGGACGCCCTGGGTGGCACCGGCGACCCCGATGCCGAGCGTCGTCCACAGCCCTCGCGCGCGGCCACCGATGACGGTGTTGCGCAGCGTGAGGAACGTGTCCGGGCCCGGTGCCACCGCAATGGCCGTCGCGAACGCGACGAAGCTGAGGAAGTGCGCCATGAACGGACTGTACGGCCGGCGTCACCGAATCCGCGCGTGCCTGCCACGCTGTGGGCGCGAGGCGGCGTTCCGCTGACGACGACGTCGAACAGGGTTACCCCGATGGGACGCGCCGATTCCCTCGGCTAGCAGAATCTAGTTATTGGTCTATCAACCTAAAGAAGCAGCGATCGACCTTTGGTGCAACGCAGCGCCGAAGCCGGGCCCGGGCGTCGGGGAAGGCGCTCACACGACGCGTCAGGAGCAGGCACATGACGAGGGGCCGCCTCCAGCAGGAAGCGACCCCTCAAGCGGAGCGACTGATGTCAGATGTCGCCGCGGGCGGCGCGACGCGAGCTGCGCGTCTCACCTTCGAGTGCCTCGGTGGACATGTGGCCCGACTCCTCGGCCTCGGTCCACGTGGCAGCGGTGCCCGGGCCACCTGCCGGCTCGGCCGTGCCGTCGCCCGCAGGGCGCACCATCGTGGTGTCATCGGCCTTGTTGAAGTCGGTGACGGGGTTGTTGATCGTCATCTCGTCCGAACGGTCAGCCTTGCTGTCCGCGATGGCAGCCTCGGAGAGCTGGGCGTTCTTGGCCTTCTTCTTCTGCTGGTCGGCGTACACGAGGTAGCCGGCACCGGCGAGGGCGGCCGCACCGACAACGATGAGGAAGCCACCCTTCTTCTTCTTGGGTGCGAGAGCCGGGGCGTAGCGCGCGACCTGCTCCTGCGCACCGTCGGGAAGCTGACCCACGACGTTGTGCGAGGCGGCGGTGCCGGCGGCAGCGGCCGTCGCGAGGATCTCCTTGAGGTGCGGGAGCAGCTCGTCCTTGTAGAAGTCGCGAGCGTTGTCGGCCGTGAGGCCCTTGTCCTCGGCGACCTGCTGGGCCTGGCCCTTCAGGGCAGCAGCCTTGTAGGCGACGTCCTGGCGCGTGTCGACGCCGAACTTCTTCGTCGCCTTCTTTTCCGCGCGCGATGCCTTGGCACCGAGGAAGCCCGCCAGAGCGGCAGCCTTCTTGTCGGCCTTCTTCTTTGTCTTCTCGGCGCGCTTGTCGGCCTGCTTCGCGAACTTGGACGACTTCTTGTCTGCCTTCTTCGCAGTCTTGCGGCCCTTCTTCTCGGCCTCGTCACGCGCGTCGGCAGCGGACTCGGCGACGTCGGCGATCTTCGCGGCGGCGACGGCCTTGGCCACGCTCACCTTGTCGGCGGCAGCCTCACGCTGGTCGGCAGTGGCGTCGGCAACCTTCTCGAGGTGCGGCGCAGCGGCTTCGCGGGCTTCCTCTGCCTTCTCCATGATGAAGTCGCGGGCCTCCTCGGCCTTCTCTGCGAGGGTGGGGACGATGTCCTTCTCGGTCTTCGCCTTGGCCTCAGCGGCCTTCGTCGAAGCCAGGTCGACCGCGGTGAGCGCAGCCTCCTTGGCCTTCTCGGTCTTGGTGGGTTCGTATTTCCACAGCACGGCTGTTCCTCTCCTGCGGGTGGATACTCTTCTGCCTCTCATCCTGCCTTGTTCGCTGCCCGCTTACCAACCGGTTCGGCAGGTCGGACGGTGGGGATGTCGGCCGGGCCCACCTCAAGGGACGGAGACGCCTGCCTCGTGACGCCCGGGCTTCCGCCGAGTGTGAACACCCGCGAGGCCGCCGTGCCCGTGTGCGTTTCACGTGGAACACTGGGTGTCATGATCGCGACACTGCACACCAACCACGGTGACATCAACATCAACCTCTTCCCGACCCAGGCGCCGAAGACCGTCGAGAACTTCGTCGGCCTCGCCAAGGGCACGAAGGAGTACAAGGACGACGCCGGCCGCACCAACCCGCAGCCGTTCTACGACGGCCTCACGTTCCACCGCATCATCCCGGGCTTCATGATCCAGGGCGGCTGCCCGCAGGGCATCGGCATCGGTGGCCCCGGCTACACGTTCGACGACGAGATCTCGCCCGAGCTGAACTTCAACTCGCCCTACATGCTCGCCATGGCCAACGCCGGTAAGCGCATGGGCAAGGGCACGAACGGCTCGCAGTTCTTCATCACGGTTGCCGACACGAGCTGGCTGCAGGGCAAGCACACGATCTTCGGCGAGGTGGCCGACGACGAGTCCAAGAAGGTCGTCGACGAGATCGCCGCCGTCCGCACGGGCGGCCAGGACAAGCCGGTCGAGCCGGTCGTCATCGAGAGCGTCACCATCTCCGAGTGATCGCATCCGTGCCCTCGCTCCGAACGGTGTGAGGGTGCGGGAGACAATCGTGTGGCCCCGTCGTTGTCATGACGACGGGGCCACACGCATGAGAAGGGCAGAGACGAGAACGATGAGCGTTCCGCTGGACAACGGTTCGTACGACGAGCAAGGGATCCCGGTGTGTCCGAGGCACCCGGAGGTCGCGGCCTACACGCGCTGCCAGCGCTGCGGACGTCCGGCGTGCACGCAGTGCCAGGTGCCGGCCTCGGTCGGGTTCCAGTGCGTCGACTGCGTCGCTGCCGAGCGCAAGGCGAACCCGATGCCGACGCAGCGGTCGGAGCTAGGCATGCCCGCCGCGCCCGGACGCCCGCTCGTGACCTTCGGCATCATCGGCATCTGCGTGGCCGTCTGGGTGGGCGAGCTAATGAGCTGGAGCTTCTTCGGCAACGTAGCTTTCATCGCCCTGGCAGCCCAGGACGAGCCGTGGCGCTACATCACGAGCGGCTTCGCGCACGACCGCAGCAACGTCATCCATCTGCTCTTCAACATGATGGCGCTGTACTTCATGGGGCAGTACCTCGAGCCGATGTTGGGCCGTCTCCGCTTCGCGGCCCTCTACCTCGTGGCGGTGCTCGGTGGGTCGGTCGGCTATCAACTGCTGACTTCGGCGCCCGTTCGGGGTGGCGACCTCTACGCGTCGGGATGGGCGACTCCGCTCGTCGGTGCGTCCGGTGGTGTGTTTGGCCTGTTCGTCGCCGTCATCGTGCTCAACCGGCACCTGGGGCGCGAGATCGGCCCGATGCTCACCCTCATCGCCATCAACGTCGTGCTGGGCTTCACGATGAGCAACGTGGCGTGGCAGGCACACCTCGGTGGCGCGATCGTCGGAGGCATCGCGGCCGGCCTGTTGTACGCCGTTCGCCGCCGCTCGACGGCGATCCAGCTCGGTCTGCTCGGTGGTCTTGCCGCGCTACTGTTCGCAGCTGCCTACGTCAGTTTCGCGATGGCCGACCTCAGCTGGATCCAGATCGTGCGCTGACACCAGGACGTCACGCCAAGAGGGCTTCGTCGAGTGTTCGATGAAGCCCTCTTGTGCTGTCTAAGTCAGGTGCAAGATGTGGGCAGAGTGATGCATCGTGCCGAACTCGGACAAGAACAGACGGCGAGGGGTTTCGTGGCTCCTGGACGCTCGACGAAGGTCTCCTTGCGGCCCGAGCTGTCCCGGAACGTGGCACGGTTGCCGTCGATGACGACCCAGCCGCGCTGATAGGGGTCGTCCCACCCCTTCGGCGTCCCGGCCTCGCTCGCGAGGGGGCCGCCCTCGCGGACGTACCAGGTGCCGTTGCTGTTGAGTTCGCGCACACCGCAGTGCGTGTAGAGCTTGAACGGCCCGGGCGACTCGCCGGGCGTCGCGTAGGTCCAGCCCGTCACCACGGCAGCCAGGCCCAGCGTGGCCACCGACGTCCGCTTCACATACCTCTGACCTGAGTGTGCGCCGCGATGCCGCCGCCGTCCAGAGGGCAGTTCGTCATCAGGACGGTTCCATGGCGTGGTGAACGCTCGCAGTTCGCCGCAACGTCGATGAGAACCTATCCACATCTCTCGCCTCAGCTCTAGATGGGGCAAGACAAACCGAGCAAGCGTCGTCCCCAGCTGTGGAAGACCCCGTCAACGTCGTCCGAAACCAGGGTTTTCCACAGTTTCCACAGGCATGGGTGTGGAGAAACCCGCGGAATGAGCGGCGTGTCGTGGGGCCGAGCCCGGTGAGTCACATGAGTTGTCCCCAGCTGACCTGCCCTTTTCCACCGGTGGACCACCGGTTTTCCACTGATCTTGACGCTTGTCCCCGGGCCATCCACGCGTTGTCCCCATGTTTGTCCACAGCTGTGGAAAACGACAGCCGTGTAATTACACACAGGCTGTGGATAACTCTGGGGAAAACATCCCACAACGTCGGATGCCCTCGACCCAACAGGGCCGAGGGCATCCGACGAAGTCGAAGGAGCGCTACTTCCAGCGCGTCATCATGATGAATCCCACCATGATGAAGGCGAAGCCGACGACGATGTTGATCGCATCGACGTTGGGGATCGGGTACGCGCCCGAACTGATGTAGTACGTCATGACCCACACGAGGCCGAGGAGCATGAGGCCGAGAGCGGTCGGCACCCACCACCTGGGGTTGAGGCCGCCTCCGGAGGCGGCGCGCGCAGCGGCGTCGGAGTTCTTACGGGCCACGGGGTACCCCTTCCGTGTCAGGCGTTCTGGAGGTGAGTCAACTAGGGTGAGAGCCTAGTTGACTCACTCGCCGGTACGCAGCATGAAGGAGGCGTCAGCGTGGCCGATTCGCCCAGCACTCCCGCGACCGACGCGCCGAATGACGCACCGAACGAAGCGCCCGGGGTCGAGCAGAACGAGGGTGTCCGGATGCCCTCGCGCCGCCGCGTGAAGCCCTGGCAGGTCGCCGTCCCGATCGTGACGCTCGTGGCCGGCCTCATGTTCGCCGTCAGTTCGCGTGCGGCCCACGGCACCGATCTGCGCTCGGGCAACACACAGCTCAGCGACGTCGTCGCCGGAGCCGACCGACGCGTCAAGGAGAAGCAGCAGTCCGTCGCAAGCCTGCGCCGTCAGGTCGAACAGGCGCAGAGCGCCGCCGCGAAGAAGGACGGACCAGCCGCCCAGGCGTCCAAGATCAACGCTCAGGCGTCGAAGGAGGAGGACCCGGCCGGTCTCGCGCCGCTGACGGGGCAGGCGATCACCGTCACCCTCGACGACAGCAAGAAGAGCGTCGACCAGCTGCCCGAAGACGGCACACCCGACTGGCTCGTCGTCCACCAGCAGGACGTGCAGGCCGTCGTCAACGCCCTGTGGCGCGCGGGCGCTCGCGGCATGATGCTCATGGATCAGCGCGTCGTCTCGACCAGCGCGGTGCGCTGCGTCGGCAACACCCTCATCCTTCAGGGTCGTGTCTACAGCCCACCGTTCACGATCAAGGCCATCGGCGACCCGGTGAAGCTCAAGGCAGCCCTCGACGACGACGAAGCGGTGAAGATCTACAAGCAGTACGTCGACCTCGTCGGGCTGGGCTACGACGTCAAGACGGAGCAGAACGCGTCCTTCCCCGCGTTCACCGGCTCGCTCTCCCTGAAGTACGCCCGGGCCCAGCGCTGACGGCGGCGCTGGGCCGTGCGAGATGGGCGCACCTAGACTGGTGGGCATGACCGACTCGCCGCGCATTCTCGTCGTCGACAACTACGACAGCTTCGTCTTCACGATCGTCGGCTACCTCCAGCAGTTGGGCGCCGAGACGACCGTCGTGCGCAACGACGCGATCAGCGCGGCCGACGGCGCCGATTTCGACGGCGTGCTCGTCTCGCCCGGTCCCGGCACCCCGGAGGACGCCGGCGTCAGTATGAAGATGATCGAGGCGTGCGGCGAGCGCAACCAGCCGATGCTCGGGGTGTGCCTCGGCCACCAGGCCCTCGGCGTCGTCACGGGCGCGACGGTGGGGCGTGCGCCGGAGTTGCTGCACGGCAAGACGTCCGAGGTCTTCCACGACGGCACGGGCGTGCTCGAGGGTCTCTCCGACCCGTTCACCGCCACGCGCTACCACTCGCTGACGATCGACCCGGCCACCGTCACCGACGAACTCGTCGTCAACGGTCGCACTGACACCGGAATCATCATGGCGGCCCATCACCGGGACCTGCCGTTGCACGGCGTGCAGTTCCACCCCGAGAGCGTCATGACGGTCGGTGGTCACCGCATGCTCGCCAACTGGCTGCGGATGTGCGGCTCCACGACGGCCGTCGAGGCGAGTCACGACATGGTGCCGCTCGTGCGCGCGAGCTGACCCGCCGTCGCCCGGCAACGCGACACCGACGTCGAAGGACCACCCCGGCCGAATCGGGGTGGCCCTTCGAGGTCTTCGTGACTAGTCGTCCTCGTTCGGCGGGCTCGCCGTGTTCGACGGCGTGAGCTCGGTCGTGTCACTCGGCGAACTCGGCGAACTCGGCTTGGTGCTCGAGGAGGTGGAACTGCTCGAGGAGCTGGAGCTCGACGACGAGGAGGACGGTGTCGACGTCGGTGAGGGCGTCGCCGTAACGGTGGCCTCGGGCTTCTGGCCGACCACGACGACCACGGCCGTGCCGTTGTCCACCTTCTTGCCCTGATCGGGCACGGAGATGACCTTGCCCTGCTTGGTCTCGTCGCCCGTGCGCTCGTAGGTCACGCTGATCGACAGGTGCGCCTTGTAGAGCGCCTGCGTCGCCTCGTCCTGGGTCTTGCCGACGAGGTCGGGCACGGTGACCTTGCCGCTGCTCGGGTAGAGCGTGATCTCGTTGCTCGCACCGAGCGTCGAACCGGCCTTGGGGTTGGTCTCGGCAACCTTGCCCGAGTCGACGCCGCTGTCGTCCTTCTTCTCCGAGGAGACCTTGATGCGGTCGGCGTCGATACCTGCGGAGATGAGGGTCTGGCGCGCTGTCGCGACCGAGTCGCCCACGACGTCGGGCACCTTCACGGAGTCCGGGCCCGTCGAGACGGTGAGCGTGACGGTGGAATTGCGGTCGGCCTTGGTGCCGCCCGGCGGGTCCTGCCCGACGACGGTGCCTTCGCTCTGGTCGGAGGACGTCTCCTTGCGCTCGACCGTGAAGTCCTGCGACAGAGTCGAGAAGGCCTGGTCGTAGGTCATGCCTTCGACCTTCGTCACCGTGACCTGGTCGGTGGTGCCGCTCGGGTTCATGAAGAGGTAGCCGATGCCGAGGATGGCGGCGAGGGCCGCGATGACGGCGAGAGCCCACAGACCGCCGCGCGAACGCTTCGGCTCGTGACGCTCGTCGAGTTCCGCCGTGTGGTCGGCGGCCGCGAGAGCTGCGCCGCGGCGCGTGTAGTTGACGACCTCCGTGCTGTCGCCTGCGGCCTGGGTACTCGCGAGGGCGGCCGCGGAGATCTCCTGGCCGGAGCGAGCCGCGAGCACGTCCGAACGGAACTCGCCGGCGCTCTGGTAGCGAGCGTCCCGCTTCTTCTCGAGCGAGTGCAGGACGACGGCGTCGAGCTCGGGTGACACCGAGTGCTCGTACAGCGACGGCGGCTGCGGCTGCTCACCGATGTGCTGGTAGACGAGGCTGACCGGCTCACCGACGAAGGGCGCACGCCCGGTGAGCAGCTCGAAGAGCACGCAACCGGCGGAGTACAGGTCGGTGCGCGGGTCGACGCTCTCGCCTTGGGCCTGCTCGGGGGAGAGGTAGCGGGCGGTACCGACGACGGCCTGGGCCGACGTCATCGTCGCGCCGACGTCGGCGAGGGCTCGCGCGATACCGAAGTCCATGACCTTAACGTTGCCGCCGCGCGTCACCATGACGTTTCCGGGCTTGATGTCGCGGTGGACGATGCCCTTGGAGTGGCTGTACTCGAGGGCCGACAGGATGCCCATCGTCACACGGCAGGCCTCGTCCGAGCTGAGCTTCTTCTCGTCGTTGAGGATCTCGCGCAGCGTCTGGCCGTCGACGTACTCCATGACGATGTAGGGGATGTCGACGGTGCCGCCGCCGGCCTCGACGAAGGTGTCTTCACCCGAGTCGTACACGGCCACGATGTTGGCGTGGTTGAGCCCGGCCGACGACTGCGCCTCGCGGCGGAAGCGCTGGAGGAAGGAGGGGTCGCGCGCGAGGTCGGAGCGCAGGATCTTGATGGCGACGGAGCGTCCGAGACGGGTGTCGTGGCCGGCGTGAACCTCGGCCATGCCACCGCGACCGATGAGCTCACCGACCTCGTAGCGCCCGCCGAGAATGCGTGGTGCCGTGCTCATGCGGTCTCCTCCTGAGATCTCGTCGGGGTGGTCGGTCGTCGGGTCGTTCGTGCGTGGTTCGCCGGTGGGTGGTTCGTCGCGGCGCTCGCGGCTGCGGTCTCCGTCATCGCACGGCCGCCTCGAAGATCTGGCGTGCAGCGGGTGCGGCGACGGAGCCGGCCAGGGCTTCGACGCCCTGGTCTCCGCCGTTCTCGAGGACGATGGCGAGGGCGATCTTCGGGTCGTTGGCGGGCGCGAAACCGGTGAACCACAGGTCGGCGGCGTTCTTCGTGTCGCCCTGCGCGGTACCCGTCTTGCCGGCGACCTGGACGCCGGGGACGGCGGCCTGCTTACCGGTGCCGTTGTTGACGACGGCTTCCATCATCTCGGTGAGGGAGTCGGCGGTCTGCCCGGAGATCGGCTTGGCGCGCACCTTCGGGTCGGTCGACTTGATGACGTCGAGGTCGGAGTCGACGACGTTCTTCACGAGGTACGGCTGCATCTGGTTGCCCCCGTTGGCGATGGTGGCGGAGATCATCGCGATCTGCAGCGGCGTGACACGCACGTCGTACTGGCCGATGGCCGACATCGCCGTCTGGGGCTCGTTGAGCTGGGTCGGGAACGTGCTGGGCGTGACCCGCATCGGCACGCGCATGACGTCACCGAAACCGAACTTCTTGGCCTGGGAGGCGAGCTTGTCCTGGCCCAGGTCCATGCCGAGCTGGGCGTAGGCGGTGTTGCAGCTGACCTCGAGGGCGTGCAGGAGCGACGTCTCGTCGTTGGGGCCGCACGCGCGCCCGTCGTCGTTCGGCAGGGAGTGCGTCGTCTGGGGCAGACGCAGGGTGGCCGGGCCGGGCAACGTCGAGGAGTTCGAGTAGTTGCCGGATTCGAGCGCGGCGGCCGAGGTGACGAGCTTGAAGGTCGAACCCGGCGGGTAGAGAGTGCCGCCGATGGTGCGGTTGACCATGGGCTGGTTCGCGGCCGCGTTCATCTGCGTCCACGTCTTCGTCACGGCCTCGGTGTCATGCGAGGCGAGGTTGTTCGGGTCGTAGGAGGGCGAGGTCACCATGGCGAGCACGGCGCCCGTCTTCGGGTCGAGCGCCACGACGGCGCCGCGGCGGTTGCCGAGGGCCTGCGCGGCGGCCTGCTGGATCTTGGGGTTGATCGTCAGCTCGAGGTTGGCGCCCTGCTTGGGCTTCCCGGTGACGACGTCGACGAGGCGGCGGTAGAACAGCGAGTCGCTCGTGCCCGTGAGCACTTCGTTCTCGGCACCTTCGAGGCCGCCGCCGTTGCCGTAGACGAGCGAGCTGTAGCCGGTGACGGGGGCGTAGAGGCTGCCGTTTGTGTACTGACGCTCGTAGACGTACTTGTCGTTCGACTTGCGGCTCGTGGCGATGGCCTTGCCGTCGACGAGGATCGAGCCGCGCTCGATCTTGTACCCGGCGTTGATGATGCGCGTGTTGCCCGGGCGGTTGTTGAGCGACTTGGCCTGCAGCACCTGGATGTAGCTCGCGGCGAGCAGGACGGAGCAGAACAGGGCTGCGACGACGAAGCCGAGACGTCGGATGGGCGTGTTCATCGAACCTTCACCACCTGGGTGTCGTCGCTTCCACGGGTCGGGTCGGTCTCGGCGACGCTCGGGCGCCGGGCCTGGTCGGAGATGCGCAGCAGCAGGGCGATGATGGCCCAGTTCGCGAGGAGCGAGCTACCACCGGCGGAGAGGAACGGTGTCGTCAGACCGGTGAGGGGGATGACGCGGGTGATGCCGCCGAGAACGACGAAGCACTGGAGGCACACGGAGAACGCGAGGCCGGTGGCGAGCAGCTTGCCGAAGCCGTCGCGGCAGGCGATGCCGATGCGCAGGCCGCGCTCGACGATGATGGCGAACAGCACGATCATCGCCATGATGCCGGCGAGACCGATCTCCTCACCGAAGCTCGACATGATGAAGTCGGAGTTCGCTTCGGAGTAGTTGAAGGTCGGGTAACCGCGGCCCAGGCCGGTGCCGGTGATGCCGCCGAACGCGAGGCCCATGAGGGAGCGCGCGACCTGGTCCGACTGGCCGGGCGTGAAGGGGTCGAGCCACAGCGCGACGCGGTTCTGGAAGTTCGCGAAGAGCAGGTAGGCCACGTAGCAGCCGGTGAAGAACAGGATGAGGCCGATGGCCACCCAGCTGCGCCGCTCGGTGGCGACGTAGAGCATCGCGACGAAGAGGCCGAAGAACAGCAGCGAGGTGCCGAGGTCCTTCTCGAAGACGAGGACGGCCAGGGACATGAGCCAGGCGAACATGATGGGGCCCATGTCGCGGGCACGCGGCAGGGGGAAGCCGAGGAAGCGCTTGCCGACGAGGGAGAGCGCGTCACGCGTCTGCACGAGGTAGCTGGCGAAGAAGATCGTCAGGAGGATCTTGGCGACCTCGCTCGGCTGGAAGCTGAGCGGGCCGATGTGGATCCAGATGCGGTTGCCGTTGATGTTCATACCGATGAACGGGAGCATCGGCATCATGAGCAGCGCGAGACCGGCTGCGGCGAACGTGAACGTGTAGCGACGCAGCTTGCGGTGATCGCGGATGAGGAACAGCAGCGTGATGGCGGCGCCAACGGCGATCGTCGACCACATGAGCTGACGCAGCGCGGCGCCCTCCATGATGTCGCGGCCGCGGGCGACGTCGATGCGGTGGATCATGACGAGGCCGAGGCCGTTGAGCAGCGTCGCCGTCGGCAGGAGGACGGGGTCGGCGTAGCTCGCGACGATGCGCACGACGAGGTGGAACACGAGCGCGAGAACTCCGAGACCGATGCCGAGGGTCATGATGTCCGCCGGCAGCGTGCCGTCGATGGCGAGGCCGACGCTGGCGTAGGCGAACAGCACGACGACGACCGCGAAGCCGAGGAGGAAGAGCTCGGTGCCGCGTTTCGTGCCGGAGGTGGTGCGGGTGAGGCCGAGACTCACTGCTTGCACTCGCTTCCGTTCGGTGAGGCGGCGAGGCACTTCACCATCTCCGCCCGGAGACGTTCGACGGTGGCCGCGGCTTCCGAGTCGCTGGAGGCCTCGAGGCCGGCCTTGACCTTGGTGCGCCAGAACTCGGGCAGGTCGGCCGTCGGGATGTCCGTCTTCTCCTCCACATGGCTGAGCTCGAGCGGGCCGAAGCCACCGTCGACGCCCTGGTGGATGGTGACTCGTCCGCCGGAATCCTTGACGAAGTACTGGCTCTGCGACCACGTCCAGCCCCAGATCGCGGCGACGGCGAGGGCCGCGAGGACGACCAGTGCGGCGATGGCGGCGTAGAACCGGGCGCGACGGCGGGGGCCGTCCTCGGCGAGCTGGGCGCCGCTGTGCTCCTCGATCTCCTCGTCCTCGTCGTCGGAAACTTCGCGCGAGAGAGCGCGGGCCTTCTCGGCGGGCGTCTGGTCGCGCACCGGCACGGCCTCGGTGACGCCGTGTGCAACGGCGGCGCCGACGACGGCGGGCTTGCTCGAGAGGTCGAGCTCGTCGCTGTCGGCGACCTCGCCGACGACGACGGTGACGTTGTCGAGCGTCGAGGCCTTGAGGGCGATTTCGATGAGTTCGTCGGCGACGCGGTCGATCGGCTTGCCGGAGGTGAAGATCTCCTCGATCGTGCGACCGCCGACGTAGTCCGACAGGCCGTCGGAGCACAGGAGGAAACGGTCGCCGATGCGGGCCTCGCGCAGCGAAAGGTCAGGAACGTCGTTCTCGCGGCCGGTGAGGACGCGGGTGACGAGGCTGCGCTGCGGGTGGTGGACGGCCTCGTCGGGGGTGATGCGGCCGGAGTCGAGCAGGCTCTGGACGAAGGAGTGGTCCTTCGTGATCTGCGTGAACTTGCCGTCACGCAGTTGGTAGGCGCGGCTGTCGCCGATGTTGGCCATGGCGAGCTGACGGCCGGCCTTCATGAGGACGATGAGCGTCGTGCCCATGCCTTCGCGGGTCGGGTCGGCGTCCATCTCGCTGCGCAGCTTCTCGTTGGCGAGGTGGATGCGGTCCGCGAGCTGGTCGAGGACGTCGTCCGCGCCGACGTCGTCACCGTCGAGGGGCACGATCTGGCCGACGACGGTGGAGCTGGCGATGTCACCGGCGGCGTGGCCGCCCATGCCGTCGGCGAGCACGAGCATTGTGTTGCTCGCGTAGCCGGAGTCCTCGTTGCGCTTCTTCGAGCCGAGGCCGACGTCGGAACGAGCGGCGAATCTCAGGGCGATGGGCATGGGGTCACTTCCTCAGCTCGAGGACGGTGCGGCCGATACGGATGCGGGTTCCCGCGTCGACGTGGACGTGCTCGCCGATGCGTTCGGCGCCGATGTACGTGCCGTTGGTGGAACCGAGGTCGTCGAGGTACCAGCCGTCGGCCTCGGGGTAGATGCGTGCGTGACGCCCGGAGGCGAAATCGTCGGACAGGACGAGAGAGCACTCGGGGTTGCGCCCGAGCAGGACGCCGGATTCGGTGAGCGGCAGTGTCGTGCCGCGCATGGCGCCCTCGATGACGGCCACGTGCGTCGGGCCCTTTTTCACGGCGCGCGGCGTCTTGGCGCCGCGCTCACGCGAGGAGGCGCGCGAGGCGCGTCCGCCACCGGTCTTCGCTCCGTAGAGGTCTCCGCGCAGGACGCCGACGACCGCGAACACGAAGAACCACAGGAGGGCGAGGAGGCCGATGCGGATGGCCGTCAGCGTCAGTTCGTTCACGTGCGGTCTCCCAGGTGGATCGTCATCGACGTGCGGCCCAGGGTGAGCCGGTCGCCGTCGTGGACGTGGGTGGAGTCGATGCGTTCACCGTTGACGTAGGTGCCGTTGGTGGAGGCGAGGTCGCGCGCGCTCATCACGAGGTGGGGGCCGTCGTGGGTAATGCGGATTTCGCTGTGGCTTCGGCTGACGCCCGGGTCGTCGATGATGATGTCGGCCTCGTCGTCGCGGCCCAGGACGGTGATGGCGCCCAGCAGCGGGTAACGCTGGCCGTCGATCTTGAGCCAGGGGCGCTCACGCGGCGAGACCGGGCGCGGCGGGCGTGCGCCGCCGCCGGCGGGGACGTGACGTGCCGTGGAGTCCTGCGGCTCCTCGGCCGGGGAGAAACCGGTGGGGTCGCCGTAGTCGTCATCGTCGTCCCACGCGAGGCCGCGGCCGGTGGCGCGGTTGTCGGGGTGGGCGTCGTCGAAGCCGTGGTGGTTGTCGTACCCGTTGTCGTCGTAGCGGTCGCCCGCGAAGCCGGCGTACGCGTTTTCATCGGAGTCGTGAGGAGCGCGCCCCTGACGGTCGTGCGCGTCGGCCGAATCCCACGAGTAGGCGCCGCCCAGGCTCGAGGGTGCGCGGTTCGTGTCAGCGTCGAAGGCGTCAGCACGCTCGTCGTGCGTGTCATAGTCACGGTCGCCTCGGATGTCCTCGTGCGGATCGTGCGGCCGACGCTCGCCCGAAGCGGGCTGGGC
Source organism: Dermacoccus sp. 147Ba (assembly GCF_004151355.1). Taxonomy (NCBI): domain Bacteria; kingdom Bacillati; phylum Actinomycetota; class Actinomycetes; order Micrococcales; family Dermacoccaceae; genus Dermacoccus; species Dermacoccus sp. 147Ba. The sequence continues at coordinate 13,866 of NZ_SEHL01000010.1, forward strand.
AGCGTCGTCGGGGGCATAACCGGTGAGGTAGTCCTTGATGCGCGAGCCGAAGCTGCGGCCGGCCGGCGCGGCGGCACCGGTGCCGGCGGTCGCTCCCGCAGCGGACGAACGTCCGGCCTCGCGAGGGGCGCGGGGCTCATGGTCATCGTGCGCGGGGGCCGCGGCGTGGACGTCGTGCGCGTCGTCTCGATGAGGACGCGGGCGAGCGTGCGCGCGCTGGTGAGCGAGCGCTTCGGCGGCCTTGGCGGTGGCGGGGCGTAGGCGGAAGACGCCGGTCTCGAGGTTGTCGGATTCCTGCAGGACGATGGTGAAGGGGCCGCCGGGCGAGTAGCGCTGTTCGTCGGCGTGCTCCTGGGCGCTCGCGATGAGTTCGTCGTCGAGCTCGTGACCCCAGGCCGAGAGGCGGTCGTAGTCGGTGGGGGAGAGCTCGATCGTGAAGAGGTTGGGCACGATGGGGCGCTTGCCGCGGCCGACGGAGGCTGCGCGGTCGTCCATGGCGCGGCGGATGCCGGAGGCGATCTCGACCGGCTGCACCTCGCTCTTGAAGGCGCGGGCGAAGGCGCCGTTGACACCTTGTTCGAGTTTGCTCTCGAGCTTGTCGAACAACCCCATGGGTGCCTCCTCGTTGTGTCGTGGCCGGCGTGGATGCCGGTGGGCCTCACGGCCTTCGACTCCCCTCGCGGCGCGGTGGTTCCGTCAGTGGGCGGCCTGTGCGTCGGTGGTGTGCGGGCAGCACGCCGGTCTGGTCGGGTGAACCAGGGATTCGATCGTAGCCGTCGGCCATGGGGAACCGCTGAATTCCTGCACTCCGCGCGTGCCTGTGCGCCTGCTGAGGAGCCGGTCTGACGCCCGGCTCGGCGGCCGGGGCGACGCGCGCCCCGCCGATTTGGCGAACCGTGTGGCGGTAGGGAATGATAGGTGAGCACTCGCGCGAGTGGCGGAACGGCAGACGCGCTGGCTTCAGGTGCCAGTGTCCGAAAGGGCGTGGGGGTTCAAATCCCCCCTCGCGCACGCGATTGTCAAACGGCATGCAAGCCCCCGAACCAGTAGGTTCGGGGGCTTTGTCGTGACTTGAGGTGTTTCGTGAGTCGTCGGAGGGATCTGAGGCACGACAAGGCGCGTCACCTTGAGCCGATGGGCGTGCTCGGGGAAGCTGTGGCGCGCGGGCGCCGGGACGACGTCTACGTCGCCGCCGCTTACGCCTGCGTCGCGGAGTACAAGCTCCGGTAGGTAGCTGGACTCACCCCGACATCCCGTTGAAAATGCCGACGTAGGGTGCTCGCGTCGCCGAATCCGCTGTGCCGGGCGACGGCGTCCATGGGCAGATCCGTTGTTTCCAGGAGGTGACGTGACGCAAGGACGCGCTGGCCCGAGAGCCACGCGTGGGGCGTGGCTCCCACCTCGTCGACGAACCAGCGCGCCAAGGTCCTCTCGGAAACCCCTGCCTGACGTGCCATCGACGCCACCGTGTGAGGCTCCTCGAGGGTTCGCCCGACCGCGTCGAGCAGCGCTCCCAGGCCGCCGCCGACTCGCGCCGGTATCGCCTTGTCGATGAACTGTTTCTGGCCGCCGTCACGGTGAGGTGCGACGACCATGCGACGGGCGATCTTGGTCGCGACAGAGCTGCCGTGTTCGAGGCGGACGAGGTGGAGACAGGCGTCGATTCCTGCCGCGGTCCCAGCGCCGGTGATGACGTTCCCGGCTTGGGCGTAGAGCAGCGAATCATCCACGTGGACGCGCGGAAATCGGTGTTGAAGATGGGCGGCGTATCGCCAGTGGGTCGCCGCTCGGTGCCCGTCGAGCAACCCGGCCCACGCCAACGCGTACGTTCCCGAGCACATGGACAGGACGTAGGCCCCACGCTCCGAAGCGGAACGCAAGGCATCCAGGACGTCATCTCCGGGTGGCTCGTCCATCGGGGAACTGGGAACGGCCACAAGGTCAGCGGTCGCCGCCCCGTCCAACGTGGATGCTCCGGAGAGCGAGATTCCCGGGACGGTGGCAGCAACCGCAGCGCCCTGCGACGTGCAGATCGTGAAGTCGAACGCCGGGACACCTTCTTCAGTGCGGTCCACCCCGAAGACCTCGACGAGCACGCCCAGCTCGAAGGCCGCTACGGGAGATTGGGCGATGACAGCCACCGAGCGAAGCACGTGGCCAGTGTGGCAGGTTTTGCGCGGACTGTGTCATTTATGCCACTCGTACCGGTGCTGGCCAGAGCGCGACGGTTGAATCATGGCTACCGAACGGACTACTCCTCAGACTTCCGAAATGACCTCTGCCGAACGTCGCACGGGAACGATTCAGCTCGTCATCGCGATGGTGCTCTCCGGGACGATCGGCCTGTTTGTCCTCAAATCCGGTGCAGCACCGGTGACGGCCGCGTGGGCGCCTTGCGTCATCGGCGCGCTGGCGATGGGCCTCGTGTGCGCTCTGTGTGGCTACTTCCGCACCTCGGGGTACACCCCGCGCCTCGCCGGCATCGCGGTTCTCGGCGGACTCGCTCTCGTCGTGAACTGGGCGCTGTTGTTCGCGGCTTACTCGAACACATCGATCGGCATCGCGACCGTGACGTATCACCTGCAACCCTTCATGCTCATCCTCGCGGCGCCACTGGTTCTGAAGGAATCCATCACTCGTCGACAGGGTGCCTGGGTGACGCTCGGTTTCGTCGGTCTCGTCCTCATCGCGCAGCCGTGGCACAGCGCGCCGTCATCGAACTACTTCCTCGGTCTACTCCAGGCGCTCGCAGCGGCAGCGTTCTACGCCGCAGCCACGCTGATCGCGAAGAAGCTGCCCGGCGTGCGTCCACACGTCACCGTTTTCGTGCAGATGATCGTCGGTGTCGTGATCCTCGCGCCGCTCCTCGAGTGGAGCCGGCTGGGTGACGAACTCACCGGAGGCTGGTCGTGGCTGGTGGGCCTCGGGCTGATCCATACGTGCGTCATGTACGTCCTCATGTATTCGGCGTTCCCGCGTCTCGAGGCAGTGACGATCGCCGTCCTGGGTTTCGTCTACCCCGTCGTCGCGCTCGTGGTGGACGTGACGGTCTTCGGCACGCGTCTGGGCGTCGCTGAAATCGCCGGCGTCGCAGCAATCTTGGCCGCCGGTGTGGGTAATGCCCGCCGCGCGTGAGGCACTGCTCATCGAGCCGAGCGGCAGCACCCTGAAACCGTGGCTTCGGTTGAAGAGTTCGTGACGTCCAACCCATCATCGCTGCGTTCCTGGCTGTAGCTGTTCCACTTCATGAGGTTGTTTACAGGAGGTCGAACAGGGTGGGCTCGTGCCCGAGGCCCTCGATCTGAGGAACGTCGAGCATCTTCGGCTGAGGCTGGACCCGGTACGACGTGATCGGAACCCGGCTGGCCGGTGGCTTGTTGCCCAGGCTGCTGTGCGGACGGTCATGGTTGTAGGTGTTCAGGAATGCCGCCAGCGCGGCGGTGCGCTCACCGTCGCTGGCGTAGGCGCGTACGTAGAGCCACTCTTCCTTCATGGTGCGGTTGAAGCGCTCCACCTTCCCGTTCGTCCGGGGCGTGTGCGGGCGCGTGTACTTGTGAGCCGCTCCGGTTCCTGCGAGGGCGTCGTTGAAGACCTTGGAGCGGTACGCCGGGCCGTTGTCCGTGAGGCACCGACTGAATGTCGTGATGCCGTGCTCGCGGTAGAACAGCACCGCCCGAAGCCAGAACGCGGCAGCGGTACCCGCCCGCTCGTCAGGGTGGACTTCGGCGTAGGCCAGGCGGCTGTGGTCGTCCACCGCCGCGTGAATGTAGACGTAGCCGGGACGCCTGCTGGCGACGCGGCGGGAGGCTAGCGCTTCTTCGGTGCCACGCCCGTGGACGGCCCAACCGCCACCCTCCGGGATACGGCCGACCTTCTTCACGTCGACATGGATCATGTCGCCGGGAGCGGCGTGCTCATACCGGCGAGGCTCGCGTTTGGACTCGCCCGTCGGCATGTCCAGGTCCCGCAGGCGACTGATGCCGTTGCGATTGAGGATGCGCCACACCGTGGCGGGGCTGATGTTGATCGATCCATCGCCGACCGTGGAGAGGTGCCCGGCGATGCGTGCTGGCCCCCACTTCTCGACCGTCCGCAACTGGACCACCATCTCCTCGATGTCATTCGGTGTGCGGGTGGGCTGATGGTCGGGCCGAGAGGTCCGGTCGTACAGGCCGGGCTCCCCGTGCAGCAGCCAACGGCGGTACCACTTCGTCAGCGCGGCGCGACTGATGCCCCCTTCGTCAGCGACATGAGCGAGCGGACGACCAGCGTCGACGCGTTCGCACAGACGCTTCCGGCCCTCAGGTGTGAGCGGAGCATTCGCGTGGGTAGGCACTCGCACTCACCGACGGAGACACTAGATGTTTCAACATGTATGTCGTAACATCTAATCATGAGCAACTCTACATTGGTCTTCGTCCCGTGCTTCTCTGGTGCCCCTTGGGAGGTGGAGCAACTCACCGCCCTCGCCGATCACCCTCGCCGGACCATGCGGCTTCCCGAGAGTCTCGATGACATCGAGGCCTACGCTGATGCGCTCTCGTCCGAGGTCGCCGACCTGGGCGACTACGTGCTGGTCGGCGACTCCTTCGGCGCGAACATCGCCCTGGCGCTGGGAGCCCGTCAGCCGGAGGGGCTTTCGGGCCTGGTGCTCTCGGGTGGCTTCGCTGCAAACCCGATCACCTCACCCGCCTGGAAGGCAGCGATGCGCCTCATGGGCAGGCTGCGGGGTCCGGCATACCGCCAGATGGTGCTTCGCGCCCACGCCCACCGACTGGCCTCGCCGTACGACACCGAAGGGCAGGTGCCCTGGTCGGAGCCGCAGAGTCGCCAGTTGTTTCTCGATCACACGCCAGCGACGTCATTCGGCGCTCGCGTCACGGCCGTACTGAACGCCGACTACACCGACGAGCTGGACCGGATTCAGGTCCCGACGCTGATCTTGACGCCGTCCCACGACACGCTCATCGGGGACGATGCGGCCCGCGTGTTGCGTGATGGCATCCCGCATGCCCGAGAGCGCGTGCTGGAGCGGACCGGGCACATGTTCCGGTTCACCCACCCAGAAACCTACGGCCAGGCTGTCGCCGAGTTCCTCGCTGACGAGTCGCTGTAAGGAGAGAGCATCAATGCGCGCCGTCGAAGAACTCCGCTACCTCATCCTCGCGGCCCAGCGGGAAGGCAACCGCCTCCTTGCTCAGGGGCTGCGCGCACTTGGCTTGACCCCATCCCAGGCAGAGGTGCTCCGAATCCTGAGTGACCACCAGCCCCTCACGCTGAGCGCCCTCGGCGGGCTGCTGGTCTGCGACAGCGGGCAGAGCCCCAGTCGCCTCGTCGACCGACTGGTTGGCAAGGGCTACATCGAACGCACCCCGTCGAAGCAGGACCGCCGCAGCGTCGAACTCGCCCTGACAGCGGAGGGTTCCGCCGCCTCAGCGAAGGTCGCCGAGATCGAGGAGGACGTCTACGCCCTGATCGGCGAGGCACTCGGCGGAACCGATCCGCAGCCCCTGACGGAGTTCCTCTGGAAGGTCGTTGGCGGCACCGTCGCCGGCGAAGCGTTGGCCCAGCGGCGCGCGAGCCAGCAGGAGCAGACCAATGTCTGATGTTCGCCGGACGGTGTGGATCGTGGTCACCTACGCCGCGATCGGACTGCCGCTCTACCTGCCGATGTCGGCAAGGCTCAACAAGAAGGTCATGGGCTCGCCGCGGCCCATGTTCTGGGGAGCAAGCCCAATTGGTTGGCTCACGTCAGCGGGCCTCTGGCGGTACTTCCTCGGGTATGTGACCCGCCGAGACCTCGCTCGTCGGCGAGTTGAGGAGCGAGAGGAAAGGGCATGGGGATGAAGACTTCAGGAGTCGCGCCGCGCGACCACCCGCCGTTCGCCAACAGTGACGACGGCTACGCCTGGCAGTCCAGCTGGTGCGACCGGTGTATCCACGACCAGCCTGCCCGCGAAGGTCGCTACGAGGACGCCTGCGGCATCTGGTACATCGCCGAGTGCGGGCAGACGCCAGGCGAGTGGCTACGCCAGCCCGGCCAGCGGTACGGCGACCAGTACCACTGCATCGAGTTCCGTAGCGAAGACGACGGCCCGGAGCCGCCGACCGACCCGGAGCCCACTCCGCCCGGTCAGGGCGAACTCCTACCGATGGAGCCCTACCTCGGAGTGAAGATGTTCGCGGACGTGGCTGCCGAAGTAGCCACGGTGTCAACAACCTCATGAAGTGGAACATGTAGCTGTCCTCCACGAGCGACTTTCCGGCTGGCGCCTGGCCTGGGGTGTGGTGGGTGTCGTCGGTGTGGCCCTGGTCGTCCTCGGTCCCCGCGCAGCCATGGACTCCCTCGGCGTCGCCGCTGGGATCGGCGGCGCCCTGGCCATGGCCACGGGAGTCGTCCTGACGAAGAAGTGGAGCCTGCCCGCGGGCATCTCGGCGATCGCGTTGGCAGGTTGGGACTGTTGAACTGCCAGGTGACAGGTGTCAGACAGCCAAAGCTGCTGTTGCTGTCATGACGGTTTCGAACTCGATCCGGGCCAATTGCCCGAGCCGGTCACGTCTGCCGCGATGGTGTTAGGTACGTTCGGTACAGGGCGTTCTTCTGCACAAGCGCGAAGAAGATCCCATGGCCGGGTTGTCGTTTACGAGTCTCTGGCGGCTGATAACTCGACCACTTCAGACTGGACATCCTTCACTTTCGGTGGGGTGAAGCTCACGCCGCTGTAATGGTCGGAGATCCCGCCGCAATGTCGTTAATATACCCGCTGCATGCGGTGGTGGTTCCCGCTAGCTGAAGGTATCTCGCTATATACCCCAGATAGAAAGTTCCTGTCGACGACGGTCTGAAGGTTAGCTCCGCGGTTCCTGACGCGTTGGATCAAGCGGTACTTCTTACTGCGATATTGCTCGTTCCGGTTCCAGCATTTGCCCAAGGCGGGGAAAGGTCGACAGCCTGCCACTGTGGGAGGGCTGACATGAATCCCACGGTGAGTGAGATGTCTCCTCCATAGCTTCCTGTGGCAGCCCAAGGGACCGAAAGAGTGTAGGTACACCCCTTCGACAGCGTGAACCCCTGCCGCGTATAGGCACTGCGCCACGATCCAGCGGTGGTTGCGTCACCCTTAAAGAGAATCGAGTTTCCCGAAACCTGCGTCGATACCCCCCGCGTTGTAGTTGCACGAGGTTGAGTTGAGTGTCGTGTAACTGGTTCGCGGTTCAATCAGGTAACGAGTCACATCGCTGTCATCAGACTGGCGAAAATTTTTCCCTGGAGATCCATCCCAACTCCACGTGCTGCCGGTGATCGTGTGATCCCCGGTTGCGCTTTTGTTGGTGAATGCTGATCCCAGTGGTGCACTAACCGGAGCGCAGGACGGCTAAGCCGCGATCGCCGGGGCAGGAGCTCCAATGACGACACTCGGTGAAGCCCAGGCTACCCCCTAGGCGACCTGGCGCCGGCTTGGAAGATTTGCAGAAGCCGCGCGGCTCACGTTTTCCATGAGATTCATGGTAACCGCCCGTGATCGTAGAAAGGGTTGTGAGGGGGCGCGTCTGACCGTGCGGACAGGGTGAGTGTGGATGGATGGCCTCTGGGCGACGCTCGCACGCGTTGGTCCGAGGCATGCACGTCCGGTATCGGTGAGCTCCCAGCCAGTGACTTGGAGTTGGCGATGGCACCACTGCCCCAGACAGGGGTCCGAAAAACGCCAGGTCGATGAGGTTCGGTCGCGACCGGAAGTCGGGAACCCGCCACGCGTGTCGTGCGTCACAGAGTGGTCGAGCTGCGAACGTCGGCTCGCATCAGGGAGGGACGACCATGAGCACCACGGAGAACGACACGCCACCTGTCGGATCGCAACAGTACGAGAACCTTGCGCACACCGGCAGTGCGCCGCCGATCGATGTCATCGATGTCCCCGGGCGCGGTGAGGAGCGTCGGTCCAGCGAGCGAGACCGGGGCGAGCCGCACGGCGCCGCACTGCCCGGTGTCGATTCCGGCCTCGGGCTGCGAAAATTCGTCGACCGACTGACCCAGCCGCCGATCATCCGCGCCTGGCGGCGCTTCGGCGAGCAGCCGATCCGCATCCGCGCAGAGGAGGCCGTCGTCCGGTTGCACGCCGGACTGCCACGCACCCGCATGTGGACATACGAGGGCTGCATGCCCGCACCGACGATCGAGGTGCGCTCCGGACGCGAGGTTCGCATCGACTGGGAGAACGGCCTCGCCGACCGCCGCGGCCCGCTCCACCTGCCGTTCGACGTCGTCCGGGTGCCGCCGAACGCGGGAGTGACGGACTTCGTCCGGGCCCTGCAGCCGGGCGGCCGCTCGAACGCACGCGGTGGCGGTGACGACGCGTACCCGCCGTTGGCGAACACCCAGGACATTACGGCCGCGACCGTCGTGCACATGCACGGTGCGCTGACCGACGGCCACAACGACGGGTGGGCGCACAACGTCGCGCTGCCCGGAAACGTCACACGGTGCGCCTATCCGAACGCTCAATCCGCACGCACGCTCTGGTACCACGACCACGCGATGGCCGTCACCCGGTTCAACGTCCACGCCGGACTGGCGGGCTTCTACCTCATTCGCGACGAGGTCGAGGACGCGCTCGACCTGCCGCGCGGCGATGAGGAACTCGTTCTCGCCGTCGCCGACCGCAATCTCGAAACGGACGAGAAGGGCCGCTTCACCGGTCGCATCCTCTACAAGCAGGCCGGCACCGTACAGAACGGCATCGAGGGCGAAATCCCGGTGACCGGCCCCTTCACCATGGTCAACGGCACCATTTGGCCGACGAAGAACGTCGACGCGCGCTGGCACCGATTGAGGCTGCTCAACGCCTCGAACTCACGCGTCATGCGCTTTGCGCTTCACGACACGACGGACGGCCACGGCCAAGCTCCGCTGCCCTCGAACGACCCCGCGTTCACTGCCACCCGCATCGCTGACGCACTCGTCGTCATCGGGACCGACGGCGGGTTCCTCGGTAAGCCCTCCCCTCCGGCCGACGGCGTGCTGGAGATGGGCCCCGGTGAACGTGCCGACGTCCTCGTCGACTTCGGGGCGCTACGAGGGCGCACGGTTGAACTACGGAACGAGAACAACACCGTCCTCAACGCTCGGCCCGGCCAGAGCGAAGCGTCCGCGATGCAGTTCGTCGTCGACGGCCGCCAGGTACGTGACCCGTTCCGACTACCGCGTGTGCTTGATGCACGCTACGCACGCTGGACGCACCGATCGGACGGTGTGCTCGAGGTCGACGGGGGCCGCCTCGTCGACCACCACGAGCATGCCTGGATAGGAGTCGTTCCCCCGCGGGTGCGTGGAGCTGCTCACCCGGAGATGTGGGAGTTGAAGGAAGTCGAGGGCGACGTGCCCGCAGACACGCCCGACGTCATCCGCATTGCCACGCAGGACGGCGGTGTCACGACGCTACGCCCCGTGGCCAAGCTGTTCGACGACACGGTGACGCTACGTTTCGGCGAAGGTGACTGGGCGGTGTGGAACATCGTGCACCTGGGTGGCCCCGAACACCCCATGCACATCCACATGACCGACTTCCAGATGCTGACGCGTCGGCAGTGGCCCCTGACGAACGGCAACGTCCCCGGTTTCGACATGACGCTGGGCGCGACTCCGACACCCCTGCCCGTGCCGTCAGCCGGCCGTCCGATCGATGCCATCACGGCCGGCCGCAAGGACACGTGGGTCGTCAAGCCCGGAGAGTGGGTGAGCATTCTCGGCGAGTTGGCCGGTGCAACGGGCAGTTTCATGTATCACTGCCACATCCTCGATCACGAGGACCACACCATGATGCGGCCGTTCGTCGTGCTGCCGAAGCCGTTGCTGGCCTTCCACGCCGGCCACGGGGGCGGTCACCACTGACGTCTGCGACACAAGGGTGTGCGCCGACGTGATCGCGAGATTGCGCCCGGCGCACACCGTCGCGGCCCGGCCCGGTGGCGCACGCACACCTCGCCTGCCTGACCGCCGAGTCTTCAAGGGCGAGCACTGAACCCCCGTCGTGCGGCGCATCGCGGACGTGACGGCGCGGGCCGGCGCTTGCGAGAGGACGTCAGTCGAGCGGCTTCAGCTCGCCGAGCACCTCGTTGAAGCCCTCGGTGCTCGAGGGGTGCGTCCAGATGCCGTCGCGCAGGTCCGAAACCTTCGCGCCCAGGCGCATCGCGAGCGCCACGAAGTTGATGAGCTCCTGCGAGTCGATGCTGAACACCGTCGCACCGAGGATCTCCTCGGTCTCGGCGTCGACGAAGACCTTGAACAGGCCACGCGTGTCGCCGACGATCTTCGGGCGCGGCATCGCCGCGATCCTCTCCACCGGCTTCGACGCCACGAGTACCTTGCGGCCGCTCTCGCGCACCTGCTTCTCGTTCATGCCCACCATCGACAGCGGCGGCGTGATGAACGTCGAAGTCGGCACCGCGGCGCGGTCGCTGCGGCGACGCGTGCCGTCACCGACGATGGCGTCCCACACGATGCGGTTGTCGTCGAGCGAGATGTACGTGAACTGCGGGCCGCCGTTCACGTCACCCACCGCGTAGACACCCTCGACGGACGTCTGCAGCTGGTCGTCGACCTCGATGAAGCCGCGCTCGTTGGTGTTGATGCTGGCGGCGTCGAGGCCGAGTTCCTTCGTCGCAGGCGTGCGGCCCGCCGCGACGAGCACGGCGTCCGCCTCGAACTCACCGGCGCTGGAACGCGCGACGACGGCGTCCGCGGTTTCGGAAAACTCCTCCACCTTCACGCCCGACTCGACGCGGATGCCCTCGGCCTTGAGCGCGTCGAGGACGGCCTCGGCGACGTCACGGTCGACGGCGGGCAGGGACGTGTCGCCGCCGTCGAGCACCGTCACCTCCGAGCCGAAGTGGGCGAACATGTTCGCGAACTCCAGACCCACGAAGCCTCCGCCGATGACGACGAGACGCTTCGGGAAGGGCTCGACGTGCTGGATGGTCGTCGAGTCATAGATGCGGTCGCCGTCAGCCCCTGGGATGGGCAGGCGGGCCGGCGTGGCACCCGTGCCGACGATGATCTTCGACGCTGTTACGTTGACCTCGCCGTCGGCGGTGTCGATGCTCACCTCGTGCGGCCTGACGAAGCGCGCCGTGCCGTCGATGAGCGTCACGTTCGGCTTCTCGACCATCTTGTGATTGGCCGCGTTGAGCTTGCTGATCAGCGCGTCACGCCCCGCGACGGACTGCGCGAAGTACTCGGCCGGGTCGTCGCTCTCGCGGCGCTGCTCGGCCGAGACGACGAGGTCCTTCGTCGGAACACACGCGATGTTGATGCAGGTGCCGCCGTACATCTTGGGGGAGCGCTCCACGAGCGCCACCGAGTGCCCGGCCGCCGCGTACCGCCCTGCGAGCGTCTTGCCCGCCTTGCCCCAACCGATGACCAGAAGGTCGACGTCCACTGAGTGCTCCTTCACCTGGCGCGCTGATGTTCTGCCGTCATTGGCCGGAACGAGCCATCGACGTCGGATATTTCGCGTCGTGCACCGGTTCAGGACGAACGTCCGTGAGTTCGCTCAAACTCCACCGACGAGTCCGAACCGGTCGGTAGCGTGGCGTGGGTCACGTCGGACGGAAGGAAACGCCATGACCAACGAAACCACCCCCGAGGTGCTCGACGTCGTCGTCATCGGCGCCGGCCTCTCCGGAATCGGCGCGGGTTACCGCCTCACCGAGCGCATGCCCGACCTCAAGTACGCGATCCTCGAACGCCGCCCCTCGCTCGGCGGCACCTGGGATCTGTTCCGCTACCCCGGCATCCGTTCCGACTCCGACATGTACACGCTCGCCTACCCCTTCGAGCCGTGGCGGCACGAGCGCGCCATCGCTGCGGGCAGCGACATCCTCGACTACATCAAGCACACCGCGACGAAGTACGGCATCGACGAGCACATCCGCTACGAGCACGAGGTCGTGCGCGCCGACTGGTCGAGCGAGGACGCCCTGTGGACGCTCACCGTCCGCACCGCCGACGGCGAGCAGGAGGTGCGTACCCGCTTCGTCTACGCCTGCAGCGGCTACTACTCCTACGACGAGCCGTACAAGGCCGACATCCCGGGTATCGACGACTTCGGTGGCACGGTCATCCACCCCCAGTTCTGGCCGGCCGATCTCGACGTCACGGGCAAGCGCATCACCGTCATCGGCTCGGGTGCCACCGCCATCACCCTTGTGCCGGCGCTCGCGGACGCCGGCGCCGACGTGACGATGCTGCAACGCACCCCGAGCTTCGTGCTCGGCCAGCCCGGCCGCGACCCTCTCAACCGCCTCCTGCGCGGACGAGTGAGCGACGAGCGTCGTCACGCGATCCTGCGCAACAAGAACGTCTTCCTCCAGTGGGGCTCCTACCAGTTCGCCCGTCGCGCCCCGAAACTCGCCACCAGAGCACTGCGTGCCGGTGTGCGTATGAGCGCCGGCACGAGTCACGTGGACAACTTCACCGCGCCGTACAACCCGTGGGATCAGCGCCTGTGCCTCGTGCCCGACGCCGACCTGTTCAAGGTGATCAAGAAGGACGGCGCCCACGTCGTCACCGACACGATCGAACGTGTCGAAGCCGGTGGCATCCGCACCACGTCGGGCACGTTCATCGACGCCGACATCATCGTGACGGCCACCGGCCTCTCCCTCGAGATGCTCGGCGGCGCCGAGGTGTTCGTCGACGGCGACAAGGTCGACCTCTCCGAGCGCCTCGCCTACCGCGGCTGCATGCTCGAAGGTGTGCCGAACGTCGGCATGTGCGTGGGCTACATCAACGCGTCGTGGGGGCTGCGCAGCGATCTGTCCAACCGGTTCATCGCGCGCGTCGTCGAGCACATGCGCACCACCGGATCAGACATCGCGACGCCTGTTGCGCCCCCCGGTCTCGAACGGGCGCCCCTGCTCGAGATGGAATCCGGCTACCTTCAGCGCGGCGCGGCGCTCATGCCGCGCAAGGCGAAGACTCCGCCGTGGACGATGCGCCAGGACTACCTCGCCGAAGCCCGCGAGATGAAGAACCCGCCCGTCACGACGGATATGCGGTACTCGCGCCGTGGTGAGCCGGTGGCAGCGACGCCGACCTCCGACGGCGTCGAGGCCAGTGCGCGATGAAGCTGGGACGCTCGTCGTCTGGGCCGAAGACGATGCTCGTCACCGGTGCGGGCGCCGGCATCGGCCGGTCGATCACCCGCCGGTTCGCCACGGCCGGATGGCGAGTGGCCGCCTGTGACATCGACCTCGCCGCCGTCGAGGCGCTCGCGAGCGAACTCGGTGCGAACGTCGTCGTCTACGAACTCGACGTCGTCGACCCCGCAGGCTGGCAGCGCGTGCTCGGTGAGTTCTGCGGCGACGGCGGGCTCGACCTGCTCGTCAACAACGCCGGCATCGTATCGCCGGGTTACTTCGTCGATGTGCCGCTCGGTGCGCACATGGCTGCGGTCGACGTCAACCTAAAGGGCGTGATGACGGGCTGCCACACGGCGTATCCGTATCTGCGCCGCGGCAATTCGCCCCAGGTCGTCAACCTCGCGTCGGCGTCGGCGCTCTACGGTCAGGCCGAGCTCGCCGGGTACTCCGCGACGAAGTTCGGTGTGCGCGGGTTGAGTGAAGCGCTCGACCTCGAGTGGTCACGTGACGGCATCCGCGTCCAGGCCATCTGGCCGCTGTTCGTCGCGACCGCGATGACCGAGAACATGGACATCGGCACCGTGAACCGCATGGGCGTGCGGCTCGGACCGGACGACGTCGCGGCGGCTGTGTGGAAGGCCGTCAATCGCCCGCGGATGTTCGACGCCGTCCGCTCGATCCACCGGCCGGTCGGTGCGAACACGACGGTGTCGATGCTCGCGACGGCCGTCAGCCCGTCGTGGATCCAGCGTCACATCAACGGGTACCTGGCGCGGCGCTGACGTCTTGGTGCGCGAGGGCGCGGGGTGTACCTGAGTAGCCTGCGTCCATGAGCGCCCCCATGACCGCTCTGGCGGACGAACTCGTCGAGCGGCTTCGCAGTCTCGGCGATGCCGATGACGCGGTGGCAAAAGCTCGCTATTTGCTGGCGTTTCCGGGCGGGTACGCCGAGGGTGACGAGTTCGTCGGTGTGCGGGTGCCGCAGGTCCGGGCGCTCGCCAGGGACGTGCGACGCAGCGTCGAATTGGACGACCTCGACGCGCTGCTCCAGCACTCGATCCACGAGGCTCGACTGCTCGGCGCTGTCCTTGTCGTGGAGCTCTACAAACCGGCCAAGACTCCGCCAGAAAAACGTGACAAGGTCATTGAGCTGGTGCTCGCGCGGATCGAGAACCTCGACAACTGGGACCTTGTCGACACCGTCGCCCCGCACACGCTCGGGCGGTGGCTGCTCGACAAGGCGGAGGCCGAGCAGGATCGGGTGCTCGACGATCTCGCCGCGTCACCGTCGCTGTGGCGCAGGCGATTCGCGATGGTGACGACGCTCGGCATGATCCGTGCGGGGGAGTTGCGCCAGACCTTCAGGCTCGCCGAGCTTCTCGTCGACGACGAGCACGACCTCATGCACAAGGCGGTGGGGTGGATGCTGCGCGAGGCGGGCTTGCGCGACCGGGAGATGCTCGACGCGTTCCTCGAGCGTCACTCCACGGCGATGCCCCGCACGGCCCTGCGCTCCGCGCTCGAGAAGCACGACGCCGCGTCACGCCAAGACTTCATGGCGCGACGCAGCACGTGACGCTGGCGGTCAGAGGGCCGACGAGGGTTCATCGCGCGGCAGCAGGCTCTGGGGGTCGTAGCCGAGACGCTCGAGGTAGCGCTGGGCGCCCCGTGAGCTGAGCATGCTCCACGTTCCTGCGACAACGGCGAACACCGCCAAGGCCGCGAGCACGAACACCGTGGCGTTGCTTCCGTCCGCGAAGTGCACGGCCGCAAGGATGAGCAGGACGACGAGGGAGACGCCGAGCGCCCACACGCTCGTCTTGTACTGCAGGGCAAGGCGTCGCGCCTCGGTAAGTTCGACGTACTGGAGCACTGGGTCGACGCTCGGGTTGGCGGTGCGCACGGCCCGGCGGACGGTGCGACGGCGACGGAAGTCGAGCCCGAGCACGAGCGGGACGAGGCCGTCACGATGCCCACCGAGGATCGGTCGACGTTGGCTCATCGCCATGAAGAAATTGAGGGCACCGATGAGGCAGGCGACGACGAAGAACGTCAGGTCGAAGGTCTGCGTGAGCACAAGGACGGCGGCGAAACCGGGCAGCACCGCGGCATTGAGCACCTGACGAAGCCAATAGCGACGTCGGGCGGCAGGACGCAGGTCGTCGATCTGCGCGGCGATCGACCCCTCGGGCGCGATGTGTTCCACGTGAAACCTTCCCTTGATCGCGTCCACAGCAGTGGCGGTGGCCACGGTGCGCCAACCGCGCCGCGCGTACATCGCGGAAGCAGCGGCGTGAACGGGGAGGACATCGAGCACCGGGACGAGGCCACGATCGACGATGTCGGCCTCCGCGTGGGCCAGCAACGCACGTCCGACACCGAGGCTACGGGCCTCAATGCTGGTGAACAAGGTTGTGACAGAGCGCAATCGATCTACCTCGATCCCCAGCCCGTCCCGGAAGATCTCACCGAAGTCGTCCTCGCTCACGATGCCGACCGCGACGTGGCCGAGGAGGCGCGGGCCCTCGTGAGCGACCCACGCGTTCTCATCGCTGCTGCGTGCGACGAAGTCGACATCTGGCATGGGAAGCGGCCACCGGAACGGGTACCGGCTCGACGCTTGTTGCCTGGCGAGGGTGTCGGCCAGCACCGGAAGGTCCGACGCTTCGCGGGCCCGCAGACCGAAGGTCAGCTCGCGGTCGCCGAGGTATTCGCCCATGCGCCGGTCTACCGAGCGCGAATCTGAGCGGCGACGTCGTCGAGGTCGTCCGCCATGCCGACGTGGACACCGCGTCCGACGTCGTAGCCGTCGGTGTCGAGGCGCCCGCGCGTCAGCTCGGCGTCGTCGAAACCGGCGAACCACACGTCGTGGCCCTCGGAATCCAGACGACGCACCGACTCCCAGAGCATACGGATCGCCGGGTCGTCGAGCGCGTGAACGTCGACGAGGTCGAACACGACGATCTCCGGCTCCGGCGGCTCGTCGACGACGAGCCGGACGACGCGCTCGGCACCCGCGAAGCGGATGTCGCCCTGCAGGTCGTAGACGTGGGCTTCGACGCCGTCGAGGAGTTCGACGACCTCCGAGCGGCGCACGACCGAGCGTGCCGGCGGCGGGACGTCCATGAGGTGCATGTCCATGTCCTCGCTCAGGTGCTCGAACACGTCGACGCCGCGCGCCGAGGTGCCGTGCGGGTCGAGCGGCGGCGAGAACGTCGCGAGCCCGACCTGCCCCGGCAGCGCGCCGAGGATGCCGCCGCCGACACCGCTCTTCGCCGGGATGCCGACGGCGGTGAGCCAGTCGCCTGCGGCGTCGTACATGCCGCACGAGAGCATCACCGACATGACGTGGCGGGCTGTGCGCTGGCTGACGACCTGCTCGCCCGTCACCGGGTGAAGGCCGCCGCCTGCGAGCGTCGTCGCCATGATGGCCAGGTCGCGCGTCGTCACGACGACGGCGCACTGCTCGACGTAACCGCGCACGATGATGTCCGGGTCCTCGGGCAGGATGTCGTAGCTGCGCAGCATGTGGCCGATGGCCATGTTGCGGTGTGCGGCGCTCCACTCGGATTCCGCCACCTCGGTGTCGATGCGCAGGTCGTGCCCGGCAAACGCCGAAAGTCCCTCCAGGACGCGCGCGACCCGGGTTTCCTTCGAGTCGTCTGGCTCGCAGATGAGGGAGTGCGCCGTGATGGCGCCTGCGTTGATCATCGGGTTCAACGGGCGCTTGCTGCCGGCCTCGAGCGAGAGCTCGTTGAACGCTTCACCGGAGGGCTCCACGCCGATGCGTTCCATGACCTCGTCGAGGCCGCGCTGCTCGATCGCCATGGCGTAGATGAACGGCTTGCTGATGGACTGGATCGTGAACTCGAACCTGTCGTCGCCGACGGCGTAGATCTTGCCGTCGATCGTCGCGAACGCGATGGCGAAGGTGTCCGGGCTGACGCGCGCGAGCTCCGGGATGTAGTCGGCATTCTTGGCCGACGCATCCGGGGCGCAGGTGTCGAGCAGCTCGTTGAGGTAGTCGAGAATCGGCGATTTCATTGGTTTCAGCCTATGGGGTGGGCTGTTGCCTGCCGAATCGTTCAGGCCGCCCGGACTGTTGACGGTTGGCGCAGTTCGGCGTGGCTGACGCAGTTTGAGTCAGCTCGAACTGCGCCAGGCGCAGCGAACTGCGTCAGCTGTGCTCGGTCACACGCTCGCCTCCGCTAGGGGTTTCTAGGGGTGACTGCAGATGTGGTCAGAGACGGCGATTGAGTGAGGATGGAGCTATGAACACCACGCACACTCACGGCGCCGACGACCAGAACTGGGACGAGATCTACGGCGAGGAGCAGGTCTGGAGCGGCAACGCGAACGTTGCGCTCGTCGCCGCGATGGAGGGCAAGCTTGCCGATCTTCCCGTCGGGCGCGCGCTCGACGTGGGCTGCGGCGAGGGCGGCGACGCCGTGTGGCTCGCCGAGCGCGGCTGGCGCGTGACGGCGCTCGACGTCGCCGAGGGCGCTCTCGCTCGTGGGCGTCACGCGGCGGAAGCCAGGGGAGAGAAGGTCGCCGGCAACATCGAGTGGGTTCACTCCGGCTTGCTCGAAGCGGGCCTCGCACCGGGTCTCTTCAACCTTGTGAGCGCTTTCTACCCCGCTCTTCGTAAGACCGAAGAAAAGGCGATCGAGCTCTCGCTTCCCGCGCTCGTGGCACCCGGAGGCGTGCTCCTCGTCGTCGCGCATGACGGGATCGACCGCGCGGCCGCTCTCGAACGCGGCTTCGATCCGGACGACTATGTCGCGCCCGACGACATCGTCGCTGCATTGCCGCACGGCTGGGAGGTCGAGCGCTACACCGCTGAGCGCCATGTGACGGAGGGCCGCGGCGCGCATCACCACGCGGACGTCGTCGTCATCGCGCGCCGCAGTGCGGAGTCCGGCGGGGTCGACGCGCAGGAGTGACGCCGATTCTGACGGCTGCGCTCAGCGATCCCCACGCACCGACGCGCGGGTGAGCGGCGGGTAGATGGTGCGGGCGCTGCCGGCGCGGTAGAGCTTCGCCGGACGTCCGCGCCCACTGCGGCTCTCGCCGGTGGCCTCGACGAAACCGTCGACGCTCAACACCTTGCGGTGGAAGTTGGCGGGCTCGAGGGTGCCGCCCCAGACGGCCTCGTAGACGCCGCGCAGCTCCGACATCGAGAACTCGCCGTCGAGGAATGCCGTTGCGAGGCGGGTGTATTCGAGCTTGGAGCGAGCGCGTTCGATGCCGTCGGCGAGGATCTCGGCGTGGTCGAAGCCAAGCGGCATCTCGAGCGCTTCCTCGACCGGAACCCACTGCGCCTCGAGGGCGTCGGTGGCGGCGTGCACCTCGGGCAGATGGGCGCCGAGCACCACCCACGCGACGCTGATGACGCGGTGCGGGCGGGGGTCGCGGCTCGGGAGCGAGTACGTCTTGAGCTGCTCGAGGACGACCTCGCTGCGCTTGATGCCGACCTCTTCGCGGAGCTCCCGGTAGGCCGTTTCTTCGGCCGATTCGCCGCGCTTCATGAAGCCACCGGGCAGAGCCCACTTGCCGTGCTCGGTCGTGGCGGCCCGCCGGACGAGCACGACGTGCAGCACACCCTGACGAAGGGTGAGGACGACCATGTCCGCGGCGACGTACGCGACTTCACGCGAGGAATCCGGCATGCCCCAATTCTAGTCAGAGCGATAAATGCACACCCGCCCGGGAGGCTGCAGATTTCACGCGGTGTTCAGCGGCGGCGCAAGGCGCGTGTGGTGGCGCGTCTCGCGCCTCGAGCGCGGCGTTTCCACCGGTGGGCGACACCCGCGAGGCGCCACCAGCGAGCGGCCGGCAGGCACCGTTCGAGCGGCAGTGGTGAGCGCTGGCGACCGGCCTCGTCGAGGCACTGGCGCAGCACGTCGACGAGGACGTGGACGTCCTCGGCTGCACGGTGGGCCTGCGTCACGGGAATGCCCCAGTGCTCGGCGAGCGTGCCGAGGCGCAGGTTGCGGCTCGGGATGCCGAGCTGACGGGCGAGTGTCACGGTGCACAGGCGCTCCTCGACCGGCAGTGACGTGTGGGCGCGGGCGGCCTCGTGGGCGAGAAACGTCCAGTCGAACACCGCGTTGTGCGCGACGAGGATGCGCCCCTCGAGCAGGCCGCGCAGCGTGCCGGCGACCTCGGCGAAGGTGGGCGCGTCACGCAGGTCGTGATCGGTGAGGCCGTGGATGTGCACCGGCCCGGTGCCGCCCCGCGCCCTGACGAGCGTGCTCCACTCGCTCTCGACGACGCCTGCCGGGCTCAGCTGCGTGACGGCCACCTCGATGACGCGGTGCTTCGTCGGGTCGAGGCCGCTCGTCTCGACGTCCACGACGGCGAAACCGCGCCGCAGGGACGGCGTGGGGGCGCTCGGCGCGGACATGAGGGGCTCTTCTCACTGCTGGGAACAGGCCGCACGGCCTGCGACGCCGTCGTCGTGCGGCGTTGAAACCAGACTAGGAGAGGGAGCCGACAACCCCGGAATCCCGTGGATCCGACGGTCGAATTCGCCGTCTGCGCTCTCCGAGAGTGCGAGGGTTTGATGACAGAGAAGCTGTCGAGAGGGGCTATCGTGACGAAGCGCGTGCTGCACGGCGTCCTCGCCGTCCTTCTTCTCGTGCCACCCCTCGTGTGGTTCGGTGCCCGGAATAGCCTCCTTCCCGAGGCGCTGACCACCGGCGTCGGCGGCATGATCTGCTGGGGTCTCGCCTGGGTGTGCCTCCTCTTGTCCGCGTGGCTGCTCGCGACCGCGTTCACGAAGGACGACGAACCGGAGGAATCCGCGGACGGCGCCTCCGACACGCCTGTTTCCCGCTCCTGAGCGTGCAGCGAAAGCTCCCGATACAACGATTCCCCGTGGGCGCTACCAACAGCGCCCACGGGGAATCATCTCGGCGAACGTTTCTCGCCGGCCACGCGGATCAGGGGCTGACCATGCCCCCGTTGATGTTGAGCGTCTCGCCCGTCACGTAGCCCGATTCGGCCGACGCCAGGTAGACGTAGGCGCCCGCCACCTCGGCCGGCTGCCCCGAACGTCCCATCGGCGTGCTCTGCCCGAACTCCGGCAGGGCCTCCTTCGGCTGGCCGCCCGAGACCTGCAGCGGCGTCCAGAACGGGCCGGGCGCCACGACGTTGACACGGATGCCCTTCGGCGCGAGCTGCTGTGCGAGGCCCTTGCTGAACGTGTTGATCGCGGCCTTCGTCGTCGCGTAGTCGAGCAGGTGATCGCTCGGCTTGTAGGCCTGGATCGAGCTCGTGTTGATGATCGTCGAACCGGCCGGCATGTGCGGCAGGGCCTCCTGCGTGATCCAGAACATCGCGTACACGTTCGTCTTGAACGTGGCGTCGAAGTCGGCGCTCGTGAGGTCGGCGATGTCGTCGCAGTACTGCTGACGCGACCCGTTGTTGACGAGGATGTCGAGGCCGCCGAGCTTCTCGACGGCGTCGTTCACCATGCGGCGCGTGGCGTCCTCGTCCATGAGGTCGCACGGCAGCAGGACGGCCTTGCGGCCGGCGTCCTCGATGAGCTTGCGGACGCTCTCGGCGTCCTTCTGCTCCTCGGGGTGGTAGTTGATCGCCACGTCGACGCCCTCGCGCGCGTACGCAATGGCAACGGCGCGGCCGATACCGGAGTCGCCGCCCGTGATGAGCGCCTTGCGGCCCTCCAGGCGGCCGCTACCGCGATAGGTGTCCTCACCGTGGTCGGCCTTCGGCGTCATCTTCGTGTCGAGACCGGGCCAGCCCTGCTGACGGTCGCTGAAGTTCTCGTTCGTATACTGCGTAACGGGGTTGGTGAAGGTGTACTGATCGGCCATCGTTCACTCCTCGAGAGATGCGGTGCGAGGCGCGTCGATGCCTGCGGGGTTGCCCGCGAACCGACGCGCGCCAGTTCACCCTCGACGTTACGCACCGCGGATGAACAGCAGGCAGACCCGAGAGGGTGGTACTCACACCCTCCGGCGACCACCGGCGGGACGCTCGACGAGGGGGCGTTGCGGACGGCGATCGTCGTTCGGCGCGTAGCCGCCCTGACACGTCGGGCAGCTGAACAGTGTTCGTTCACGGCCGGCTTCACCGATCATCGCGACGCGCACCGTGTCCGTGCAGCGCACGCACGGCAGCCCGGAGCGGGCGTGGACGCGTTTCGTTTCGCCATCACCGGCGCGACCCGTCGAACTCTGGACACCCGTGGTGGCGCTCGCGAGCATGAGTCGGCGGGCGTCGTCGAGCACCGCGCGCAGCGTCTCCTCGGGCACCTCGGCGACTGTGAGCCAGGGCAGCACGCCGTGGACGAAGAGCATCTCGCTGATCCAGAAGGTACCCAGCCCGGCAAGGTTGCGCTGGTCGAGCAACGCCTCACCGAGGAGGCGCTGGGGCTGGCCTCTCAGGTTGTCGAGGGCGGCATCCAGCCCGGTCTCCGGCCAGCTCTCGGCCAGGATGTCGGGCCCGAGACGGCCGATGATCGCCTGCTCCTCGCTCGTCGGGATGACGTCGAGCAGGCCGAGTTTCGAGGCCACCGCGAGTGCGTCGGAGACGTAGAGCAACGCCCGCGTCGTGTGGCCGCGCTCGGCCCGCCGCACCTGGGTCTCGAGACGCTTCGCCTCGCGCGGAGGAGCGGCATGGGGTGCGACGAGCGTCGACCACCGGCCCTCCATCTTGAGATGCGAATGGATCGTCACGCCGCCGGACAAGCGATGAAACAGGTGCTTGCCGTACGTCGCAACGGGAAGCGACTCCCGCCCCGCCAGATCCGTTGTCGCGAGGCTCGGCACACGAAAGTCGGTGCGTGTGAGGACCTTTCCACTCAGGGAAGCGTCGAGGCGTCGAGCGGTCCAGACGATGGTGTCGCCCTCCGGCATGCTGCCTCCTCGCTCGTCGGATCCTTCTCGTGGTCATCCGACACGAGAGTTTCACGTGAAACGCCCGTGCGCCCCTGCGTGACACGATGAGATGCCACCACCGACCGTCAGGAGACCAGATGTCGTGGGCACGTACCGTGCCGATGCTCCTCACCGGAGTCGTCATGCTCGCAGGATGCTCGGGGGGAGACGAGTCGTCGCAGTCCGAGACGAGCAGTTCAACCTCGTCAGCCGTGAGTGCAACGTCGTCGCCCAAGCCGTCGGAATCGTCGCAGAAGTCGTCGCCCGGCGGCGACGAGCCCATCGGTGACGGCGGCATCGACCTCAAGAGCAAGGCGCCGTCGACGTCGTATCCGGCCGAGCAGCTGTCCGGCCCCCGCGCCGGCGACTGCTACGCCGGGGGAAGCCGCATCTACGACCGTCGCGGCATCACGTGCGCCGACGCGAAGAAGGCCTTGGCCACCTACGAAGCGACAGCCGAGGGGGCCAAGGGCGCATCCTCGAAGGTCGGCAGCTACACGTGCTCGCACAATCCCGATGAGATGGTCGGCCAGGGCGCTGCGCCGGGTTCGTGCCTCGACGACGACGAGGCAGTCGTCTTCAACTGGCGTTACCCGGGAGCCGTGCAGCCGCGCTGATCGTCACTCGACGATCTGCTCGACCACCCGGTTGCCCTTCACCGAGAAGGTGCGCGTGAACGGCTTGTTCGGCAGCTCTGCGCACACCTGGTTCTCGCTGCGCTCGGCGCCTTCGACGACGATCGTTCCTCCGGCGACGACCTTGATGCTCTTGATGTAGGTGCCGCATCGCTGAGCGCTCGGCAGGGCGGATGTCGTGAGCTGACGCGGTCCGCTCGGCCCACCCAGCCAGACGATGGGGGTGTCGCTGTAGCCGTTGCCCTCCGCCTCCTCGAGCACGACGATCGCGTCTTCGTAGCCGTCGTCGTCGAGGTCGTAGAACAGCGGAGTGTGCGTCCAGAGCTGGTAGTGCGGTGACACGCTGTAGGTGCGCGTCGAGCCGTCGCTTCCTGCCGTGCGTGCCCGGCCGTTCTTCATCGTGACGCGCGAACCGTCCGCCGTCGTCCACGTGGCGTTCTTGAAGTCGAAGGACGTGATCGCCTCACGACCCGAAGCGTTCGCAGCCGTTGCGCCGGACGTCGGCGTCTTGCTCCAAGCACGCGTCGTGGGTGGAGGGTTCGACGCGGAGGACGGGCCCTCCGTGGTGTTGCTCGCGCTGGACGACGCCGTGCTCGACGGTGACGCAGAGGTGACCTCGTCCTGGCATGCCCCGAGGGCGAGCGCGGCGGTGAGCGTCAGAGCGGCGACTGCGGTGGTGCGCATGGTGTTCCCTCCCAGGTGCAGCAGGGCGCGAGTGCCCCTTCACAGCTGAGACGTGGTTCACAGGCCGTCGGTTCCCTGCGAGTTGATCAGGGCCGATCAGCCCGGTCAGTGCGAGCGCAGAGCTTCGATGAGTTCGTCCTTCGTCATCGAGCTGCGGCCCTCGATGTCGAGTTCGGCGGCCCGCTTGTGCAACTCGTCAACGCTCCAGTCGTCGTAGCTGCCCGCTTCGCCGCCCTTCTCGCCGACCTCGCTGCGCGAGGAGTTGGCGGCCGCGTTGGCGATGCGTGCCGACTTCTCCTTGCTGTTGCCCTCTCGACGCAGGGCCTCGTACATCTCGTCGTCCTTGACCGACGGGCCCGGGTCTTCCTTCTTCTCAGCCATCGACACTCCTTGAGATCGCGTGGGATTCAGTGCAATTCCACTGTGCCACGTCAGGTTTCGTCGCTGAAGTTCTCCACGGCGTCACGTTCGCCCGAGACGATGACGATGTCGCCCTCCTCGAGAACGGTCTCCGGCGTTGCATAGGTGAAGCTCTGGCCCGCACGCTTCACGCCGACGACGGTGACGTTGTAGTACGAACGCACGCGCGTCTCGGCGAGGGGCTTGCCGAGAACCGCAGCGGGCGGCTGCGTCTTGATGAGCGCGTAGCCGTCGTCGAACTCGATGTAGTCGAGCATCCGGCCGCGCACGAGGTGGGCGACGCGCTGGCCCATGTCGTGTTCCGGGCGCACGACGTGGTGGACGCCGAGCTGCGTCAGGATGCGCGCGTGCGACTGGCTGACGGCCTTGGCCCACACGTTCGAGATGCCCATTTCAAGCAGGATCGAAGCGGTGAGGACGCTCGATTCGAGGTCGGTGCCGATCGCGATGACGGCGCGGCTGAACTCGTGAACCGAGAGCTGACGCAGTGCCTTGTCGTCGGTGGAGTCGGCTTGCACGACGTGCGTGAGGCGGTTGGCGAGCTGCTGTACGAGCTTGTCGGAGGCGTCGATGCCGAGCACCTCGATGCCCTCTCGCTCGAGTTCGAGGGCGAGCGACTTGCCGAAACGGCCGAGGCCGATGACGACGACGCCGTCGGAGAGGTTCTTCCTAGCCAATGATGGGCCTGCCTTCCGGAAGCTTGTAGCGGCGGGAACTCTCGCGGATGGCGAGGGCGGAGACGAGGGTGATCGGCCCGAGTCGGCCGAAGAACATGAGGCACGAGACGAGGATCTGAGCCGACGGTGGCAGTTCCGGCGTCACCCCGGTGGACAGGCCCACGGTGGCGTACGCCGACGTCGTTTCGAACATTGCATCACGCAGCGGCAGGTGTGTCATCTGCGTCAGCGCGATCGTGCCGGAGATGATCGCGGCGATACCGATGAGCGCGACGGTGAGGGCCTGACGCATGGCGCGCGAGTCGATGCGGCGGTCGAACGCCGTCGCGTCCTCCTCACCGCGCACCTCGGCGATGATCGCGATGAGCAGGAGGAAGAAGGTCGTCACCTTGATGCCACCGGCGGTGCCGGCCGAGCCGCCACCGATGAACATGAGCGCGATCGTGGCGATGAGGGTGCCGTCCTCGATGGCGCCGTTGTCCCACGTGTTGAAGCCGCTGCTGCGCGGCGCGACGGAGTGGAAGAGGCCGACGAGCAGCTTGTCGAAGCCGTGGTGGGTGCCGAGCGTCTGAGGGTTGTTCCACTCGAGCGCCGTGAGCAGGATGGCACCGCCGACGAACAGAACGCTCGTCATGAGCAGCGTGATCTTGGTGTGGAGGCTCCAGCGGTGGGGCTTGTGCTGGCGCAGCAGCTCCATGATGACGGGGAAGCCGATGCCGCCGAGCGTCACGGCGATGGAGATGGGACCGACGATGAGCGGGTCGGTGGCGTACGACATGAGGCTGTCGCTGAAGAGCGCAAAACCGGCGTTGTTGAACGCCGAAACGGCATGGAAGACACCGAGGTACGCGGCGCGCCCGAAACTTTCGCCGTAGCCGAGCCACCATCGAAGAACGAGCGCGATCGCCGTCACCGACTCGATGACGACGGTGACGCGCAGGACACCGAGCAGGAGGCTGCGCAGGTCACCGATCGCCTGACTCTTCGTCTCCTGCGCCGTCGTGACGCGCGTGCGCAGCCCCACCTTGCGCGCGAGAACGAGGCCGAGCAGCGACGCCAGCGTCATGACGCCGAAGCCGCCGATCTGGACGAGGACGAGGATGACGACCTGGCCGAACGGGGTCCAGTAGTTCGGGGTGTCCACCGTCGACAGGCCGGTGACGCAGATGGCGCTCGTCGCGGTGAACAGCGACGTGACGAAGGGGGCGCGCCCCGGGTCGTGCGTCGCGATGGGTAGCGAGAGCAGCACCGCCCCGACGAGGATGGCGGCGGCGAACGCGAGGGCCACGACCTGGCTGGGGTGGCGCAGAAATTTGCGACGTCCTCGCGTGGCTGCGGCCATGCCCGCCAGTGTCCCACAGGGGCGTCCTGCGCCTGCCGCAGTGACGGGTTCGTTCGTTGGGCAGAGTTCGCTGCGGTTGGGCCGTGTCGGCGACTACCCAACCGCAGCGAAGTCTGCCCGGTGCTCGATCAGTTCTCGGGCGGGGTGCTGCCGGTCATACGGACGGTGTGGTCGACGTCGTCCCACGCGAAGTAGGCGACGGTGGTGCCGCTCGCGTTCGCGGTGCCCTCGCCCTCCTTGGGCCAGTGGTAGACGACCTTGATCTTGTCGTCGCTGACGCGGGTGATCGTCGGCCAGAAGCCATAGCCCTTGGCGGTCGCGGTGCCGAGGTACTCGCCGTGGCGGAACAGGGCGATCTGCCACGGGGAGCTGCCGGTGCCGCGCTCGATGGGCAGAGCGACCCAGGAAAGGCCGGCGCAGCGGTCCCACCCGTTGATGGAGGAGTCGGCCGTGTACTTCCAGCGGGTGCCATCGCCGAACCCCGGGTCGTACGGGGGCACTCGCTTGGCAGCGTCGCGTGCGGCCTGGGAGGCGGTGGAGGTGGAGCACTGCGCCTCGGAGTCGGGGGTGCTCGTGGTGCTCGGCGTCGTTGCTGCGGGCGTCGACCGCGTGGCCGACGCGCTCGACGTTGCGGTTCGGGTGGGCGTGCCCGAGGACGTGGTGCTCGAGCCGCCGCCCGAGGCTGACGAGGACGAAGCGCTCGACGACGCCGCGACGCTGGGCGAACCTCCGGCGGTCTGCTCCTGCTGGCAGGCGCCGAGGGTGAGGGTGAGGGCCGTGGCCGCGAGGGCGGTGACGGCGGAGCGGGTGACCTTCATGGCTGAACTCCTTGGCTGGTGCCTGCTTGATGCGTCTGTGACGCGGGGCACGACGGAGAGGTTCCATGGAGAAACGATCCTTCACAAAGGATCGTTGGGCAGACTTTCCTGCTGTTGGGCCGAGTCGGAGACTGCCCAACCGCAGGAAACCCTGCCCAACGGCCGGCTCACAGCGTCAGTCGCACTGCCAGCAGATGCCGTTCGCGGGTAGCTGAGTGAAGCACGTGGGGCACACGGGCTTCGGGGCGTCCGCGCGCTCGGCGATGCGTGCCTTCTGGGCGCGACGCTCGGTGCGCTCGCGGCGGGCGACAAGGTGCTCCGGCAGGGTGGCGGTACCGCCGTCGGCGGGCAGGTCCGTGGCGTGCTTGCGGTAGCACAGGAGGCGGTGCTCGGCGGCGTGCGCCTCGACGTCGGAATCGGCGGTCACGGCGGGCAGCTCGACGTCTTCCGCCGTCGGGATGCGCCAGTACGCGGCTCCGACGGTTCCGTCGGCCTTGAGACACAGCGACGTCAGCGGCGGCTCACCCTGCTGCGCAGCCTGGACGGCGCACAGCTCGAGGATCTTGCCTGCGAGGGTGGCGCTCGGCGTCGTCGTGCGGAGGCCTGAATCGTCCTGCACCCGCGTCGTGAGTTCCTTGTACGTCGTCACCGCGTTGTAGCGGGTGGCGGTGTCGAGGAGGAGGGCGTAACCGATGCGCGTCCAGACCTTGAGGGCGTCGGCGAAGGCGACTGGGCTGCCGTCGTCCTCGCGGAAGGTGCCACGGGCGGAGGGGGACGTCGACATCAGGCCTCATCTTTCGTCGGGGTGCGAAGCGCGACGGCGATTATTGCGAACGCCCCCACGTGGTCTGGGTAACACCCCCTCCGCGTTGATTCTGTCGACGTTCCGCGTCGTATGTGATGCCGAACGTCTACAGAATCCCGGCGGCTGTCGGTGACATCGGCCACAATGGCGAGCGACTGCGCGTGAAGGGGAGCGAATGGGATCACTGAGCACGGGCGGGGGCTCGTCGGCCGTCGCCGCTTCGGCACACGCGGGGTGCGAGCGCTTCCGCCACACCGACCCGATGGTGACCGGCCTCGCGCGTCGTGAACTGGCCGAACGCCTGGGCCACGCGGACGCTGACGGCGGCATCCCCGAGGCGCGCTGGATGCGCGCCATGACCTTCGAACGCCTCGTCAAGGACGAACGCTTCGTCTCTCCGCTGCTCACCACCGCTGTCGGCGACCTGCGCCTGCGCCGCCCCGACGCCGTCACGCGCCTCGACGCGCGCGTCTCCGTCGGTGCCACGGCGCAGGCCCTCGCGCAGGCGCACGAGGCCGCGGTCGAGCACGGCCACTGCACCCTCATCACGTCGCTCGCCGTGCCCTTCGTGGGCCTCGAGGGCGAAACCGGCGCTACGCCCGTCAAGCCCGACTTCGCCATCGTCACACCGCGATTCGCCGACGACCCACTCGGTCCGGGGGCCGCAGGCCCCGACGAACTCGACGAAGCCCTCCAGGCAGCTGACGCGAACGACGAGACGATGACCGCCGTCGCCGACGAAGCCATCGGCAGCTGGCTCGTCATGGGTGATGCGAAGGACTACGAGCGCGTGCGCAGCCGCATCGACGACGGCCGCATGCTCAAGGGCTTCCTCCAGGTCGCCCTCGGCGCCGAGTCCGCGGAAGCCTGGAGCAAGCGGCCCGCCGACATGCGCGTGCACACCTACGGTGCGCTCGCCGTGCCCCGCAACAGCTTCCTCCAGCCCACCGCCGTCATGGAACGCCTCGACGACCACCGCGCCGAGGTGCGCGCCCGCGCCGCCGAGCGCGAAGCGCTGCGCCAGGAGGTGCACGCCGAAACGGGCGGCGACCACGTGCCCGAGAGCGAACTGCAGGCGTGGGTCGACCACCGCGAGAAGGAGTTCGACCCCACCTCTTGCCAGACCTGCTCGATGTTCCGCTACTGCCGTCACCAGTTGCGCACGTCGAGCGACGCCACCGACGTCCTCGTCGAGATCGGGGCGCCCACCGACGACCGTCCGGCGCTCGCAGCCCTCGTCACCGACGGCGTCGCGCCCGAACGCGCGTCGACAACCCTGACGGCCGCCGTCCGCGCGACCCTCGAGGGAGCGCCGCAGTTCACGCCGCACGGCCGTATCGACCCCGTGGGCGAGGCGGGCACGATCGAGGTCGTCGTCGCGAAGGCCGACAGCAGCGCCCTCGGCGTCTACGGCATGGCCGTTCGCCGGGTGCTCACCGACGGCACCTTGAGCGAAATCGCGTCCTTCGCCACCGCCGAACCGCAGGCACCCGACACCCGACTCGCCGTGATGTCGCTCCTCGGCGAGCAGCTCGCCGCGGCGATGAAGGAGCTCCTCGCGACCGCGCCGCTCGACAAGGACGGTGAGCCCGACCCGAGCCCTGTTCACCTCGTCGTGCCCGATTGCGCCACTGCCGACCTCCTCGTCTCGATCGCCGACTCCCTCGCCGGTATCGAGACGAGCCGCTTGCGCTGGGCGCGCGACCTCGAGGCCGGACGCGAGCCCCTCACCTTCGACGGCAACCCCGCCACCGTGCCGGCTCCGCTCACCGACGAGCAGCGCCTCGCCGTCAGCTTCCTCCTCGAGGACGACCGCTCTCGCGCTCTCGTCGGGCGCAGCACCACTGTCGTCCTGCGTGACGTCGTGGCGCGGCACGTCATTCCCGGCGGCCCGCTGGGTGACGCCGGCCGTCTCGACTATCTGCTCGCGTGGGCCACGCGCGAGACCCCGATCGATCACCGGGCGCTGTCTGATGAGATCGCCGACCGCCACGAGACCCCCGGCGCGCGCCTGAGCCGCGATCGCTCCGACGAACTGTTCTCGCACGTCTCGATGCGGCGCAAGCGCCATGAGCAGGAAGCCGTCGAGGGTTCGTTTCACGTGAAACCCCCCGAGGGGCCGCCTTTCCCCGACCTGGTCCGTGACGAGCTCGACTACAAACTCAGCCTGTTCGACGACGCCCGCAGCGTTCTGGCCGATCTGCCCGACGCTCCGACGCGTGTGGCTCACCGGGCGCACGAGGGCGCAGCGCAGGAGGTCTGGCGCCGTCGACTCCACCTGCACGCAAGCGACCTCGTCCGCTTCGGCCGCACCTCGCGGTGGTGGCGCAACAGCCAGGTCGAGATCCTGTCCGGCGACGCCGAGTTCGTCCACGGGCTCGCCATGCTCGGCGACCCGCAGGAAGCGCGCGACGCCGCACTCAACGCCGGCGTCAGGCACGTGGCGCTCGCCCGCGTCGTCGGCGACAACCCGCTCGTGCTTGCCGTCGGTTCGCGGCGCTTCACGGCCGGGCAGAACGTCGTCGCCCTGCACATTAACGACGAGCCGACGATCGCCGAGGGCATCCCCAACGCGAAGAGCCCGACGAAGTGGGGACGCATCCCGATCGGCGCCCTTCTCGACCTCGACGACGTCGAACGGGCTGCGCTTCCCGACGAGGCCGCGCCCGTGGGTTATCGGCTCTTCGGCTTCGAACCGGCGAAGCCAACCAAGGGCAAGGAACCGCGCGAACTCACGGTCGGTGACGACATCGTTCTCGGCGATTACGAGAAGTTCGGCAACTTCTCCTACCGCCGCGAGGTCGCCGTGCCGATGCCCAATCTCGACACCTCGAGCGCACCCCGCCCGGCAAGTCGCAACGCCGAGGCGTGCGGGCCGGACTCGTACGCGAACGACCCGGAGAACCACGCCTGGTGCTGCAAACCGCACGAGGCGGCCGAGGCCGAGTTCAGCGACTACCTCGCCGAGCGCCGCGAGGCCGGCGAACTCAACCCGCAGGTGTGGCCGCCGCTCGTCGACACGGATGCCTTCGACATCGCGGAGGGCACGCTGCCGCAGGCCGACGACGAAGACGTCGACGCGACGCAGCCGCCCTCCGACCTCACCCGCGACGATCTGGGGGAGTGACCCATGG
This sequence comes from Dermacoccus sp. 147Ba, assembly GCF_004151355.1. Classification (NCBI taxonomy): domain Bacteria; kingdom Bacillati; phylum Actinomycetota; class Actinomycetes; order Micrococcales; family Dermacoccaceae; genus Dermacoccus; species Dermacoccus sp. 147Ba. Next base: position 44,424 of record NZ_SEHL01000010.1, read on the forward strand.
CTCTCACCTTCACCACGCCCACCCCCGTTGAGAACGCGCAGCACCACGCGAGTGCCGCGGCCTCGAACGCTGCCGTGGCCGCTGACGCCGTGGCCGAACTGCACGCGGCGCTCGCGGCGGTCGACGACGCCCTCCGCTCCTACGACCCCGAGGGTGACGACGCGGCTCCGGCCGCGCGACGCATCCTGCTCAAAGCCGCTGCGGGCGCGGGCAAGTCGTTCGTTCTCAAGCGCATGGTGGCTGAGGCGAGCGGCCTCGGCGAAGGGCGCACACCGACCGGCCGCAGCGTGGGCATCACGGCGTTCACGAACAAGCAGCTGTGGTCGCTCGGGGAGTCGCTGGGTCAGGATGTCGGCGCCGAGAACGTCGCGCTCGTCATGAGTAACTCGATCGACCGCGACACCCTGCCGCCCCACCTCGCGGAGCGGTGCACCATCGTCAGTTCGGGTGAGCTCGATCTCGAGACACCGGTCATCCTCGCCACCGCCGCGATGATGGGCATGCGCGGTTATGCGTGGAAGACGAGCCGCGGCCTCGCGCGTCACGAACCTCTGTTCGACGTCCTTTTCGTCGACGAGGCGTGGCAACTCGCGGAGCATCTCTTCGACCGCGTCTCGTGGTTGTCGAAACTTCACGTCGGCGTCGGCGACGTCGGGCAGCTGCCGCCCCTCGACTCCTCGGCCAACCCCTGGCGCGGCGACTCGGGTTACAACCCGTACCGCGCATGGCCGGAGTCGTACGTCGGCATCACGGCGCGACGACTCGACGCCGAGCGTGACGGGGTCACGTGGGTGCGTGAGCTGCCCGCCGTCTGGCGTCCCACGGGTGAGCAGCTGGGGCTCTGGCAGGCGTTCTACCCCGACTGGGCCGAACTGAACTGCGTTGCAGCGCCTGGTGATCGGTCGATCGTCGCGGGCGTATGCGCAACGGAAGGCGCCGATGAGCCGACCTTCGGCGAGGAGATCGGCGGCCCCGAACTCGTCGATGCGCTGATGCCGGTGCGCGCTGCGTCCGACGACGTGTGGCGCCAACTCGGCACCGGCCGTCCGACGCTCCTCGAGATCGACGGCCTTCCCGAGGCTGAGGCCGCCGACATCGACGTTCCGCTCGTGGCGGCGATCGAGGCCCTCCTCGACGAGTTGGTGGCCGACGGCTTCGAACTGCGCAGCGCCACCTACGGCCCTGACGGGTCACCGACGGGAGAGCGCACCGACGGCATCGACGACTTCGGGGGCGACCCGCTCATCGCGCTACTCGCAACTCGCAACCAGGCCGTCGACGACATGAGTGACGTCGTCGAACGCCTCACGCGTCGCTACGACCTGCCCGAGGGCGCAGTCATCGCCTCGACGGTCGACTCCTGGCAGGGGCAGACGAACGGCATCACGGTCGCCATCCACCCGCTCTCGGGCGCGAGCAAGCTCGACGAGTTCAACTCGGCGTTCGGCCGCCTCGCCGTCACATGCACCCGCGCGACGCACGGGCTGCTCATGGTGGCGCGTGCCGGACTCGACGACCTGCTCGCCACCGCGCCCGCGCGTCCCGGAACGCCGATCGGCGAACCGGGATCACGAGCCCTGCCCCGCCAGACGCACGAGCGCATCCTGGGTGCCTTCGCCCGCGGCACCCTGACGATCTGAGTGCCTTACGTCGTCGGGGTGTCCGTCGACGTCGGTGAGCCAGGCGTGGACGGCGGGTCTTCGCACATCCTCAGCGTGGTCGTCCCGCCCTTGTCGAACTCGGCAGACGTCCCATAGGTGAGTGCCACGTAGCGGTCGCGGCCCGCGCAGGGCGCGGCGACCAGACGCAACGTGACGCGACGGCCATCGATCGTGCCGCGCGCCGTGATGTTCTCCGCCCCCCACTCGTCCCACACGATGTCGGTGATCCGGGTCTCGCCCTCGACGAGAGTTGACGGTCTGACCGTCCCCTGCCCGGGCTCCTGCGGCGACGCCACGCCCACGGGCATGAGCGAGTCGCTGATCGGGGCGACGCTGCACGCACACGGCTCCGGTTGCGAACAGGCCGCGAGGAGGGCGAGCAACCCGGCTGCTCCGGCTCCTAACGTCAGTGCCTGCGTGCGTCTCATGCTCCTTTGACTCCGTCAGCGGCCTTGTGGTTCCGAAGCGACGCGAGTGGAAGGTTCAGAGGGGCGGGGTTTCCAGCCGATGCGGGGCGGTCGACGTATCGGCGACGAGGGCGACGACGAACCGGCGTGACCCGAACGTTACGGCGCGGAACGCATTAGCGTCGTCCTGAGGTGGGAGTCGGGGCTAGTTTTGTACCGATCGATACACCACAGGTGTCGGGAGGGGACGAGAGATGTCGAACAACAACGGCAACTGGGACGAGCAGCCCACCCAGGCGGCGCACCAGGGCCAGAACCAGCAGGGTCCGGCGCAGACCTGGCAGAACCAGCAGAACGGCGGTCAGCCGGGCCAGTACGGCCAGGGGCAGCAGGGGTACAACGGCCAGCAGCCTCAGGGTGGCCCCGGGCAGTACCCGCCGGTGCCGGGCCAGGCCCCCCAGCAGCAGTACCCGTCGCAGGGTGGCTACCCGAGCGGTCAGCCGATCCAGCAGGGTCAGCCGGGCCAGTTCGGCCAGAACCAGCCGGGCCAGGGCTACGGCTCGCAGCCGCAGGGCAACTACCCCAGCGGTGGTTACGCGTCGCAGGGCGCGCAGCATTCGTCCGGCGCACCGGGCAGCAACCAGCAGTGGAACAGCCAGCCCGCCGCCGGTCACGGTTTCGCCGGCCAGAACAACCAGCAGCAGTACGGTCAGTTCGGACAGAACGGATCGTTCGCGACGACCGACACTAAGGCGAAGCCGAAGGCCGGCATCGGACGCACCATGGGTTGGGGCGTCGTCGCGGCGGCCCTCCTCGCCGTCATCGGCTGCTTCGGCACCTGGGTGTTCGTCAAGGTGGGTCACCCCATGACCGGCGACTTCACCGCCTCGACGAACGGCCTGGGCATGGAGTCGTCGAACGCTCCTGAGGGGCGCTCCACGGGCGCCGATCAGGAGAAGGTCACCGACGGCTGGATCATCCTCATTCCGGCCCTCATCGCGCTCGCGCTCGGTGTGCTGCGCGCCATCGGGCGAGTGCGCAAGCCGGTCATGTGGGGCGCTGTCGCGATGGGTCTCGTCGCATCGGCCGTCGCCATCTACGACTGGTTCGACGTGCGCTCCGACCTGGCCGATCTCAAGGACCAGATGTCGTCCTTGGGTGATCAGGCCTCGTTCAGCGCCGGCAGCGGTTGGGGCCTGACGCTCTGTCTCATCGCCGGAATCGCGCTCGTCATCACGAGTGTGATCAGCGCGCTCCGCGACTGACCTTTCGGCGCGAAAGCGTCTACGACGAGCGGCGATCCGGTGTTTCGGGTCGCCGCTCGTCTCATCCCCTGTGGACAACTTCGGACCCATTGTCACCGGCGTGTGCCAGCATGAAGCATGAGCAACCAGGGGTGGGAGACGAGCGGCTGTGACGACGACCGGTCCGTGTACGACGAGCCCACGCGCATGTCGTCGGGCCCGGTGCCGTCGCAGCCTCAGACGCCGTACGGGTATTCGAGCGGATCCACTCCGTACGCGGACGGTTACCCCGCGCATCAGCCGTATCCGTACCCGCCGCAGGCGACGCCCAATGTGTTCCGGGCCCAGCCGACCCTGGGCTTCGTGCCGGGCGCGGCCGGTTTCGCCGGCCCCTGGCAGGGGCGTGTCGATCCGTACACGGGTGAGCCGCTGTCGGACAAGTCGAAGGTTGCCGCAGGTCTTCTGCAGTTCTTTCTCGGGTGGCTCGGCGTCGGGCGGTTCTACATCGGTGACACGACGGTCGGCGCGATTCAGCTCGGCATGTGGCTCTTCGGCATGGTGACGCTCATCTTCGGCATCGGCTTCCTCATCCTCATGGGCCTGTCGCTGTGGGCGTTCGTCGACGCCATCCTCATGTGGACGGGCTCCGTGCGCGACGGCAACGGCCGCAAGCTCGGCCCCTGACGCGTTATGACGCGGGAGCGCCCTCCGGCGCGGCCGGAGGCGGGGTCGACGGCGCGGGCGGAGGCGTCGGCTCCGGCTGAGTGGTGAAGGTGTTCGTCGGAGACGGAGGCTTCGGGGTCGTCGGTTTGGGAGTGGTGGGCTTCGGCGAGGTCGGCTTGGGCGTGGTCGAACTCGTGCTGGAACTCGACTTCGACGAACTCGAGCTCTTGGACGCGCTGGAAGACTTGGAGCTCTTCGACGCACTCGCCTTGGCCTTCGCGGAGGCCGACGCCCGCGCCTCGGCTGCAGCGCGGGCTGCCGCTGCCTTGCGGGCGCGTTCAGCGGCTGCTGCACGCTCTGCGGCAGCCTTGGCCGCCGCCGAGTCGTAGCTGGTTGCCGAAGAGGTCGACGAGGAACTCGTACTGCGCGAAGAACTCGGCGAACTGCTCGAAGAACTCGGCGAACTCGTCGACGAGGAAGAGCTCGACGGCTCAGACGTCGAGGAAGCCACAGAGCCGGGCAGTTCGTCGCCGTCGCGGCCATCCTCGAACTGCTTCGCGAAGAGGGTGGCCCCCACGAGCGCCACGGAGCCGACGACGGCCGCCGTCACGACCCCGACGAAGGCGCGCTGACGGGAACGATCAGCCTCTTCGTTCTCGGACTCATCGTCGTATTCGTCGTCGTACCAGTACGGCTCGTCCTCACCCATATACCACCGAGTCTACGAACGCTGGATGTTCGTGCAAACCAGGCTCGGCGTGTCGCGTTCGGGTGAGGGGCCGCTCCGAACGTCATGAGCGGGACCAGGGGCAAGAGGGGAACCACGGGCGCTGACCGGCGAGTACGCCGACGGGTGGACGCGGCGTGTCCACCAAGTGGGGGACATGTCTGTCCCCCGATGGTCGCCTGTCGCTCCCCAGCTCTTCATTCGGCGGATTTCGCGAGTAACGCTGTCAGTGCCGAGGCATTCAGGCCATTGGCTGTGGGGATGACGCCTCACATGTGCACACACAGAAGGAGAAGTCATGCAGTTCACCGCTACCGCCATCGAGTCCGCTGTCTCTGACGCTCAGGTCGAAGCCTTCGGGTCGTCCGCCGTCTTCTTCGAGCCGACGGCGGCTCGCTGTTCGTCGTCGTCCTCGACGTGCTGCGTCGGTTGCGTCCAGATGTGACGTTCGGCATCAGAGTGACGGTGGGGGGCCCGTGCCTCCGGGCACCCCACCGTCACCCGCCAGCTCATCGCCCTCGTGGCGAGAACACGGTCGAAGGAGAGAGCCCATGACCACCCCCAACCGTCCTGTCATCGAAGTCCGGGATGTCGTCGTGCAGTACGAGCGGACGGTCGCGTTGGACCACGTGACGCTCACCGTCCCGCGCGGTCGGATCACCGCCCTGCTCGGTCCGAACGGAGCGGGTAAGACCACGCTGGTCGATCTGCTGGAAGGTTTTGCTCGACCGGACGCCGGCACGGTCGAGGTGCTCGGTCGTGACCCGTGGCGTGCTCCCGCCGAGTGGCGGGACCGAATCGGAGTGGTGCTGCAGGACACCAGGTTGGACGCCGATCTGAGCGTGGCCGAGTTCATCGACATGTCGCGTTCCTGGTACAGCACTCCGAGGTCTCGTGAGTCGGCACTGGAATCAGTGGGCCTGACCCATGTGGCCGATCGCAGGGTGCACAAGCTCTCCGGTGGTGAGCGCCGTCGCCTCGACCTCGCGGCCGCCATGCTCGGTCGGCCCGAGGTGCTCTTTCTGGACGAACCGACGACCGGCCTCGACCCGGACGCTCGACGCGAGATCTGGAGCATGTTGCTCGACCTTCGCGAGTGCGGTCAGAGCATCCTGCTCACGAGTCACGACATGACTGAGGTGGAACGACTCGCTGACCACGTGGCCGTTCTTCGCGCTGGACGAATCGTCGCCGAAGGGACCGTCCGATCCCTGACCGCAGACTTCGGTGAGGGTGTCACGGGCTTCCGGGGGGCCGAGCCCACATTCGAAGACGTCTACCTTCACCTCTCACGCCGAACGGAGGCATTGCGATGAGTGCATACGGAGCCGAACGTACCCGGGACAGGCGCGCGGAACGCCACGTCCCGACGGGGCTCGGGGGCATGGTCTCGCAGTTGCGCTGGGACATCTTGCAGCAGTTGCGCAACCCTGCCGCAGTCTTCTTCACGCTGGCTCTACCGCTGCTTTTCCTCGTCGCCTTCGCCGCCACGAGCGATGACGCGGCGAAAGCGGCTGACTACTACGTGCCGGCCACAATGGCGCTTGCGGTTGCCTCGGGGACACTGACGAATCTCGCGGTGACTCTCACCTACCTTCGCGAGTACGGGCAACTGAAACGTGTACTCGTCACACCACTTCCTCGAAGTTCGTACCTCGGTTCACGCATCGTGGCGGCTGGGCTCGTGGCGCTGACGACCTGCGTGGTGCTGGGGATCGTCGGTCTGATCGTGTACGACGCGGCCGTTCAGCAGGTGGGCATGCTCGTCGTGGCCGTGCTCCTGACATTGGCTGTAGGTAGCGCTCTCGGAGTGCTGTGCACCGTGATGATTCGCAGTGAGACGGCCGCCGCACCGATCGCCAACGCCATCGGCTTGCCCCTGATGCTCGCTTCCGGAGTGTTCTTCCCTCTCGACTCGACGCCGCAGTGGTTCGAGAACGTAGCTCGCTACCTACCCTTCACGCGAAGTGTCGAACTGGGCGTCGACGCCTACGCCGGTACGGCGACGTCCACCGACCTGCTGGCGGCTGTGGCGGTGGGAGGCATCTGGGCACTCGTGGCGGGTGCTCTGGCCGTGCGTCTCTTCACCTGGGCGCCGATGAAGCGGAGGTGAGACTCGATGCTACGAACGCAGCGCGCGAGTTTGCGTGAAGTGAACTCAGGCGTGGACATCGGTCAGGTGCTCGACCTGTGGAGCATCGGTGAGGAGTGGCGCACCGGCGTGCACGAGGCCGCCGCCAGCGGAGAACGTGTGGTTCTTCTCTCGAGCATCGGTCTCTGCGGCCGACGTGACCTCAGCGACTACGAACGAGATCTCGCCGCCCGCGAGGACGAGGCGCGTTCGCTCCTGCGCCGAGCGATCACCCTACGTCTCGCTCCGGTCTTCGATGACCTGAGCGTTTACGACGAGCCACTGCGCGCCCATCAGCCGGTCCATCACGCCTACGGCGACGAACCGATCGCCTGGTTGCGCGCCCAGGACGTGCTGGAGGTCGTGCGCGCGAGCGCATCCGCACCCGATGGGTCGGTGTTCGACCTCGCGGGCGCAACGGCGGGAACGGCTGACGAAGCGCTCGTGCAGCGAGCGGCTCGTATGGGCGTTCGCGCACCACAGATTGTCCCGGTCGAGGCGAATGTCCTTGTCGATCGATTGTCGGCCGTCTTCGGCCGCTCGGCGGCTTCGGTCTTCGTCGGTCATCAACGCTGGGCCGGACGGACGGCGTCGAACAGCGAACTCGGCGCCCGAACCCTCACCCAGGCTCTGAAGCGGGAGCCGACCGGTTGGCACGCTCCCCACACCACCTCGAAGTGAAGGAGAACACCGTGAAAACGTTCATCGGACCGATCACTATTGCCCTCGTGCTCAGCCTTCTCGGGGCGGGAGCCGTCTGGATGACGACAGAAAACGTCGGAAAGGCACTCACGGCGGGCGGCATCGGACTCGCGCTCGGCCTGGCAATCTTCGTCTTCACGGCCCTCGGCGCCCGGAAGGACGCGCGATGAGTGCCCCCACGCTCGCGCCCGGTACGTCCGTACTGCGCCATGGTGAGAAGCTCGTCGTTCGGTCGGGAGACCAGGCTTGGACCATCTCGGGCGACGACATGGTCCACCTCGTTGAATCCCTGCTCGCGGGCAGTGACGACGGTGTCCTGCCGACCATGCCGACGGACTCGCCGGCATGGTCCTCCCTCGTCGAACTGCTGCGTGAATCCGGCCTCGTCAGCGTGGAGGAGGGGATGACGCAGGCATCACCCAGCGCTCGTTTGTTGTGGCAGCGTTCGGGCCAGGTGCATCCTCTGCGTGATGTCGATGCGGCGCTTCGAGAATCTGTCGTCCCCGTCCTCGGAAAGCACCCGCTCGCGGCTCGTGTCCGCTCAATTCTCGAGGACAGCGGGGTGGGGGTCACGGACGACGGACGTGAGGCTCGCGCCTGCGCACAGATCGAAGGCTCCGTGGCTCCGGCCGTCGTGGTCGCCGGTTCCGTGGACGATGTCCTTCTGACGGAGCACAACACGTGGGCCCTCGAGACGGGCCTGCCGTGGCTTCCGGTCGTCCTCGACGATGCGGGCCACTCTGTCGTCGGGCCGTACATTCGCCCTCACTCGTCTGCCTGCCTGCGGTGCTACCGGCTCAGGCGCGCGGCCAATTTCCCGGATCGACGCGTCATCGAAGACCTGGCGGGGGCGGAGCCCGTTGCGATGAGCCCCATGCCGACCGACATGGTGGGATTGAGTTGGTTCGTTGCCGCGCTCGCCGTCGAGAAGGTCACCGAACGCATTGCTCTGGGCGATCATTCGACGATGTCGTGCCCCGGCGGGCTGGCCGCGCTGGAGAGGAGCCACCCCGGCGTCAAGGTCACGGAGCACAAGGTCCTGCGCGTGCCGCGCTGCCCCGACTGTTCCCCCACGGCCCAGCGCGGACTTCCGCAGGTGTGGCACCACGGGGGTGTCTCGCAATGACGGACATTCTCCAGCGTGTGGACACCGACCCCTCGCCGGAAGTCGACGCCGCTGACGCCCGGCGGGAGCCGCGACGGCCCGACCCGACCAGCAGGTGGACCGACCGAGAAGCCGGTTGGGCCAGGCTCGATCATCTGGCCTCACCCTTGGTGGGGCTGACGTCCAGGCTGTTCGCTCAGCTCCACGACGTCGACGACATTCGGATGTCGGGCGTCGGAGCGCAGGCCTGTGATTCGAGGTGGCTCCTGGGAGCAGCATGCAACGAACTGAACGGGGGCGGGGCGGCAGACCCTCGGCAGGCGCGTGCCGCAGCGATCGGGGAGACGGTTGAACGTTACAGCGGGGCGTACATCGACACGACGACGCTGCGGCGGGCGACCAGTGCGCAGCTCGACGCCGAAGGTGTGGACCACGTTCGCCCCGAGGAGTTCACCCCTTTCGCGCCTGAACAGTTCACGGTCGAGGGCTTCGCCTACTCGCCCTTCACTGCGTCGACCTCCCTCGCGTGGTTGCGTGGTGTCGACCTCGCGGTCGGCAGCCCCCTCGAGGTGCCTGCTCAACTGATGTTCCTGGCCAACACCGCGCTCGACGACAACCGCATCGGCTACTCGACGAGTAACGGCATGGCGTGTGGATGTACCTGGGAGGAAGCCGTGTTGTCGGGCTTGCTCGAGGTCGTGGAACGCGACGCTTTCATGGCGACCTGGTACGGGCGTCACAGCCTGCCCCTCATCGACCCCGATTCGTCTGCGAGCCTTCGTGAGTTCATGGCGCGTCACGTCGAGCCCACAGGACTCGCTGTCTCCCTCGTCGATCTGAGCCGCCTCGTCGACGTGCCTGTGGTTCTCGCGCTCGTGCGCAATCCGCACAATGACGTTGCTCCGCTGGCCCTCGGAGCCGCCTGCTCGACCTCCGCGTTGACGGCAGCTAGTAAGGCCATGATCGAGGCCTTCCAGACGCGGACGTGGTCCAAGGCAGAACAGCGTGAGGGTGCAGTGATCGATCCTGGCGCCGGCTTCGAACAGGTCGCGGATTTCGACGACCACGTGCGCCTGTCCTTGCACCCGAAGAGCATTGCCGCAGCGGCCTTTCTCGATGCTTCGTCCGAGCGTGTCGGACTCGAAGATCTCCCCGCCGTTCCGGACGCTTCACCGGGCGGCGCGATCGACGAGATCGCCCGGCGCCTGCGTGATCAGGGTGTGCGGTGCGCGGCCTGTGACCTCACCAGCCCGGACGTTCGAGAGGCGGGCCTGGTCGTCGCGAAGGTGATCGCACCCGCGCTGAGCGCTCTTGACTCGGGGTACGCGGGGCGCATGCTCGGTGGCCGACGGCTCTATGAGCGCGCCTTCGAGGTCGGGTTGTCGCCCAGAAAGCTGACGTTCGACGATCTCAACCCCTGGCCGCACCCGTTCCCCTGAGGAGGAAGCCATGATCACCGATTCCGTTCACGGAGCAAATCTCGTTGACGTCGTCTACGGCGAAGTGCCGGCGCCTGGTGACCCGGCAGAGGACTTCGTCGAGGCCACGAAGATCCGGCGTGACGCGATGAGTTGGGACGCGCCGGGTGTCCGGATGTTGCAGACGACCCCGGAGATGCACCCGATCATCGCTCGTGCCGGACAGCGCCACGTCTCTCGCGCCAGGACCGAACTGCCTGCTCCGATGAAGGTCGAGACGAGCGTTGCCGACGCCCTGGATCGCCGTTCCAGCGCGGACGGGTTCGCGGACGAAGAACTCACTCTCACGGAGTTGGCCACCCTATTGCGGTTGGCGTGGGAGCCGCGCCCCGGCACCGGACCGGCATCGGGCACACAGCCGCGACGGGCCACGCCGTCGGCGGGGGCGCTGTTTCCGCTCGAACTGTGGGTGGTGGTTCGCCGAGTTGAGGCACTGGAACCGGGCCTGTTCCACGTCGAGATGGCCGACGCCGGGAATGCGAGCCTCACCAGAATCAGCGAGGTGGATCACGCAGCCCTGGCGCGTGCTGCCCTGCAGGAGGACATGATCGACAACGCAGCCGTGACGATCGTGGTGTCGATGATGCCGTGGCGCTCCCGCTTCAAGTACGGCCACCGCGCTGTGCGATTTGCTCTGATGGAGGCTGGCCATCTGTGCCAGACCTTGCTCCTCACGGCTTCGGCCATGGACTTGGCGGCCCGTCCTCTGGGCGGATTCTGCGACGACGAGGTCAACGGCACACTGGGATTCTGCGGTGTCGACGAGGTTCCGCTGTACCTCGTGCCGGTCGGTCGGGGCCAGTGACCCCGCCGTGGGGTGCCGCCACGGCAGCGCACTTCGCTCTGCCGTGGCTACTGAGGCGAGCAGCGGCCGGCGAACGGGGTCGGCGCCTGCGTGATCCGCACGTCAGTGGCCGCGTCTACGACACTGCCACCGTCGTCCTGGCCTGGATGGCATCGCGGGAGGGAGCCAAGGGGGGATGGTGGCTCGGCATGGGCACCATGGCTCAGCTGGGGGCGCGGCCCGGACGAGAATCAGTGGTCGTCACGACGGCCCAGGTCGCCGTCGCCGAGGAGATGCTGTGGCGCAGACACCGTCTGTGGGCAGTGGTGCCATTCGCGCTGCTGCACGCCCCCCGGGACCCGCGTCGGTGGCCTTACCACCTGCTGACGGGGACGGTGTTCCACTTCGCTGCTCGGTTGGGCCTTCCGGCGGCGATCGCCGTTCATGCTGGCCACAACATCGTGCTCGAGCGGTGTCGTGGTACCGGGCACGAGGCCCAGGGCCTGGCCTCGGAACCGTCGTCTGCCTGGCCGGCCTAGTCGTCGAGGAGGTTCTTCTCGAGCGCGACGCGCACAGCCGACGCCCGATCGTTCACCTCGAGTTTGGTGTAGCAGCGCGAGAGATAGGTCTTGACCGTCGCCTCGGAAATGCTGAGCGTGCGGCAGACCTGACGGTTGGTCAGGCCCTTGGAGACGAGGGTGAGGATCTCGCGTTCCCGGCTGCTGAGCTCGACGGGTGGGCCGGGCGCTTGGTGAACGAACTGGGTGGCAAGTGCAGACGTGACCTCCGGCGAATAGGTCGACGTGCCGTTTGCGGCGTCCACCAGAACCTTGGCGATCTGCGCCAGGGGTGCGTCCTTGAACACGTAGTTGACCGCACCCGCGCGAAATGCCGCCGCGATCGCCTCGCACGAGGTGAGGGCGGAAAGAACGACCGCCGGCGGGGCGTGCGGATGTTCCCGGAGGCTCGCGATGAGTTCGTCACCGCTCATCCGGGGCATCGCCATGTCCGTGACCAGGACATCGGGGCGATGTGCGGTGAGGGCCTCGGGCACGTCACGGGGGTCGTCGAGGGTGGCCACCACCTCGACCGCGTCGCCGCTGTTCAACAGCAGTGCCAAGCCGGACGAGACGAAGCCGTGATCGTCGACGATGACGACTCGCACACTCATGAGCTCTCCGATTCTGACGTGCCGACGAGGGGGAACTCGGCTTCGACCAGGGCACCGCCGTCGGTGGATTCCCCGATGCTGAGGCGGCCTCCCAGGCCTTCGATCCGCTCCCTGCTGCTGCGTAGCCCGAAACCGTGTCCCGGCCCCGGCCGCGCCACGGTGGTGGGTGGCATGCCGACACCGTCGTCCTCCACGCGCACCACGATGTGATCAGCGGTGCTGAGCACAGTAATGCGTGCTCGGTCGGCTCCGGAGTGTTCGACGGTGTTCGTGAGTGCTGTTCGGATGAAGGCCGTGGCCGTGCTGCGCAGACGAAGGGGGAGTTCCTCACCGTGACGGAACTGTGCGAAGTCGGTTTTGACGCTCAGGCCGGAGGCTGCAGCGACGCTGGCCGCCGCCGCTCGGACACCTCGCGCGAACTCCGCGTCGTTGTCCGGAGCCTCGTCGGTGTCCGTTCGGGCGAGAAGCGACCGAAGTTCCTTGAGACTTTCCCCCGACTCGACGTACGCCAGATGCGTCCGCTGCCGGGCGTCGTCAGCCGCCGTTCGGGCATCGGACGCGGAGTCGAGCAGCATTCGGATGAGCGCCAGACGCTGCGTCACACCGTCGTGCACCTCCTGAGCAATGCGGGCACGTTCGGCTTCGATGCCCGCGATCCGACTCAGCTCGGCCAGTTCCTTCTGCGAGCGTCGCAACTCCTCGAGCGCTTCGGTCCGTTGCTTCGTCACCTCCAGGATCTGGGAGATCCACACCGCAGCGGCGATGCTGAGCAGGTAACCGAGAGCAAGCGGGGCGAGGGCCCAGGCGTGAGGTGACGCGGCGTGAGTGAAGATGGACACCAACGCGACCCCGAACACCACCGTGACCGTGACGACGGCTTGTCGCAGGGGCAACGCCCAGAAGGTCTCCGCGACGGCGACGGGCAGGAACAGCGCGACGACGGGGGAGCCGAGCCCGATCAGCGCCAAGGCCGCGATCGTCACCGGAATCCGGGGAACCCCTTCCCTGCCGAGGAGCGCGAACAGTGCCGCGCCGCAGACGGGCGCGATCGCCATCGGCCAGCCCGCCTCCCACACCGCCAAAGCGGTGAGAAGGACGAGGAGGACCGAACGCAGTTTGATCCATCGTTCGAGATCCTGCGTCGAGAGGAAGTGGGGTGTGGCGGTCATCGGACGTTGACCACCGCGCTCACCACCGCGTTGGCCGTGGAGTCACCGGAGGAGAAGGCTTGTAGGGCTTCTCGAACGGCCGAAGCGGCGAAGAGTTCGCCCGCGCGCGCGTCGTCGTAGGCGAAGCCTGCGAGGCCACCCCGGCCGACGTGGACATCAACCTTTCGCCGGGCCTCGTCGGCTGCAGCGTGCAGGAGATCCTCGAGTTGACGGGGCTCGAAACCAGCCGCGAGCTGGTCGCTCAGGTACTCCCGTTCGTCGTCGGTGCGAGCAAGAGCGAGGAATGCCTCCGTGTCGGCCGACGTCCGGGCCTCGGCGACATCGACGACGAAGAGCACGCCTCCCGGCGCGAGGTGGCTCATGACTCGGGTCAGGCCACGCAGTGGGTCACTCCACAAGCCCAGGTTGAGGTGGCTGACGGCCAAGTCGACCGGATGCTCCAGATCCTCGAGGTCTTCGGCGGCGGCGACGGCAAAGGTGGCGCGGGCGTCAGCCCCGAAACGTCGGCGAGCCTCGGCGACGGCGCTCTCGACCGGGTCGATGCCGACGAGGTGGAGGGTCGCGTCGAGTCTGCGGATCGAACCGAGCATCTCCCCACCCCCGCACCCGACGTCCAGGACGCGCCGCGCCTCGGGTGCGAGCGCCAGGGCGATGGCTGCGTTGAGAACCCTCGACGGCTCGGTCTCGCGATCGTCGAAGGTTGTGCTGATCTTTCGTCGTTCCTCGTCGGCGAACCACCGTTGGGCTCGTCGTGCCCGCCCCGTCCTCATGTGCCCAGCCTACTGGCGCAGCAGGCGCAGATGCCCGCCAGGATTGGGGAGGAATTCGCCGCAGTGCAGGGCTTGCCGCAGCGTCGTGTTGCCGCCGCCGCGCATGACCGGGCCGCCCCGGAAAGGGCGGGCTCCGAACATCACAATCCGATTGACACTGGCAAGTAGGTCGCGATGCGACCCTCACGTGAGTCCGTCCTCCGTATGGTTTGTCCGACACGCCAAGGTGTGATTCACAACACATCGTTCCCGCGCCCGAGGCGGCCGGGGGAAAGGGGCTCACGTGAGTACGCCACATGAGCCGGACGAGCAGCTGGATCGTTCGTCCGAACCCGTGGTCGACAAGCCCGTCGACCACGACGCCGCGGCGCGGCGATACCTCGCCGTGCAGCAGAGCGCGGAGTTTCAGGATCTGCGTACGACGTTCCGCAAGTTCGTCTTCCCCGTGACGGCGTTCTTCCTCGTCTGGTACTTCGTGTACGTCCTGCTGTCGATCTTCGCGCCCAGCTTCATGGGTACCAAGGTGTTCGGCAACATCAACATCGGCCTCCTCATGGGGCTCGGGCAGTTCGTCACGACCTTCGCGATCACGCTCGCGTACTCACGATGGGCCGGGCGTGAGCTCGACCCGCGCGCCGACGCCGTCGGAGCACGACTCGACGGGGAGGCGAGCCACTGATGTTCACCGCACTCATGCCTGCGGCCGACAACACGGTCGGCAACCCGGCGCTCAACATCGGCATCTTCGTGCTGTTCGTCGTCGCGACGCTCGGCATCGTCATCAAGGTCTCCGCCGGCAAGAAGACCGCCGGAGAGATGTACACCGGTGGCGCCGCGTTCTCGGGCAAGCAGAACGGCATCGCCATCGCCGGTGACTACCTCTCGGCAGCCAGCTTCCTCGGCATCGCCGGCGCCATCGCCCTGCAGGGATACGACGGCTTCCTCTACTCCATCGGCTTCCTCGTGGCCTGGCTGGTTGCGCTCCTGCTCGTCGCCGAGCTCATGCGCAACACCGGCCGCTTCACGATGGCCGACGTCCTGAGTTACCGCCTCAAGCAGCGCCCGGTCCGTATGGCCGCTGCGTCGTCGGCGCTCGCCGTGTCGTTCTTCTACCTGCTCGCGCAGATGGCCGGTGCCGGTGGTCTCGTCAGCCTGCTCCTCGGTATCTCGGGCAGCGCAGCGCAGAACATCGTCATCGCCGTCGTCGGCGTCGTCATGGTCATGTACGTCATGATCGGCGGAATGAAGGGCACCACCTGGGTGCAGATGATCAAGGCCGTGCTGCTCATCGCCGCCGCCGCGATCATGACCTTCTGGGTGCTCGGCAAGTACGGCTTCAGCCTCTCCGGCCTCTTCGACGCCGCCGTCAAGGAGAACCCGAAGGCCGGCGAGAAGCTCCTTGAGCCGGGCCTCAAGTACGGCAAGAGCACCACGACGAAGATCGACTTCATCTCGCTGTCGCTCGCGCTCGTGCTCGGTACGGCCGGTCTGCCCCACGTCCTTCAGCGCTTCTACACGGTGCCGACGTCACGCCAGGCCCGTAAGAGCGTCGAGTGGGCCATCTGGCTCATCGGTGGCTTCTACCTGCTGACACTCGTCATCGGTTTCGGCGCCGGCGCACTCGTCGGCCCGGAGAAGATCCACGCCGCACCCGGTAAGGCCAACGCCGCCGCACCGCTGCTCGCGTATGAACTCGGTGGGTCGCCGCTGCTCGGCATCGTCTCCGGCATCGCGTTCGCCACGATCCTCGCCGTCGTCGCCGGTCTGACGATCACGACGTCCGCCACGTTCGCCCACGACCTGTACAACCAGGTGTGGAAGCGCGGCCAGGCGTCGCAGGAGGACGAGGTCAAGGTCGCCCGCATCGCAGCCCTCGTCGGTGGCGCCATCGCCGTCGGTGGCGGCATGCTCGCCAAGGATCAGAACGTCGCGTTCCTCGTCGCCCTCGCCTTCGCCGTCGCGGCGTCCGCGAACCTGCCGACGATCCTCTACTCGCTGTTCTGGAAGCGGTTCAACACGCGCGGCGCGCTGTGGTCGATCTACGGCGGCCTCGGCACCGCTCTCGGCCTCATCATCTTCTCGCCCGTCGTCTCCGGAAAGGTCGACCCGGTCACCGGCAAGAACCTCGCGATGCTTCCCAAGAGCATCGACTTCCAGTGGTTCCCGCTCGACAACCCCGGTCTCATCTCCATCCCCGTCGGTTTCGCGCTCGGCATCATCGGCACGTTGACATCGAAGGAGTACGACGAGGCCAAGCACGCCGAGATGGAGGTTCGCTCCCTCACCGGACACGGCGTCGCGGAGGCCATCGACCACTGACCTGGGGCGCGATCATCTCGCACCCGAGGGCACTCGATGCCTCTACGGCCGACTTCCCACGACGGACCCGGACGCTTGCACGCGTCCGGGTCCGTCGTTCGTCGTCGGGTCGCTGGGGAACTCCCGAGATGGTGACTTCTACGTCGACCGCATCACCGGTTCGGTGCAAAACTCCCAAGATGGTGCGTTCTGCGGTGACGGCATCGCTGGGTCGGTGCAGAACTCCCAACGGTGGGCGTTGATCGGTGCAAGCGGGCGCGCTTGGGCCTCGACGGACGCCGGGGAACAATGTGCGGATGAACGAATCACAGGACGGGCGTCGAACGCCTCGCGGCGCCACGCGTCTCGGCGACCACGTGGGGGGTCACGACGACGCGACACAGGCCCTCCCCGTTCACGATTCGCGCGAGCACTCCGACGGTGGTGGGGACGCACCACGCGGGGCGAGCCTGGGCGATCGTTTCTTCACGGAGAGCGCTGGCGAGATTCCTCGCGTTGACCAGCCACAGGACGCCACTGTTGCCGTACCGCAGAACGCTGCGGCTGACGGACCGGCTCCGCATCGTGTCGACGGCGATCGGGCCGTCGTTCCCGGCCACGAGGTCCCGGGGTCAGCAGTGGACGCGACGGCCTCAGTACCCCAGCAATCCACCAACGCTGTCTCGGCCGGCCAGCACGCCACCGCGCAGAACGGGAACCGACCACGCCTCGACGTCGGCGTCGTGGTCTCCCCGGGCGTGAAGTCGCTGGCCCACGAGACCGTGGGTGACGACATCAGGGCCGAACTGTCGCAGCGATACGGGCAGATCGACTGGAACCTCGTCGTCGTCGATGACCGACTCGAGGAACCGCCCGTCACACCGCTGGACCTCATGGAGACCGCGCGCGATCGGATGCTCGACGAGAACTGGGATCTCGTGCTCGTCCTCACCGACCTGCCGCTCAAGGACGGGCGCCGCGTCGTCCAGACGAAGCTCTCCCCGGTGCACGGTGTCGGCCTCGTCGTCGTGCCGGCCCTGGGCGTGGTGCAGGTTGCCGGGAAGGTCCGCAAGGCGTGTCTGCGCCTCGTCGAGGAGATCCTCGACTTCGACGGCGACGACTCCGTCGATGACATCGTGCGCCGTGCGTGGCAGCGTGCCGAGGACACCGAGGCCCACGAGGGTGAGAACCCCGCGCAGTTCGCGGCGCGCGTCCTCGGCGGCAACGTCGGCGTCCTGCTGGGATTGGTGCGCGCCAACCGTCCGCTGACGCTGGCGCTCCGGCTCACCCAGCTCATCGCCGTGACGGCGGCCGCCGGCGCGCTCATGCTCATCACGCCCGACATCTGGGTGCTGGCGAGCAACTACGGCCCGTTCCGGCTCGGTTTGCTGTCGCTCATCGCGATCGCGGCCGTGACGGCCTCGCTCATCGTCGGCGCACGCCTGTGGGAGAAGCCGCGCCGCCGCGGTGAGCGCGAACAGGTGACCCTGTTCAACGTCGCCACCGTGCTGACGATGACGATCGGCGTGAGCGTGTTCTACTTCGCGGTGTTCGTGCTGGCGCTCGCAGCTGCGTTCCTCCTGCTCGACGCTGCGTCGTTCAAACAGCTCTCGGACCAGGAGTGGGGCGTCTCCCGCATCGTCGACATCGCGTGGATGACGGCGTCGCTCGCGACGCTCGGTGGTGCCGTCGGCGCCGGTCTCGAGGAGGACGACATCACTCGTGCCGCTGCCTATACCCGGGACTCGGACGAAGATTGAGTAACAGAGAGAGGACCAACCAAGACTCTTGTTGACACTTACAAGAGGCTTAATATAGTCTCGTGTCATGAGCGCCCACCAGGACGCCCACACCTAACGCTCAAGGAGTGCGTGTCATGACCACCTACATCACCGTTCCGGTTCCCGAGGAACTCGTTCCCGCTGTCTACCGGCTCATCGCGGAGCACCAGGCGAGCCCGGCAAAGGCCGAGAAGCCTGCGGTGGATGAGCGTGACGACGAAGCCGGCCGCGACTGGTCATTCGACGATCTGCAGCTCATCGCCGACTCGGATGCCCCGTCCGTCCGGAGCTTCGCGGACGTGCTCACACTGCTCGCCGATGCCTCACCGACCTCGATGACGATCGGGGAGATCGGCGAACAGCTCGGCGAGAAGGGCCTCACCCTCCAGAACCGCTTCGGGGCCGTGACGCGCTGGATGCGCGGCCGGGTCGGCGACGACGTGCGTTGGCCCATCCGCACGGCCGGCGGCGTCTGGGCAATGAACGAGCACAACGCCGAGCTGTGGAAGCAGATCCGTTCCTGATCGACAGCAGGGCCGGTCACACCTGAGGTGTGACCGGCCCTGCTGTGTCTCGCGGGATGCTGCTCAGGCGGCGGTGGGCTCGCGGAACGTGAGGTTGAACGCGGCCGGGCGGGTGGCGTCCGCGCAGAGAGTGTCGTACGGCGTGACGGGGGTGATCGCGGCTTCGCGACCAGCGTCCGCCGTCTCGGCGGTCGTGACGACGGTGGGGCTGAACGGGTTGGCACCAGTCATTCGAAAATCCTTCGAGTGGGCTGGGCAGTCGCGGCGTCGCGGGTTCGCGGTACGAGTGGTCCCAGCGGTGATGTGACGTGATCCGAGATCGCGCGGTGCGCGGAAGGGGGATCGTGAGCGGGGCGCTGAGTGCGTCATCGGCTGCTCGCTCTACGAGGAATCAATCACACCAAGCGTCGGCAGCACGATTCGAGGGGGCGCGACGGGGGTGGCGCGTTTGGCCGAAGATGCGTCGAACGTTTGCAGCATCTTCGGCCGAACAAGCCATCCAGCGTCCCGGAAAGGCTCGCTCAGCGTGTGATCGCGTAGGCGAACATGTCCTTCGGTTCGTCGCCCACACGCTGCCAGTTGCGCAGGAGTCCCTCGCGCACGAACCCGCACGTCTCAGCGGCGCGCCAAGAGCCCTCGTTCCACGGCTCGACGAA
Organism: Dermacoccus sp. 147Ba; assembly: GCF_004151355.1. Taxonomy (NCBI): domain Bacteria; kingdom Bacillati; phylum Actinomycetota; class Actinomycetes; order Micrococcales; family Dermacoccaceae; genus Dermacoccus; species Dermacoccus sp. 147Ba. The sequence continues at coordinate 63,695 of NZ_SEHL01000010.1, forward strand.
AAGGTCGAGTCGGGCGATCTCCTCATGTGCCATAGCCCAATCCTTCAGTACCCCAAGGGCTTCCGTGAGCAGACCGCTGCCACGGTGTGAGAGGGAGCCATCCAGTAGCCGGTCGTCGCACGGCCCTCGTTGAGATGCTGGGTCCACAGTCCGATGTGCCCCACTGCCTCGTCGGTTTCGCGCAGCGCGATGGCAAAGGCGTAACCGACGCCCTTGTCGAGACGGCCCTGCTGACGGCGAACGAAAGCCTCGGCATCCGCGAGCGTTCCCGATGCCGGCACACTCGTGATGAGGGGGATGAGTGGATCGTCGGCGACGGACTGGACGACCCCGACGTCGTCCAGTCGCCACGGACGCAGGCGCACCCGCCCAGACTCCGCCGTAGTGACCTTCCGAGGCAGCATGCGACCAGTGTGGCTCGCACGGGTCGTCGGGGCATCCCCTTTGCGGGACGCCGCGGTGGGCTCTCCGTGTCGCAGCTGGAGACTCGTCGCCGTATGGGTCGCTGGGGGTGACGGCGCCCGCACCTTCAAGGCAGGGTGCCCACGCCGGCCGCGCGCCGCCGTTATCAGCCCCTCTGCCAGAAGTCACCCTGTCTGAGGCGCCGCCCACACGGCGTTGCTCCGGCGGCAAGAAGCGCCCTTCTTGCGCGATGGCGGATCTGGATCGTCCAGGTCTGCGGGTGCACGATCAGGGAAACGGAGGAGGTTCACCATGGACGGTCAGCGGCCCGAGGCCACGGGAGTGCACGTGAGTGAGGCGGACGCGCAGCGGCAGGGCATCACGCAGATGACAGGCCTGGAAGCCGAGACGCGCCTTGCCTACGCCCGCTTCGGTGAACGAGAAGCTCGCGGCAATTCTCCTCTCTACGAGGAAGTTTCGGGTGCGATCGCTCGCGACGACACCTTGCTCGCACGCATCGAAACGCTCCCTGCCGCCAAGCGTCAGCCCAACCTCGTGCTCGGTGCGGCGCGCTACCTGAATGCGCCCGAAACCGGCGCGGATGCCTTCGTCACGTGGATGGTCGAACATTGGGACGCCGTCGAGCGCGTCGTCCGTGGGCGCGCCACGCAGACCAACGAAGCCGGACGCTGCGCCACCCTCCTGCCCTTCGTCGTCGGGGCGGCTCAGGGTCGTCCGATCGCTCTCGTCGAGGTGGGTTGCTCGGCGGGGCTGGCGCTCTTCCCCGACCTCTATGCCTACCGCTTCGATGCGGCCGACGGGGTTGCCGATCGCGTCGGTGCGGGTTCGCCTGAACTCGCGACCGCAGTGTCCGGGGCGCAGTTCGACCTCCCGATGGGCCTACCCCTCGTCGCCTGGCGCGGCGGCCTCGACCTCAACCCCCTCGACGTCCTCAGCGATTCCGCGAAGGCGCGCGACAACGCTCGCTGGCTCGAGGCGCTCGTCTGGCCCGGGCAGACGACGCGGGCCGAGCGACTGCGCGGGTGCATCGCCACGGTGCGCGGCCACCTCGGCACGCACCCCGGCGAGCGGCCGGTTGTCGTAAGGGGTGACGTCGTCGACGACCTCGACGAGCTGCTGCGCCAGGTGCCAGACGAGCTTCCTCTCGTGCTGTTCCACTCCGCCGTGCTCGCGTACACCGACGAGGCCACCCGAGCCGAGTTCGCCGACCGGATGCGTGAAATCGCCTCGCGGCCGGGTGGTTTCACGTGGATCAGCAACGAGGGCCCGGGCGTCATGCCAGGCATTGCGGAGACGGTGCCGGAGGGCGTTGAGGTGCCGGCGGGGCGCTTCATTCTTGCGGTCGACGGGGTCGCCCGCGCCCTCGTCGGGCCGCACGGTCAGGCCATCGAGTTCCTCGCTGGGTGAGTGCCAGGTGACCGGCGCCGGCTCGGGACGACCCCAGTTCGTCCCGAGCCAGCGGACGGATCACCGGCCGGCGCCGCCCGTCAGTGCGCGTGGCCCTCGTGTGCTTCCTTGTGGGCCGGCGCCTCGGCGACACCGTCGACTACAGCTATCTCGACCGGAGTGTTCGCGAGCGAGATGCGCTTGGCGACCTTGCCGCTCTCGAGGTCGATGACGACGAGTTCCTTGTTCTCCGCGTCCGTGACGTAGGCCTTGTCGCCGGCGACCTTGATGGCCGGGCCGGGCTCCTGCCAGTCCGCCTTCTCCTTCCAGGGCTTGATCGCGTCGATGCGCTTGGTCACCTTGCCGGTCTCGACGTCGATGACGTTGACCTTGCCGTCGTACGTCAGCACGAGCCCCTCACCCTCCGGGCCGCGCGCAAGGGAGCGGAACCAGTACGACGAGCCCAGCTCGACCGTGGTGAGTGAATCGTTGCGCGAGTCGATGAGCGCCACCTTCGTCGGGTGCTCGGCCTCGGCGTTCTCGTCGTCGATCTTCTTCGTCTTGTGGTCGCCGAGCACGATGGGCGACTCGTGCGAGCCGGCCAGGTTGCCGTTGCGCACGTACCCGCTCACCTTCACCTTGTGGAAGTCGCCGTCGCGGTAGACGACGGGGCCGCTCTCGCAGCCGAACACGGCGACGTCGTCGCCCTCGGAGTGCGGTGCCGCCTCGCCGTGGACGCCCTCGCAGTCGTCGGTGCGGGCGATCTCCTTGCCGTTCTTCGTCGCGACGATGCTCTTGCGCGCGTCCTTCGTGCCTTCGGTGTGCACCATCGTGCCGTCGGGCAGCGCGATGGCGACACCGTGGTGCGGGGCCTTCGTCTTCGCCGTGTGCGGTTCGACGGTCTTCGAGCCGACCTGGTCGGCGTCGAGCGTCTGGATCGTGCCCGCGCCGTCGGAGAACAGCGACACCTTGCCGGCGTGTGGCACGACGTGGCCGGCCTTCGGCGCGGCAAACGTCCGCTCGGCGAGGCCGGGCTCGTACGTGTAGTTGTGCTTGTGGTCGCCGTGCGGATGGCTGCTGATTCCCATGTCGAAGACGCGGAAGACGTCGGCGTCGCTCACCATGATGTGCCGACCGTCCCCGGCGTTCGACAGGCGCAGGAAGCCGGGCTTCTTCGTTTCCTTGAGCGTCTTGCCGGTCTCGGCGTCGAGCAGCGTGAGGCCCTGGTCGTGCGAGAGGAGCACGCGCGGGTTGACGGTGGCGGCCTCCTTCTCGTTGCTGCCGACGGGCGCCGTCGCGGTGGTCGATGACCCGGCGGACGAGGTCGAGTTGCCGCAGGCGGAGAGGGCGACGGCTGCGGTGGCCGTCAGGGCGAGTGCGCGCAGATGCGTTGTGGTGTTCGTGGATGGAACACTAACTCATAATGAAAACCGTTCTCACTCCGGCGGTGATGCCACCTGGCCGCGGAGCGTCCGAAAACGGGTTGGGCAGACTTTCCTGCGGCTGGGCAGTGTCTGTGACGACCCAACGGCAGGAAAGTCTGCCCAGTGAGGAGGTGGCTCAGGCGGGGTCGACGCCGAGCGCCGTCCGCATCGCGCCAACGGCTTCGGCCATGCAGCGGCGTCCGAGATCCGTGGCGAGGATGTTGATGAACGGGTGCACGGCGTCGGTGTGGACCCGCAGGGTGGTGGCGACGCCGGCGCGCTCGAGCATCCGCGCGTAGGCGATGCCCTCGTCACGCAGCGGGTCGAACCCGGCCACCGCGACGTAGGCCGGGGGAAGGCCCGCGGCGACGAGCGCGTCGAGGTCGGTGGCGCGCAGCGGGGAGACGCGGGGGTCGGCGCGCAGAGCGTCGATATCGACGTCGCTGCTCCCACCGAGCGTCGGGCTGCCGGTGAGGTAGGTGGCCTCGTACCAGTCCATGTTGGCGCGGGTGAGGAAGTAGCCGCTGGAGAAGCGCTCGTAGCTGTCGGAGCGCGGCAGCGTGAGGTCGGTGACGGGCACGAAGAGCATCTGCAGGGCGGGCTTGGGGCCACCGTGGCGCGTCGTTTCCTGGGCGACGACGGCGGAGAGGTTGCCGCCCGCGGAGTCGCCCGCCACGGCGATGCGCTCCGGGTCGATGCCGAGGCGTTCGGCGTTGGCGTGGGCCCACCGGAAGGCGGCGACGGCGTCGTCGACCGCGGCGGGGAAGACGTGTTCGGGGGCGCGGCGGTAGTCGACGTTGAGGACGATGACCTCGCCGTCGGCGCACAGGGCGCGGGCCACGGCGTCGTGGGTCTGCGCTGATCCGAGCACCCAGCCGCCGCCGTGGAAGTAGACGACGCAGGGACGGGCTGTGCCGGGAGTGCGGGCGGCGTCGGCGTGCTTGCCCACGACGGTGACGGGGCTGGGGTTCGGGCGGTAGAGGAAAGCCGGGATGTCGCCGTCGGCGCCGTGCGCTGCGCCGTCGATCGTCACCTGTTCGACCGACGCCACGTCGGCGGGTTCGCCTGCGAACATCCAGGATTCGGCGGCAAGGGCGGTGCGGGCGTCGTCGACGGTGCGCTCGTCGAGTTCCTTGCCGCCGACGCGGCCGAGCACCTTGAGGCCGGTCGCGATGTCGGGGTCGAGGGCGCCGCCGTCGACGACGTGTGGGCGCCCTGCGGCGCGTTTGCGCGCCGACTTCGGGAGCGCGAGGAGCGCTTCGAAGGCGCGACGCTCGGCGCGTTCGGCTGCGGAGGGACGGTACGGGGTGGAAGGACGCTCGGCCATGGGTTTCACTGTGCCGGATAGCCTCGGTGCATGTCCTCGAATTCGCTGTTGATCCGGGTTGCCGCCGTCGTCTTTCGGGACGCCGAGGGGCGCGTCTTGACCGTCCGCAAGCGCGGCACGGAGCGGTTCATGCTGCCCGGCGGGAAGCCGGAGGCGGGCGAGGAGTTCATCGACACGGCGGCGCGCGAGGTGGACGAGGAGCTGGGGCTCGACGTCACACCGGACGACCTCGACGCCCTCGGCCGCTTCTCGTCGGACGCCGCCAATGAGCCGGGCCACGCACTGGAGTCGCACGTCTTCACCTACCGCGGCGTCCTGACGCAGGTGCCTGCCGTCGCGGCGGAGATCGACGAGCTGCGCTGGTTCACCGAGGCCGAACTGCGCACCCCGCCGCCCGGCGTCCTGCTGGCGCCAATGCTTCAGTTCAACGCCGTCCCGGCGATTTTCGACTGACCATCCAGAAGCCTCGGGAGATCGCGCAAGGTGCTGATGCGTGGCGACTCGAGATGGGTGTCATGGCGGTCGAGATGAAGCACCTGCAGGCCCACCTCTCGCGGAGCGCGCATGACGACGCCGGCGCGCACACCGCGACAGTAGCGGGTGGCACCGACGTCGTCAGGGTTCTCAGCGCGGAGTCAGGCCTAGGCCTTGACCGCGTCGAGGATGGCCTTGTTGAACGCGGGCAGGTCGTCGGGGTTGCGGCTCGTGATGAGGTTGCCGTCGACGACGACCGTCTCGTCGACCCACTCGCCGCCGGCGTTGCGGATGTCGGTCTGCAGGCTCGGGAACGACGCGAGGCGCTTGCCGCGCACGACGTCGGCCTCGACGAGCACCCACGGTGCGTGACAGATCGCGGCGACCGGCTTGCCCGACGCCACGAAGTTCTTGACGAAGGTGACGGCGTCCTCGTCGAGGCGCAGCGCGTCAGGGTTGGCGACGCCGCCGGGCAGCACGAGCGCGGCGTAGTCGTCGACGTTCGCCTTCGACACCTCGATGTCGACCTTCTGCGTGTCAGCCTTGTCGAGGTGGTTGAACAGCTGGACCTCGCCGCTCTCGGGGGAGAGCAGTTCGGCGGTGAAACCGGCGTCGGTGACGGCCTTCCAGGGCTCGGTCAGCTCGACCTTTTCGATGCCTTCGGATGCGGTGAGAAAAGCGATCTTTGCCATGTCTCCAACGTAATTGGACAGTGCGGGGCACGCCAACGCCCGCACGGGTGGAGTTGCGGGCGGCCGCGGTCGTGCGGGGCGAGCGCTCTGCATCGCGGGCGGGCGGCGCACAATGGCACGGTGAATGCAGACGGTGACGAGACCCCGGAGGCGGCCTACCGCCTCCTTCACGAGCGCGCCGTCGGGCAGCCGCCGACGCCGGGGGAGCGTTCGCTGTCGGCCGCGCAGTACGACTCGGCCCGGGCCGACTACCTTGCAGAGAAGCGCATCGTCGCGAAACCGGGCGTTGCGATCTGGCCGCCGACATCGCAGACCCTCATGAAGCGCCTGGGCAACGGCTCGTGGAGTACGGCCATGACGAGCCTCGGCCTCACGACGAACTCGGGCCGAACCCGTGGAACCGGCTCGTTCAGCGACGACGACTACCGTTCCGCTGTCGCCGAATTCCTTGACGCTGCAGCGGATGGCGACAACCGATCCGTGACGTCGGATTCGTTCGCGCAGTACATCGTGTGGGCGAAGGCGCGCTCGTCCGAAGGTGCGAAACGCCCGAGCGGCGCGGCCGTCCGTCAGCATTTCGGTGGCTGGGAGACAGCGAAAACAGCAGCGCGGGCCTGAGCCGCGTCAGCTGGTGGCCGCCGCCACCGTCTCGAGCACTCCCGGACCGTAGCGGTCGAGCTTTGCGGCGCCCACGCCGCTTATCTTTCCGAGCGCGACGATCGTCGTCGGAGCCGCTGTCGCGATGGCCCGCAGCGTGGCGTCGTGAAACACGACGTACGCGGGCACGCCCTGCTCCTTCGCCGTGGCGGCGCGCCACGCGCGCAGTTGCTCGAACAGTTCCGCCTCGGCGCCCGTCAGATCGGCAGTCGCCTTCGCACTCTTGCCACCACCGGAGCTCGATCGGGTCTTGCGTCGCTCCGGCTCCGTGCGCATCGCGAGCTGACGCTCCCCGCGCAACACCGTGCCCGACGCCTCCGTCAGCCCGAGCATCCCGTAGTCGCCCTCGACGTCGAGCAGGCCCGCCGCCAGCAGTTGCCGAACGACGCCGCGCCACCCACGCTCCTCGAGTTCGGTGCCGATAGCGAATGTCGTGAGGTCGGTGTGGCCGAGTTTCACCACACGCTCTGTCTCGCGCCCGAGCAGGATGTCGATGAGATGGCCTGAGCCGTAACGCTGCCCGCGTCGGTCGAGCCTGACGACCGTCGACAGCAGCTTCTGTGCCGGAATAGTGCCGTCCCACGTCTTCGGCGGTTCGAGGCAGGTGTCGCAGTTGCCGCACGGGCCGGTGCCCGGCTGCCCGAAGTAGGCGAGCAACTGCTCGCGTCGGCAGGTGACGGTCTCGCAGAGCGCCAGCATTGCGTCGAGGTGGCGCCCCAGGTTGCGCTGGTGCGCGGCGTCGCCGTCACTCGTCGCGATCATTTTGCGCTGCTGCACGACGTCGGCGAGCCCGTACGTGAGCCACGCCGTCGACGGCTGGCCATCACGTCCCGCGCGCCCCGTCTCCTGGTAGTAGCCCTCCACCGACTTCGGCAGGTCGAGGTGGGCGACGAACCGCACGTCGGGCTTGTCGATCCCCATGCCGAAGGCGATCGTCGCCACCATGACGAGGCCGTCCTCGCGCAGGAAGCGCGACTGATTGGCCGCGCGCACCTGGCGATCGAGGCCCGCGTGGTACGGCAGGGCCGGGATGCCCTTGCTCTCGAGGAACGCCGCCGTTTTCTCCACCGACGCCCGCGAAAGGCAGTAGACGATGCCGGAGTCTCCCGCGTGCTCCGCCTGCAGGAACGCGAGGAGCTGCTGCTGCGGCGAATCCTTCGCGACGATGCGGTACGTGATGTTCGGCCGGTCGAAGTCGGCAACGAAGTGCCGCGCGTCCTCGAGCTCGAGGCGGGTCGCGATCTCGCGGCGCGTGGCGTCGGTGGCCGTGGCGGTGAGGGCGACGCGCGGCACGCCGGGCCAGCGCTCGTGCAGCATCGACAGCCGCAGGTAATCGGGCCGGAAGTCGTGGCCCCACTGCGACACGCAGTGCGCCTCGTCGATGGCGAACAGGGCGATGCGCGCGTTGTCGAGCAGCCGCTGCGTCTCGGGCACGAGGAGTCGCTCGGGCGCGAGATAGAGCAGGTCGAGCTCGCCCGCGAGGAGGGCCTGCTCGGTGGCCGCCCGCTCGTTGGGCAGCTGCGTCGAGTTGAGAAAGCCGGCGCGCACGCCGAGGGCCGAGAGGGCGTCCACCTGGTCGGCCATGAGCGCGATGAGCGGCGAGATGACGACGCCCGTCCCCTCCCGCACGAGCGAAGGCACCTGGTAGCACAGCGATTTGCCGCCACCGGTCGGCATGAGAACGAGAGCGTCGCGCCCGGCGATGAGCTCGTCGACGACGGCCGCCTGATCACCGCGGAAGTCGTCGTACCCCCACACGCGTTGCAGCACCTCGCGGGCAGCGCTTGGTGCAGCAGGAGGGGTGTTCGCGGCAGGCATGGCGTCGGGCTCGCTCTGGTGGGACATCGCGGCCAGCCTACGGGGGAGCCCCTCGGCGCGCTGGCGCCCGGACGACGCGGATTTCGGTCGCTGCGCTCGCCCCGCGCCCGCACTGCCCCGTCATAGGGTCGAAACGACGAGGAAGGGAGCGCTCACATGGCAGACGTCACGCAGATCGGGCACTGGATCAACGGAGCACGGGTCGCAGGGGAATCGGGTCGCGAGGGCGACGTGTTCAACCCCGCCACCGGCCAGGTCACCGGACGGGTGGCGCTCGCGTCGCCCGGCGAACTCGACACGGCCGTCGCGACCGCCCGCGCCGCGCTGCCCGGCTGGCGCGACACGGGTCTGACGAAGCGCACCGCCGTCATGTTCAACCTCCGCGAGATCATCACGGCGCGCAGCGACGAACTCGCCCGCATCATCACGAGTGAGCACGGCAAGGTCGTCTCCGACGCCGCCGGCGAGGTGACGCGCGGCCTCGAGAACGTCGAGTTCTGCGCCGGCCTCATGCACCACCTCAAGGGCGACTACTCCGAGCAGATCTCGACAGGCGTCGACGTTCACTCCGTGCGCCAGCCCGTCGGCGTCGTCGCGTGCATCACGCCCTTCAATTTCCCCGCCATGGTGCCGCTGTGGATGGTGACGACGGCGATAGCCGCCGGCAACACCGTCATCCTCAAGCCGAGCGAGCGCGACCCCTCAGCGGCCCTCTGGCTAGCCGAGGCGTTCAGCGAAGCCGGTCTTCCCGACGGCGTGCTCAACGTCGTCAACGGTGACAAGGAAGCCGTCGACGGCATCCTCGATCACGACGACGTCGCGGCCGTCTCCTTCGTCGGCTCCACCCCCATCGCCCAGTACATCTACGAGCGAGCAGCGGGCAAGGGCAAGCGGGTTCAGGCACTCGGCGGCGCGAAGAACCACATGGTCGTCATGCCCGACGCCGAACTCGACGGCGCCGCTGACGCCGCCGTCTCCGCCGCGTACGGCTCCGCGGGCGAGCGCTGCATGGCGGTCTCCGTCCTCGTCGCCGTCGGCGAGGTGGCCGACCCGCTCGTCGAGAAGATCGCCGAGCGCATGAAGAAGCTCACCATCGGCGACGGCACCGACGAAGCCTCGGAAATGGGCCCCCTCATCACCGCCGAGGCGCGTGACCGCGTCGCCTCCTACGTCGAGGGCGCCGCCGGTGAGGGGGCCACGGTCGTCGTCGACGGCCGCGAGAAGACCTTCGACGGCGACGGCTTCTTCATCGGCACGAGCCTCGTCGACAACGTGCGGCCCGGCATGAAGGTCTACGACGAGGAGATCTTCGGGCCCGTGCTGTCGGTCGTGCGCGTCGACACCTTCGAGGAGGCCGTGAAGCTCGTCAACGACAACCAGTTCGCCAACGGCGTCGCCATCTTCACGCGTGACGGCAAGAGCGCGCGCGAGTTCGAGTACGCCATCGAGGTGGGCATGGTGGGCGTCAACGTGCCCATCCCCGTGCCGGTCGGCTCGTTCAGCTTCGGCGGCTGGAAGAAGTCGCTCTTCGGCGACACACACATGTACGGCCCCGAGGCGTTCAACTTCTACACGCGCCGCAAGGTCGTCACGTCGCGCTGGCCGGAGCCGACCGAGAGCCAGGTCGACCTGGGCTTCCCGACGCACTGAGTGAGCACTGTCGTCGCACGGGTGGAACGTCCGCTCGTGCGACGACACGTGTCCAGGGCGTCGTCTCTCAACCGATGACGATGCCCTGCGCCACTGCGACGACCAGCGCCCCGTCGACGTCCATCCGTGTGTTGCCGAAGCGGGCCCCGGCGAGGTTGACGCTGTCGACCCTCGCGCCGCGCAGGTCCGCCTCGCGCAGGTCGCAGCCGCGCAGCGTCGCGCCCGTGAGGTCGGCGTCGTCGAAGACGACGCGCTTGAGTGACGACTCGCTGAGATCGGCCTCGGCCAAGCGCACGTCCGACAGGTCGAGCCCGTCGAGCTTCGCCTGGCGCATCGTCACCATCGGCCACTGCCCACCGCGGACGACGGCGTGGGTCCACGAGCAGTCGGCGAACGTCGAACCCGAGAGCTTGCACCCGGCGAGCGTCGCCATGAAGAACCCGCAGTCGCTCAACGTGCACCCGGTGAACGCGACCTGCTCGAGCTGCGCGTCGTTGAACCGACAGTTGAAGAACGCGCACCCTTCGAACACCGTGGCGGCCATCGTCTTCTCCGTGAAGTCGCAGCCGTTGAAGCGGCAGGAGATGAAGCGTCGGCCGTCGAGATCGGTGTCGTAGAAGTCCACTTCGACGAAGCGTTCGTTCTTGGTGAGTGCGGTGTCGTCGGCCATGCCACGCATTGTGTCTCGTCGCTCCGACAACCCCGGCAGAGGCCTCGCCGAAACTCAGCCCCGGACGGAAGGCGCCGCCGTCATCCCGGCTGCGACCCTCGAACGACCCGCCGGCCCCACGGATGTCCACCCTGAGGATGACGCCGTGTCCACCCTGAGGATGAATTTTCGGCGAAGGGTCGAAATGGGGGATGTCCCTCAGGGCTCACGCAGCGTCAGGTGCCTAGGGTTTGAAGCATGATCACAGTAGAGGCGTTGACCAAGAGCTACGGGGGAACCGTGGCCGTCGACAACGTCACCTTCAAGGCCGAGCCGGGCCGAGTCACCGGCTTCCTCGGCCCGAACGGTGCCGGTAAGTCGACGTGCATGCGCATGATGACGGGGCTGACGCCGCCCACGAGCGGCCACGCCACCATCCTGGGAAAGAAGTACGACGAACTGACGAACCCGGGACGCCACGTCGGTGTCCTGCTCGACGCGAGTGCTCAGCACGCCGGACGCACCGGCCGTGAGGTGCTCACGCTCGGCGCCAAGACGATGGGCCTCGGCACCGACCGCGTCGACGAAATTCTCGACGTCGTCGGCCTCACGCCGCCGGAGGCGAAGCGTCGCGTGGGCGACTACTCGCTCGGTATGCGTCAGCGCCTCGGCATCGGGCACGCGCTGCTCGGTGACCCCGAGGTGCTCATCCTCGACGAGCCGGCCAACGGCCTCGACCCGGCCGGTATCCGCTGGATGCGTGGCCTCCTGCGCTCCTACGCCGAGCGTGGCGGCACCGTGCTCCTGTCGAGCCACCTGCTCCACGAGGTCGAGCAGATCGCCGACGACCTCGTCATGATCGGCCGCGGCCGCATCGTGCGTCAGGGCACGAAGCAGGAGCTGCTGCGCGGTGCGGGCACCAACGCCCACAGCACCGACGACGCTGCCCTCGCCTCCGCGCTGCAGGCCGCGAACATTCCCGTGCAGCGCACGCAGACCGGCATCCACACGCCGGCCGAACCCATCGAGGTGGGCAAGGTCGCTGCCGCGAACGGCATCGTCCTCGTCCAGCTCGGCCAGGCCGGCGGCTCCGGCCTCGAAGAGATGTTCCTCAACCTGACCGCCGCCGACTCCCGAGAGGTTGCGCGATGAGCACCCCCATGAACCCGAACCAGCCGCAGGGCGGAGGGCACTACCCGCCGCAGCAGCAGCCCGCTATGGCGGGCGGCCCGGGCGCGCAGGTGCCCCAGAAGGCTCCTCAGGGCGCGCAGTTCACCCCCCAGCAGGGCAGCGGCGCTCCGACCCAATCACGCCTGCCAAGCCGACTCGGTGACGAGGGACGCACGTCCCCGGTCTCCTTCGGGCGCCTCTTCGCCGTCGAGATGCGCAAGATGATCGACACGCGCGCCGGCAAGTGGCTCCTCATCGCCATGGGCGTCCTCATCATCATCGCGTCCGTCGCCGTGATGGTGAACGGGCGTCGGACGTCGCCGGAGTTCGGCAACTTCGTTGCCGCCGCAGGCATCCCGATGGGCTTCCTCCTGCCGATCCTGGGCATCCTCACCGTCACGAGTGAGTGGTCGCAGCGCACGGCGCTCGTCACGTTCACGCTCGAGCCGCGACGCTCCCGTGTCGTCCTCGCGAAGTGGGCCGTGGGGTTGCTGTTCGGTGCGCTCTCAATCGCGTTCGCCTTCGCCATCGGCGCGTTGACGACCTTCATCGCGCAGGCCGTGTTCGGTCACGACGCCAACTGGTCGATGTCGTGGGGCTCGGTGGGCGGCAACGTGCTCGCGCAGCTCATCGCCGTCTCGATCGGTATCGCGTTCGGTCTGGCGTTCCAGAACACCCCGGCCGCGATCTGCTCGTACCTGTTCATCCCGATCCTCGTGAGCATCGTGACGTCGTTCGGTGAGACGATGCGCAAGGTCGGCGAGTGGATCGACCTCAACCTCACGACGCAGCCGCTCTACAACGGCACGATGTCGAACGAAGGGTGGGCGAAGTTCGCCGTCGCGCACGTGCTGTGGCTCGTGGTTCCGATGGTCATCGGATTCATCCGCCTCAACAAGCGCGAGGTGAAGTCGTCCTGACCCAGGTCGACTGACCGTCCGGCGGGCCTCGGTCGCCGACGGGAGCAAAACACCCTCGGTGGGAGCGTCACGGCGCTCCCACCGAGGGTGTTTCGCTCCCATCGCCCGAGTCGTTCATGTTCCGTTCGGGCCGGCGACTCGCCGTCGTCAGGTCGGAGGCGTGGGATGCAGGGGCTGCCCGCACCTTGACTTGGAGGATTCACGTGAAACATCGCACCCCGGCCGCCCTTGCTGCTCTCGCCTGCCTCGCAGGCATGGCTCCCACTCAGGCGGTTGCGGCCTCTGACGGCGCGAAGCATCATGCGGGCTACACCTTCGCCGTCATCGGTGACGTCCCCTACGGCCAGGCGCAGATCGAGGCGTTCCCGAAGTGGGTCGACGAGATCAACGCCGACCCCGACGTGCGACTCGTTCAGCACGTCGGCGACATCAAGAACGGCTCGACGCGCTGCGACGACAGCTACTTCGCCTCGATCAAGAAGCAGTTCGACCGTTTCCGCGACCCGCTCGTCTACACCCCCGGCGACAACGAGTGGACCGACTGCCACCGCCCGAACAACGGCTCGTACAACCCCTTGGAGCGCCTCTCTGCCGTCCGTTCCACGTTTTTCGCGAAGAACAACACGACGAACGGGCGCCCCCAGCACATCGACGGCGTCAACCGCGCCTTCCCGGAGATCGTGACGTGGCGCAAGGCGAAGGTGAGCTTCGCCGCGCTGCACGTCGTCGGGTCGAACGACGACCTCGCGCCGTGGACCGGTATCGGCGAGAAGGCGGCGACGCCGGCGCAGGTTGCCGAGCAGAAGGCGCGGATGAACACCAACCTGGCGGCGCTGCGCTCGACGTTCGCCGACGCGAAGAAGCACAAGTCCCGCGCCGTCGCGGTCTCTCTCCAGGCGGACATGTTTGACCCGACGTACGACGTGCCGCACGAGAACAACACGGCGTTCACGCCACTTGTCGCCGAACTCGTCAAGCAGTCGAACGCGTTCCATGGCCCCGTCTACCTCATCAACGGGGACTCGCACGTCTACACCAGCGACCGGCCGCTGGCGAGCGGCTCGCGGTGGCTCTCGTTCTACGGCGTCAAGGTCAGCGCGAACAACCTCACCCGCATCACGGTGGACGGTTCGGACAACAACAAGGGCTGGCTCAAGGTGAGTGTGACCGATTCACCCGCAGTCCTCGAGTGGAGCCGCGTCCCCTACCGGACGCAGGCCGGCTGACCGACGGGAGCATCTGCGCCGACGGGAGCAGGACACCCTCGGTGGGAGCGTCGCAACGCTCCCACCGAGGGTGTTTCGCTCCCATGGCCTGGGGCGCTCCGTCGAGGGACGCGTCACCGGCTCGCGGGCCGCTTCCACTCGTCAGTGCTGACATTGCCACCCGTGACGACGACGGCGACCGAACCGCCCTGCGCTTCCCCGTCCCGCTTCTGACGAGCACGCAGCCCTGCGAGTGACGCAGCTGCGGCGCCCTCGGCGAGCAGGTGGGCGTGGGTGGCGAGCAGGTGCGCGGCGTCGTCGATGGCGTCGTCCGGCACGAGTTCGAACGCGGCGAGTCCGACATTGCCTGCCGTGCCGCGCGAGCCGCGCAGGACGCTCTGCGGCGTGGCGAAGGCGCATCCCGTGGCCAACCCGCTGACGCGGGTGTTGGCCTCTTGGGAGACTTCCGCCTCACATCGTCGAGGTCGAACCGCCGGAAGCCGCCGCGTTGCTGCGCTCGGGGCAGGTCGACGTCGCCATCACGTTCGCCTATTCCGGGCAGCACTTCGATGACGACGTCACCGTTGAGCACCTCGGGTGGGACGCGTTGCACCTCGTCGAACCATCTCGTTCGGTTGGCGGCACGATCGCGGAGGGGCGCGCCTCCGGCGAGCGGGAAGCGACGGGCCTGCGGCCGGAAGAACTGCGAAGGTTCTCCGACGACCGGTGGATCGCGGGCTGCGAGCGCTGGCGCACAGGGCTGCTCGACCTGTGCGCCTCCGTCGGAATCGAGCCCGACATCGGCTTCGCCAGTGACGACGTCGTCGCCGTACAAGCTCTCGTGGCAGCGGGTTTCGGGGTGACGTTGCTGTCTGCACTCGCGCTCGCGGGCCACCGCAACCCAGGCGTCGTCACGCACTCCGTTGTCGGTGCGGGCCGAGAACTGCACGGCGCGACGTACGGCGCACCGCCGCGCCCGGCCGCCGTCGAGGAGGTCGTGCAGACGCTGCTCGGCCTGTCGTGGATCGCGTGACGAAAGGTTGAGCCGTGTCTCGACGGCGCGTCGATCGTGAGGGCCTGCAGTGAACGGTTGTGCGGCGCTCATTGCCCGAGAACGCGTCGTGCCTGACGCGTTTCCGGACGATGTTCGGACGCGCTGGGCGTCAGGGCGGGCCGTCCAGGCCGAAGACTCCGCCGAACGGATCGACGAGCTGGCAGATGCTGCGCCCGCCGCCGATCGTGAGCGGCCCCCGATGATGCTCGGCTCCCGCATCGAGAAGCGCCTCGCGATGGGTGCTGACTCCGTCCGTCGCGAAGTAGGCAACGACGCTGGTACCGAACGGGTTGCGCTCGACGTCGGCGGGGTGGAAGCCGATCTCGGCACCATCGACCTCGACGAACCAGAACCCCGAATCAACCTGCACGGCAGTCGATTCCACGCGCAAGACGCGCTCGGCGTACCACCGGCATGACGTCTCCGGGTCTCGCGCAAAGATCATGACGCCGCGAAGTGGGTGGGTGTGCTCGTGGGTCGTCATGGCCCCAGGTTGCCACGGTCGGACGGTGAGATGGTCGCGACTCGACCACGCCGTCGCGAACGAATGTGACCGTGAATCGCAGATGTGCACACAGCCGTCGGCCTGAGAACTCGGGGCGCGCCGCGAGGGGGGCGGGTCGTTCACGCGATGTTCACGCGGCCCGCTGTTGGACAGGGCGACCAGATAGGCTAAAGTGGAGTCATTCCAGTTAAGGAATGCTTGCGGCGGCGCCACGCTCGCCGCCGATCCCCAACGCGAAGGAGCATGACGTGTCGCTCATCAACACGACCATCAAGCCGTTCAAGGCCACCGCTTTCAAGCAGGGCGAATTCGTCGAGGTTTCCGAGGCCGACGTCGCCGACAAGTGGAGCATCTTCTTCTTCTACCCGGCCGACTTCACGTTCGTCTGCCCGACCGAGCTCGGCGACCTCGCCGACTACTACGACGAGCTGCAGAAGCTCGGCGTCGAGGTCTTCTCCGTCTCCACCGACACCCACTTCACGCACAAGGCGTGGCACGGCTCGTCCGAGACGATCGGCAAGATCAACTACGCCATGATCGGTGACCCGACGCTCCAGATCTCGCGCAACTTCGAGATCCTGCGCGAAGACGAGGGCCTCGCCAACCGCGGCACCTTCCTCGTCGACCCCGACGGCGTCATCCAGTTCACCGAGGTCACCTCCGAGGGCATCGGCCGTAACGCCGCCGAGCTCGTCCGCAAGGTCAAGGCCGCCCAGTACATCCGCAACCACCCGGGCGAGGTCTGCCCCGCCAAGTGGGAAGAGGGCGAAGACACGCTGGCCCCCTCGCTCGACCTCGTGGGCAAGATCTGACCGTTGCGATTCGCGGAGCCGCGGGGCTGAATCCTCGCAAGTTCGGGCTCTCAGCCTCGCGGCTCGCTCATCGCGCACCCCAAGCCGGTGACGACGGGCGCGTTCACCCCTTCCGCGCCCGCCGCCACCCCCGTCCCCCGGGCCGCGGGTGGAAGCCGGCGAGAAGGCCCCCCAGGTTCTCGCCGACTCCCACTCCCGACCCGACTCCCCGCTCGCCTCACGTCGTGACGTGCGAGCGACGCCCGTCCAACTCCCAGGAGGCACCCCATGGCCGTCCTCGACCAGAACATGACCGCCCAGCTCAAGCAGCTGCTCGGCAACCTTCGCGAGCCCGTCGAACTGCGCGCCAGCCTCGACGACTCCGACAAGTCCAAGCAGACCGAAGAGCTCCTCAAGGAGATCGAGGCACTCCACGACCTCGTCTCCTACTCGCGCACCGACGAGAACGAGCGCCGCCCCTCCTTCGAAATCGCGCGCCGCGACACCGATGTCGGCGTCCACTTCGCGGGCCTGCCGCTCGGCCACGAGTTCACCTCGCTCGTGCTCGCACTCCTCCAGGTCGGCGGCCACCCCGTCAAGATCAGCGACGAGCAGGCCCAGCAGATCCGCGACATCGAAGGCGAGTTCCGCTTCGAGACGTACATGTCGCTCTCCTGCCAGAACTGCCCCGACGTCGTGCAGGCGCTCAACGCCATGAGCGTCATCAACCCGAACATCCACCACATCGCCATCGAGGGCGGCGCCTTCCAGCACGAGATCGAAGAGCGCGACATCAAGGCCGTGCCGACGGTCTACCTCAACGGCGACGTGTTCGGTCAGGGCCGCATGACGATCCAGGACTTCATCTCGAAGCTCGACACCGGCGCAGACGCCAAGGCCGCCGAGAAGCTCAGCGCCAAGGACGCCTTCGACGTCCTCGTCGTCGGCGGTGGCCCCGCCGGTGTGGCGGCCTCGGTCTACACCGCACGCAAGGGCATCTCCACCGGCCTCGTCGCCGACCGCATCGGCGGCCAGGTGCTCGACACCATGGCCATCGAGAACTTCATCTCGATGCCGTACACCGAGGGCCCCAAGCTTGCCGCGGCGCTCGACCAGCACCTGCACGAGTACGAGATCGACGTCATGAAGGGCCAGAGCGTCGCCAGCATCGAGGACGACGGCGACCTCAAGAAGGTGACGACCGAGACCGGCGCCACCCTGCGTGCCAAGCAGCTCATCCTCGCCACCGGCGCCCGCTGGCGCCGCATGAACGTGCCCGGAGAAGAGGAGTACCGCAACAAGGGCGTCACGTTCTGCCCGCACTGCGACGGCCCCCTGTTCAAGGGCAAGAAGGTCGCCGTCATCGGCGGCGGTAACTCCGGCGTCGAGGCCGCCATCGACCTCGCCGGCGTCGTCGGCCACGTCACCGTGCTCGAGTTCCTCGACACCATGCGCGCCGACGAGGTGCTGCAGCGCAAGCTGAAGTCGCTGCCGAACGTCGACATCGTCATGTCCGCTGCGACGACCGAGGTTCTCGGCGACGGCAAGGCCGTCACCGGCCTTGAGTACACCGACCGCGAGAGCGGGGAGACGAAGAAGCTCGACGTCGAAGGCGTCTTCGTCCAGATCGGTCTCCTGCCGAACACCGAGTTCCTCGACGGCGTCGTCGAGCTCAACGAGCGCAAGGAGATCGTCGTCGACGCCCGCGGCGGCACCTCCGACCCGGCGATCTTCGCCGCCGGCGACGCGACGACCGAGCCCTACAAGCAGATCGTCGTCGCAGAGGGTTCCGGCGCCACGGCCGCGCTCGGCGCGTTCGACGCGAGCATCCGCGTCTGACGCAGCCCGCACCACAAGGGTCGAAACGTTCCCCTCGTGTGCCCAAGCACACCGCTTGCGCACAAGAAGGGAAGGCTTCGGCCCTTCGTGCGTGATTGATGACGCCCACCCCGCGCGCCGCATAACGGGAAGGTCACGCGTCGTTGCTACCGTGGCCTGTCTCCCGGGAACCGGGTGAACATCCCGACACGCACGGCCAGGAGGCGTAACGCATGCTCGAACAGTTCCGCCTCATCCTCAAGGCCCTGCCGTGGACGGGCCCGGCCATCGTCGTCGGAGCATTCCTCGCGCTGGTGTCCTTCTTCCTCTTCGCCCGACGCCGCTCGCACGCCGACCGAGTCGGTTTCGCGCTCGTCGTGTGGTGCCTCGTCGTCGCGGCCGTCGTCACGCTGAGCCCGGTCAAGAACGACTACTTCGGGATCCCGGCGGCGGGGTGCGATTGGTCGATCTGGCGCCCGCTCGCCCGTGACTACTGGTTCAGCTCCGGCTCCCGGCCGCCGAATGTCTGGCTGCTTTTCCCCGCCGGTGTCGGCGTCATGCTCCTCGACGGATTCTGGCGCAAGTTCCTCGGCATCGCGTTCCTCCTCGCGCTCCCACCGGGGATCGAGACGATCCAGGATCTTTACCCCGAGCTCAAGCGCAGCTGTTCGAGCCAGGACGTCGTCGACAACTGGACGGGTCTCGCCATCGGGCTGCTCATCGGTGCGGCGCTCGCGCTCCTCGTCGGCATCTACCGCTTCTTCCGTGGCAAGGCGCGCGCCCGTCGCGAGCGCAAGGACGCCGCGCTGTACGGCGAACCCGCAGCAGCGACGCCCGCCGCCCAGGCCGACCTCCCGCTCGGTGGCGGTGAGCCCGACGCCGTGCGCTACGACGAGTTCTCCGACTTCGACGACCGCCCCAACTCGACCCGCTGGTACGAGGACGACGGCTACACCGCGACGCAACCACGGCCGTCACGCGGAGGTCTGCGCGACGACGACGGACGCACCCGCGCGATGCCGACCGGCCGCCATCTCGACCCGGAGAGCCCGTACTCCCCGGAGTCGAGCGACCCCGACGACCCGGACGCCACCCAGATCATCCGCCGTCGGTGAACACCCTCGCGACCTGACATCCTGACGCCATGAGCATCAGCCGGGTCGCCGTCGTCGGGTCGGGGCCCAACGGCCTCGCCACTGCCGTGACGCTCGCGCGCGCCGGCCTCGCCGTCGACGTCCTGGAACGTAACGCCTGGCTCGGTGGGGGAGCCGCCACCCGCGAAATCACCCTCCCCGGGTTTCGGCACGACCTCGCGAGCGCGGTGCACCCGATGGCGCTCGCAAGCCCCTTCTTCCAATCCTTCGGGCTCGCCGACCGCATCGACATCGCCGTCCCGGAGATGTCGTTCGCCCACCCGCTGCCCGACGGCCGTAGCGGCTTCGGGTACCGCGATCTCGACCGGGCCGCCGACGCGATCGGCCGTGACGGCGGCGCGTACCGAGCCTTCCTCGGGCCGGTCGTCGACCACCTCGCCGGAACGGTCGATCTCATGCTCAACTCGTTGCTTCGCGTGCCGCGCGACCCGGTGGCCGCCACGATCTTTGCCGCCCGCGTCGCCGAGGCCGGCACCCCCGCCTGGAACGCCCGGTTCGCGGAGGGGATCGCGCCCGCTATGCTCACCGGTTGCGCGGCTCACGCCATCGGCCGACACCCCAGCCCGGCGCTCGCCGGCGGCGGGCTCCTCCTTGCTGCCACGGCCCACGCGGCCGGGTGGCCCGTTCCCGTTGGCGGCTCACAGGCCATCGTCGACGCTCTCGCGGCCGATCTCGAGGCGCACGGTGGACGCATCGTGCTCGATCGCGGGGTGACAGACCTCGACGAACTCGACGAGTACGACGCCTGCGTCCTCGACGTCGGTGTACCCGCCTTCCTCGATCTCACCGGAGAACGCCTGCCCGCGAAGTACGCGCGGGCCCTGCGCCGCTACCGGCACGGGCGCGGTGTGAGCAAGGTCGACTTCGCGCTCGCCGGGCCGGTGCCGTGGGCTGATGCCCGTCTCGGCGAGGCGCCCACAGTCCACCTCGGCGGAACGCGCGCCGAGATCGCTCTAGCCGAACGGCAGGTCGCTCGCGGCTGGGTGCCCGAGCGTCCGTACGTCCTTGCGGTGCAGCCGAGCGTCGTCGATCCCACCCGAGCACCGGAGGGAAAGGCGACGTTCTGGGCCTACCTCCACGTGCCTCACGACAGCAATCTCGACGCCACCGACCTCGTCACACGCGCCGTCGAGGAGTACGCGCCGGGCTTCTCCGACCTCGTCCTCGCGAGCGTCGCGACGCGGGCCACCGACTTCGCCGAGGCGGTGAGCCCCAACTTCGCCGGGGGCGATTTCGCGGGCGGCGCGGTGAGCGTCGCGCAGATGGTGAAGCGACCCGTGGTGTCGACCGCGCCCTGGCGTACCCCGCTCGACGGCGTCTATCTCGGCTCCGGCGCGACGGCGCCCGGCCCGGCCGTTCACGGCATGAGCGGCTGGCATGCCGCGCGCACACTGCTCGCCGACCACGGCGTCGAGGCGCCGTCCCTCGCGCCGTCAGTTACGCGAAAGTAGCTTTCCTTGCCCGAAGCGCCCACCCGAGGCGCCTCGACGCGCGAGACTGGGGTTCTTGGGCGGCCCACTCGGGCTACCGCGACCACCAGCCGACTCTGTGCAAGGGGACGACGATGACGACGCAGGCAGACACGAGCAAGACGACGGCGAAGCGCGTGCACGCGTTCGGTGACGACGCGCTCGGGACGCACGACGCCACGGGGCTGGCCGCCGCCATCGCGGCCGGCGAGGTGAGCGCGAGCGAAGCTGTCGAAGCCGCGTTGGCACGTGTCGAAAAGGTCGACGGCGTCCTCAACGCCCTCGAGTTCCTCGACGCGAAGCGGGCCCGTCAGCGCGCCGGCCGCATCGACTCCGGCCTGAGCGGCGGCGTTCACGACAAGCACGGCGCAGGTCTGCGCGGCGTGCCGAGCGCGTTCAAGGACAACATCGTCGTCGCGGGCGTGCCCATGACGCAGGGCTCACAGGCCATGCCGCGCGTGAGCAACCGCCGCAGCGGCAAGATCGCCACGCAGATGCTCGCCACCGGACTCGTGCCGATCGGCACGACGACGATGCCCCCCTTCGGCTGGACGGCGACGACGGAGCGTCCGGGCGACGACGTCACCCGCAACCCGTGGGACACGAGCCGCTCCTCGGGCGGTTCGTCCGGTGGCGCCGCGGCCCTCGTCGCGTCGGGTGCCCTGCCGATCGCGCACGGCAACGACGGTGGTGGCTCCATCCGCATTCCTGCCGCGGCCTGTGGCCTCGTCGGTCTCAAGCCGACGCGACGACGCCTCGTGCTCGGCGAAAGCGCGGCGTCCATGCCGGTCAAGATCGTCGCCGACTCGGTTCTCACCCGCACAGTGCGCGACACGGTGACCTTCTTCGAGGAGGCCGAGCGGGTGCGCCGCAACCGCAAGCTGCCTGCCATCGACGTCAGCGCGAACCCCGAGCTGGAGGCTCCGCTGCGCGTGGGCGTGATGGTCGACAGCCCCTTCGCGCCGCCGTCGGACGCCGACACGCGCGCTGCCGTCGAGGGCGCCGCGAAGCTGCTCGGCGAGCTCGGTCACCACGTCGAGGAGTGGGAGCCGAACATCCCGGCGAGCTTCCAGGAGGACTTCCTCGACTACTGGGCCTTCCTCGCGTACAACACGGCAGCGGGCGGAAAGCGCCTGTTCCACAAGGATTTCGACGCGAGCAAGCTCGACCCGTTCACGCTCGGGCTTGCACGCCGCGGCAAGCGTCGCCTCGCGCACGCACCCGTCTTCCTCTCGCGCCTGCAGGCGAGCAGCAAGGTTTACGACCGACAGATGGCCAAGGGTCCGGACGTCGTCCTGTCGCCGGTGCTCGGGCACATCACGCCGGAGATCGGACACCTGGCGGGTGACCTCGACTTCGAGACGCACATGGAGCGCGTACTCAAGTACTGCTGCTTCACCCCGCTGCACAACGCGACGGGCGCCCCCGCCATCAGCCTCCCGCTCGGCGCGACGGCCGACGGGCTCCCGGTGGGCGTCATGGTGTCCGGGCGAGGCGGCGGTGAGAACACCCTGCTGCGTCTCGCGCTGCAGGTCGAGAAGGCGCAGCCGTTCCGCCGCCTCGACACCGTCTGACGACTCACCGGCCCGCCCTGTCGGGGGCGCCTGCAAGGATGACGCCATGAGCGACGACTTCGACAACGACCCGTACGACGAAGCGCCCGTCCACCAGCTCGACGAGGACGGCGACGTCGACTTCGACGAGGGCGTCGGCCCCGACGTCGACGGTGACGAGCTTCCCGACGACACGAGCCGCACCGCGAGCGATGAGTCCGACGGACGCTGACCCCGCGCGCCCCGACGGCACTCTCGAAAGCGATCTCGAGAGTGCTGCTGTGACGACCCCCGACTCGCTCGCACAGACGAAGGGCCGGGGCGTTCGTTGGCCCGGGTCCGTGCTGGCCGTTCCACCGCTGCGTCCCCGTGCGGCGCTCACTCGACGTCAGGTGCTCACCGAGACCTGGCTCGTTCTCCTCGTGAGCCTCGGTGCAAGCGCCATCTGGTCGACCATCTCGCTGCTGCGCAAGGCGCTCGAGGCCCGCGCCGCCGGCACGTCGCTCAGCACGAAAACCTCCACGCTCAACGCGTCCCGCTCGTCGCTCGAGTGGCTCGACGCCCTCAGCCAGTTCATCGGCATTGCGCTCGCCCTCGTACCGGCGGCGCTCGCCGCCCACCTCCTCGGGCGTTCGATGCGCAACCCGCTGGGGTTCATCGGCCTCGACGGCACGCGCAAAGGCCCCGACGCGGTGCTCGGCGCGCTGCTCGCCGCCGTAATCGGTTTGCCCGGCCTCGCGCTGTACCTCGGCGCCCGTGCTGCGGGCCTCAACACGACCGTCGTCGCGTCGGGCCTCTCCGATCACTGGTGGGTCGTGCCCGTCCTCGTCCTCGCGGCTGTGCAGAACGCGCTGCTCGAAGAGGTCGTCATGGTGGGCTACCTCTTCACGCGGTGGTCGCAGGCGGGGTGGGGGCGCACGAAGGTCATCGTGGTCAGTGCGCTCATCCGCGGTGGGTACCACCTCTACCAAGGCATCGGCGGGTTCGTCGGCAACGTCGTCATGGGCCTGATCTTCGGGTGGCTCTACACCCGCACGCGCCGTGTCATGCCGCTCGTCGTGGCCCACACGATCCTCGACATCGTCTCGTTCGTCGGGTATGCGCTGCTCAAGCCACACGTCTCCTGGCTCTGACCCGTTTCACTCCGCGAACAGACGGTACGAACCTCTATTGATCATTGCTCAATACGGCGCGAAGTGACTAAGCTCACGTTCATGACCAACCTCGCTGACAACCTCGTGCGCACGGCGCAGAAGCTGCCCGACGGGGCCGCCATCAGGCTCGACGACTTCACCCTCACCTGGCAGCAGCTCGACGACGCCACGCAGCGCGTCGTCACCTTCCTGCGCGACCACGGCATCGAGCCCGGTGACCGCGTCGCGCTGAGCCTGGCGAACGTCCCCGCCTTCCCCGTCATCGCCTACGGCGTGTGGCGTTCCGGTGCCGTCCTCGTGCCGATGAACCCGCTGTTCATGGCGCGCGAGGTCGAGTACTACCTCGAGGACGCGGGCGTGAAGCTCGTCTTCGGCATGGGCGGCGAATCGGCCAAGGGCGCGGCCAACAAGAACGTCGAGTACGTCGAGGTCGGTGCCGATCAGCTCCAGGGCGTCCTCGGTGCGCTCGAGCCGACGCCGGACGTCGTGGACCGCGCCGACGACGACACCGCCGTCATCCTCTACACCTCCGGCACGACCGGCCGCCCGAAGGGCGCCGAGCTCACGCACCGCTCGCTCGACATCAACCAGGAGGTCTCGGCTCGCACGCTCATGGCGATCACCTCCGACGACGTCATCATGGGCTGCCTGCCGCTGTTCCACGTCTTCGGCCTCACGTGCGGCCTCAACACCTCCGTCGCCACGGGCGCCACGCTCACGCTCATCCCGCGCTTCGACCCGAACAAGGCGCTCGACGTCGTCGGCCGCGACAAGGTGACTATCTTCCAGGGCGTGCCCACGATGTATCAGGCGATGCTCGCCGCGGCCGCGAACCGTGACGACTACGACATGTCGTCGCTGCGCACCTGCGCTTCGGGCGGTTCGGCGATGCCCGTCGAGGTGCTCAAGAAGTTCGAGCAGCGCTTCGAGGCGACGGTCCTCGAGGGCTACGGCCTGAGCGAGACCTCGCCCGTCGCGTCGTTCAACCACCCGAACGCAGAGCGCAAGCCCGGTTCGATCGGTACGCCGATCGAAGGCGTCGAGATGATCGTCGCGGACAGCGACGGCAAGCCCGTTGCCCAGGGTGAGGTCGGCGAGATCGCCATTCGCGGCCACCTGCTCATGAAGGGCTACTGGAATCGCCCCGACGCCACGGCCGAGGCCATCCGCGACGGCTGGTTCTTCAGCGGTGACCTCGCCCACCAGGACGAGGACGGCTACTTCTTCATCGTCGACCGCGCCAAGGACATGATCATCCGCGGCGGGTACAACGTGTACCCGCGCGAGGTCGAGGAAGCGCTCTACGAGAACGAGGAGATCGCCGAGGTTGCCGTCGTCGGTGTGCCCGACGAGCACTACGGCGAGGAGATCGCAGCCTTCGTCGTGCGCACGCCGGGCTCGTCGCTCTCCGAGGACGACGTCAAGGAATTCGCGAAGGCCCGCGTCGCCGCCTACAAGTACCCGCGCACCGTCACGTTCATCGACGCGCTGCCGAAGGGCGCCACCGGCAAGATCCTCAAGCGCGAACTGCGCAGCTGACCCTCCACGCGAACGCCACCGTCGGACTCTCGAAGAGCCCTGCGGTGGCGTTCGCGTGCGAACTATCATGGACGGCATGACCAGTTCGCGTGGCGACCATCTCCTCCTCATCGTGGCCCGACTCAACCGGTGGGCCACTCGCCGCGCCCAACTGCCTGCGCCGGCGGCCCAGCTGCGTCTGCTCTCCCTGATGAACGATCTCGGCCCGTCCCGCATCGGTGATTTGGCCGTTGCGGACAACTCCTCACAGCCGACGATGACGACGCAGGTGCAGCGCCTCGAGGCACTCGGCCTCGTCTCGCGCACCGCCGACACGCGTGACGCGCGCGCCACGCTCGTGTCGATGACGGAGGCGGGCCGCGAGGTGCTCATGGAAGCGCGCGCAGCGCGTGCGGAGGTCGTCGTCCCGCTGCTCGAGGGGTTCACCGAGGACGAGCTGGAAACCCTCGACGCGGCCCTCGACATCCTCGACCGTGGCCTCACAGCACAGCGCAACAGCAACGGACGGCGCTGACACCGTCACGCATCACAGCACCACGACGCGGATCGGCCGCGGGCACGTAGCCCGCGGCCGATCCGCGTTTCTGTGGCAGCGAGCGTCAGCTCTTGTCGCCCTGGGACGACGCCTCGTCGTCCGCAGCCTTGTCGGCAGCCGCCGTCGCCTTGGCCGCCTTCTCGGCGCTCACGGCAGCCTCGCGGACAGCCTTCTCCGCCTTCTCACGCGCGGCCTTGGCCGACTTCGACTTCGGCGCCATACCGGGCTTCGGCTTCTTGCCGCCGTTCGACCGGTCGGGGTAGCCGTGCTGGAAGCCGCCCTCACCCTCGTCGAGGATCTGCTTGGCCGAACCGACGATGAGCGGGTCGGGCTCGTGGATGAAGTCCGTGTTCTTGCCCGGGTAGTCGAGCGAGTCGAGCACGTAGCGCATCACCTCGACACGGGCGCGCTTCTTGTCGTTGCTCTTGATGACGGTCCACGGAGCCCACTCGGTGTCGGTGTGCTCGAACATGGCCTCCTTCGCCTCGGTGTAGGCGTCCCACTTGTCGAGGGAGGCGAGGTCGGTGGGCGACAGCTTCCACTGGCGCACCGGGTCGGTGCGGCGCTTCTCGAAGCGCGTGAGCTGCTCGGCCTTGCCGACGGAGAACCACAGCTTGCGCAGGTGGATGCCGGAGCCGACGAGCATGCGCTCGAACTCGGGCGCGGTGCGCATGAACTCGTCGTACTGTTCGTCGGTGCAGTAGCCCATGACGCGCTCGACGCCGGCGCGGTTGTACCAGGAGCGGTCGAAGAAGACGATCTCGCCCTTGGTGGGCAGGTGGGAGACGTAGCGCTGGAAGTACCACTGACCGAGTTCTTCCTCGGTGGGCTTGTTGAGCGCGACGGTGCGTGCACCACGGGGGTTGAGGTGCTCGTTGAACCGCTTGATCGACCCACCCTTTCCGGCGGCGTCACGCCCCTCGAAGATGAGGACGACCTTCTCGCCCGATTCCTTGACCCAGGCCTGCATCTTGAGCAGCTCGATCTGCATCTGGCGCTTGAGGTACTCGTACTCCGTGCGTGTCATCTTCACGTCGTACGGGTAGTTGTGCTGCCAGGTCTCGTCCTGCGTCTTGAACTTCTTTCCCATGTGACTATTGTCCGCCTTCGAGGCGCTTCCCGGAAGGGGTCGGGGGCATCGTTGGGACGTAGGTCCCCTTCCGTTCGCCTGCGCGTCGCGTTGGGCCCATCGTGTCGTGGAGGGGGTCGTTGGACCGGCGTTCTACAGTGGGCCCATGGCGCGCCCCCACTTCGCCTCACGGGTCGAGGACAAGCTCAACAGCTCCGCCGCGTCCGTTCTCTCGCGGCGTGACTGGTCGACGCGCGTCTTTCCCTACGTCGGGTACGGCTCGGTCGATCCCGCGCTCGAAGGTCGCGACCCGTTGGAGCGCACCCCGAAGCCGTCGACGTCGCGCTGGCGCGCCTCGTCCGGCCCGAAGCGACGCATCCCCGAGGACGGCATCGCGCGCGTCCTCGGTCGGGTCGTGCTCGGCAAGGACGGGCAGCCGTCGGTGCCGACGGCGAGCGACGACTCCCTCGTCCGGCGCGGCTTCAAGGCGTTCTTCTCCGTGCCGGAGACCGAACGCGAGGTCACGGTGACGCTCGGGGACGCCACGGCGACGGGCCTCACCGATCGCGGCGGCTACTTCGAGGTCGAGGTCACCGGGCACGGCCTGCGTCACGGATGGCACGACGCGCACGTCGAGTGCGACGGCGTCACCGCGGTGGCTCCGGTGCAGATCATCGGCGGGCACGTGCGCTTCGGCATCGTGAGCGACATCGACGACACGGCCCTCATCACGGCGCTTCCGCGCCCGCTCATCGCCGCGTGGAACACGTTCGTCGTCCGCGAGACCGTGCGCCGTGAGGTGCCGGGCATGGCAGCGTTCTACCGCTCGGTCCTCGCGCAGCATGAGGACGCGCCCGTCTTCTACCTCTCCACCGGCGCCTGGAACACGCAGCCGGTGCTCACCCGCTTCCTGCGCCGGCACGGATTCCCGCGCGGCACACTGCTGCTCACCGACTGGGGCCCGACGGAGACGTCCTGGTTCCGCTCGGGGCAGGCGCACAAGCGGCGCTGGCTGCGGCGCCTGGCTGCCGAGTTCCCGCACATCGAATGGCTGCTCGTCGGGGACGACGGCCAGCACGACCCGTCGATCTACGAGCAGTTCGCGCTGAGCTACCCCGATCACGTCGCGGGCGTCGCGATCCGGCAGCTGACGGTGGCGCAGCAGGTGCTCAGCCACGGTCACCCGCTCCAGATGGACGACGTCGTCGGCCGCGTGCCGGGGGTGCCGTGGTTCGAAGGTCCCAACGGATTCGTCCTGCACGGACACGTCTCGAAGGTGCTCGGTCATGCCTGAACTGCCCGAGGTGAGCGGCCTCGTCGGATTCCTCACCGAACGACTCGTCGGACGCGCCGTCGTCGGCGTCGAACTGGCGTCGTTCGCGGTGCTCAAGACGTTCGACCCTCCGCCGCAGGCGTTCGAGGGGCTCGTCGTCGACGCCGTGCACCGCCACGGCAAGTTCGTCGACATCGAGGCCTCGGGGCTGCACTTCGTCTTCCACCTCTCGCGAGCGGGGTGGCTGCGCTGGTCGGACAACCTCCCGACGACGACGCTGCGCCCCGGGAAGTCGCCCATCGCCGTGCGCGTGCGCCTCGACGACGGGGCCGGCTTCGACCTCACCGAAGCGGGTACGCAGAAGCGCCTCGCCGTCTACCTCGTGCGCGATGTCCAGGAGGTGCCCGGCGTCGCGAAGCTCGGCATCGACCCGCTGTCCGAGGAGTTCACCGAGGAGGCGTTCGCGGCCCTCGTGGCCGAACGACGCATGCAGATCAAGGGGCTGTTGCGCGACCAGTCGGAGATCGCCGGCGTCGGCAACGCCTACTCCGACGAGGTGCTCCACGTCGCCAAGCTGTCGCCGTTCGCCATGACGACGGCGCTCACGCCCGAGCAGGTCCACACCCTCTACGAGGCGCTGCGCACAACGCTCACCGACGCCGTCGCGGCGGCCTCGGGCAAGCCTGCGAAGGAACTCAAGGACGCCAAGCGCGCCGGCATGCGGGTGCACGGCCGGACAGGGGAGGCGTGCCCGGTGTGCGGCGACGTCGTCCGCGAGGTGTCGTTCGCCGACCGCTCGCTGCAGTACTGCGCGACGTGCCAGACGGGCGGCAAACCGCTCGCCGACCGGCGCATGAGCAAGCTGTTGAAATAACCCGAATCACACGATTTCACAGCACGACAAGGTGACACCGGCCTTCGGGGCTCGATACCGTTGAGGCCGCGAAGGGGCCGACAACGAAAGAAGCCACCATGAGTGACCTGACTCGCCGCGAGGCGATCGCAGGATCCGGTGCTGCCCTGACTCTGGCGATGCTGGGTGCCGGAACGGCACAGGCCGCACGAAGCGACGAGAACGAACCGCACGTCGTCGTCCTGCCCGTGACGCCCGACCGCGTCGCCGTCGTGGCGCGGGTTGGCTCGGGTGAGGTCCTGAAGGCTTCGCAGGGAGCCGAGAGCCGCAGTCAGACGGCCGTGAAGGACATCGCCGTGCTCGGCCTCGCGGTGGCGAAGAACGCACGGTCGCGCGTCGTCGTCGAGGTGGCCGACACGCGCCGCGCGATCGACGTCGACACTCGGGTCGAGGCGCTGCGCGCGTCCGAGCTGCGCGTCGTCAACAAGCGTGTGGCTCTCACGAACAAGGACAAGCCGAAGAAGCTCGCGACCGCAGGTGCGGTTGTCGTCGATGCGCGCCTGCAGCACCCCATCAAGCGCATGATCAAGGCGGCGAAGAAGGACAAGGTCGACCTCGAGGCCGTCAGTGGCTACCGCTCGTTCGAGTATCAGGAGAGCCTCTACGCCCGCTACGAACGTCGTGACGGTCGCAAGGCCGCCGACACGTACTCGGCGCGCGCGGGCCACAGCGAGCACCAGCTCGGCCTGACGATCGACGTGCGCGGCGCCGACGCCCTGCACGAGCTCGAGGAGTCGTTCAAGGACACCCCGACGGGCAAGTGGGTGGCTGCCCACGCGCACGAGTTCGGCTTCGTCGTGCGATACCAGGAGGGCCAGGAGAAAACGACGGGTTACCGCGCCGAGCCGTGGCACCTGCGCTACGTCGGTGACGACGTCGCTCGCTTCCTCCACGAGCGCCGCGACATCAAGACGCTCGAGGAGCTCTTCGACCTGCCGGCCGCGCCCGGCTACTGACAGACCTTCGACAACGCCGCCGCTCGATTCCGAGCGGCGGCATCGTCGTGTGCGGGTGGAGCCGGAGTTTCGGGGCCGCAGGGTTGACGATGCCCCCCGCGCCTTCGGCACAGGGGGCATCGCTCGGGGCTCACTTGGCGGCAGGCACCTTGGCGAAGGCCTCTTCCGCGTTGTGGCCACCGGAGACGTTGCCGATCGGCCAGACGACCGCGAGTCCCTTTCCAGTGATGTCGGAGAGCGGCACGCTGCCGAGCTTGCCGGTGCCGTCGTCGTGGAACCGGCTGTCGGCGGAGTCGCTGCGGTTGTCGCCCATGACCCAGACCTTGTTGTCGGGCACCGTGATGGAGAACTTCTCGGCGCACGGCTGCACGCCGGACTTCAGGTAGGGCTCGTCGACCTCGACACCGTTGACCTTGAGCTTGTTGCCCAGGCCCTCGCACGAGACCTTGTCCCCACCGACGCCGACGACACGCTTGACGAGGTGCGAGCCGCTCGCCGACAGGTGCGTCACCTCGGCGACCTTGCGGATCGCGCCGAACACGGCGTTTCCGCTCGGCACGGGCTGCGTCCAGTCGCCCGGGTCCTTGAAGACGACGACGTCTCCCCGCTTGACCTCGCCGAAACGCGGCGTGATCTTGTTGACGACAATGCGGTCGCCGATCTGCAGGGTGTTCTCCATCGACGCCGACGGGATGCGGAAGGGCTGCACGAGGAACGTCGTGATCAGTGCCCAGACGGCCCACACGACCGCGACGAGAATGACGCGATCGCGCCAGAGCTTTGCTTTGCCTTCCATACGGGCAAGTATGACGGGTCGGCCTGTGCGTTCCGTGGACGTCGGGCGATCTGCCCAACCGTCCGAGAGACGCGAAGGGGCGGCAACCTTCGTCAGGTTGCCGCCGCTCGGGGTGGTACGGGCTCAGATGATGGCTGCGTCGCCCGAGTCGGAGACGATCGTCTTGCCCTCGGCGTTCCACTGCTTCATGCCGCCCTCGACATTGGCGACGGCGCGGCCCTGGCCGGTGAGCCACTCGACGGCGCGGCCGCTGCGCGCGCCACTGCGGCACACGACCGGGAGGTCGCCGTCCACCTCGGGCAGCTCGTTCAGGCGGTTCGGCAGGTCACCGAGGGGGAT
Source organism: Dermacoccus sp. 147Ba (assembly GCF_004151355.1). Lineage (NCBI taxonomy): Bacteria > Bacillati > Actinomycetota > Actinomycetes > Micrococcales > Dermacoccaceae > Dermacoccus > Dermacoccus sp. 147Ba. The sequence continues at coordinate 94,408 of NZ_SEHL01000010.1, forward strand.
GTGGATGGCGCGCGGCGCGTGACCGGCGTCGTACTCGTCCTGCTCGCGCACGTCGAGAACGACGGCGTCGTCAGCGATGTCCTTGGGGTTAACCGTGTTCATGCCTCCACCCTGCCATGTTCGCGCCGTCATCGGCAGGGGCGACCGCTGCGCAGAATTCACGCCCTGGGAGCGATGGTGGAGGTCTTCTTCGTGTGAGGCAAACTTCTTGCCAACTAAGTGGACTTCTACAGATACCTTGGTTGCGTTGAGGAAGTGGGCTCAGAAAACGTGAAGGGATGGCGAGTCGTGGGAGTCTTGGGTGCGTTCATAGTCATGGTGGCGACTGCTATGCAGAGTCAATTGGATGTGGCTGAGATCTGGGCATGGCAGAGGGTGTCGAAAAAGATTGCGCCAGAGATGGTTGATCAAGCAATTCCCAAAGGCACAATGTTTTTCCCTAGGGGGTGTACAAAAACCCAGATAGGCTCGCATGGATACCTGAAGATGTGAAAGTCAAGTTCGAGGATCGTTCTAAGCGATCGGCTGCTTGGATGGTGCTACTGCTGGGGGCCACCTTGGTCTTCGCTTCCGAGGTCGAAAGTGCGCTCCCGCAGTGGGGAGTGTTTGTTGGACTGGTATGTCTGGTGGCAGCGCTCTGGGTGGGCGACCTATTTACCAAGTCAATTTCTCGGCCCGCAGAAGAGCGGTGCACTGAGGCGATCAAGGTAAAAATTCCAATCTACTGTGCGCAGCGTCAAGAAGAGATGGAAAGTAAGAAGTTTGTTGCGCGAATCAAGAGGGTCGCGGTTGGGATTCTTCGGCCTGTGACCTCTGCGTTCAGTTTGTTTCGTCGGTTCGTGAGAGAGGGCTCTGCGAAGTAGTGCGCGCAAAAGTTCGCGGCCACGTGTAGTTCCGGTTCTCACGCGCGACCCGCCTCTGGGTGGCCACTGCCGCTTTGCGCTCGTCCGGACGATTGCCAGCTGTTGATGACCAAGGTGGCCCGGGGCGCGGCCCTCCACTCGTCTCATAGTTTGTGGTGCTGGTTTGAAGGTGGCACCATCCGGTCGTGGCTGATTACTGCCTGAGCACCCTGGCGCGTCGTCGACGAACGGCTTCCGATTTAGGGTGGCGGACGTGAACATCCTGTCGATTCAGTCGTCGGTGGCCTACGGCCATGCCGGAAACTCGTCCGCAGTCTTCCCGCTGCAGCGACTCGGGCACGAGGTGTGGCCGGTGTACACGGTGCACTTCTCCAACCACACGGGGTACGGCGAGTGGCGCGGCCCGGTGTTCGAACCGGAGACGGTGCGCGACGTCATCACCGGCATCGAGGAGCGCGGCGTCCTCGACCGCTGCGACGCGGTGCTCTCGGGCTACCAGGGTGGCGAGAAGGTCGGCGAGGTCATCCTCGACGCCGTTGCCCGCGTCAAGGCCGCCAACCCGAAGGCCCTCTACTGCGCCGACCCCGTCATGGGTGACGTCGGCCGGGGCTTCTACGTGCGCGAGGGCATCCCGGAGTTCATGCGCGACGTCGTCGTGCCGGCCGCAGACATCCTGACGCCCAATCAGTTCGAGCTCGAGTTCCTCGTCGGTCAGAGCGTCTCGAGCGTCGCCGACCTGCTCGCCGCCGCCGACGCGTTGCGTGCCAAGGGGCCGCAGGTCGTCCTCGTGACGTCGGTGCAGACCGACGAGACGCCGGCCGACTCCGTCCAGATGGCCGTCGTCGACGCCGAGGGTGCCTGGATCGTCACGACGCCGCTGCTGCCCATGTACGTCTCGGGCTCCGGCGACGCGACGGCCGCCATCTTCCTCGCGCGCGACATGACGTCCACGCCGGCCGAGGCACTCGTGGCCACGGCGTCGTCGATCTACGACGTCATGGAGCGCACGCACGCCGCAGGCTCGGGCGAGATCCTCCTCATCGAGGCGCAGGAGGCCATCGCGCACCCCGCGAGCGAGTTCGAAGTCACCCGGTTGCGCTGATTCTGTAGACGTTGCGCGCGCTATGTGACGCGCAACGTCTACAGAATCAGCTACTCCGTGACGATGACGTGCAGTGTCCTCGGGCCGTGCACGCCTTCGACACGGGAGAGCTCGATGTCGCTCGTCGCGCTCGGGCCGGAGATGAACGTCATCGGGCGACGTGACGTCGCTGCGTCTCCCAGGCGCGTGATCGCCTCGGGCACGTCGGAGACCACCTGATCCGCGGCAACGACGCAGACGTGGATGTCCGGCACCAGGGACAGCGCACGCCGGCCCTGGTCGTCGGCGTGGTCGAGCACGATGGTGCCCGTCTCCGCGACGCCCACCGCGCACGCGGTGACCACAGCGTCGATCTCGTTGAGTTGCAGCGGTGTGAGAGCAGAATCCTCGATCACCTCGACGCCGTCGAGTTGCGTCAGCCACGCGTCGTCGAGCCCGGGCGGGCGGACGAGCGACGTCGCGCCGTAGTGGGCGAGCGCCGCAGCAACGCGCGCCGGAACCTCGTCGGCCCCGCAGCGCTCGACGACGGCGCGGTAGTCCTCGACGCGCTCGACGAAACGGTCGAGCACCGGCTCGTCCATCGCCGTCGGGGCTCCGTAGGTCCACTCGACCGGAGCCTCGTCGGCCGCGCCCGAGACGTCGGAGAGCGCCTCGCGCACCCGAGCCAACACGACGTCACGGCTGCTCATCGCTTGCCCCCTCGTTCGCGGGCCCACCAGTCGCGGAACGACTCGGTCGGCATCATCTTCACGTCACGCGCGTTCGTCCACCGCGACAGCGGCGGAGGCAGGGGCCCGAACGACTCCATACGCCGCCCGAGCAGCCGCCCCGCGAGCCCGGACGACTTCGTCGCCATCGACCATCGACGGTGGTCGGCCATCATCCACGACGCACTCGCCATCATGGCGGCCTCGGCGTGCGGCATCGTGTCCTTCTTCTTCGCCTCGACGACGCGGTTGCGCTGGTGCACGAGCAGTTCCGCGAGCGGGATCTTGACGGGGCACACGTCGTTGCACGCGCCGCACAGGCTCGAGGCGAACGGTAGCGACCGGTCGATCGGGGACGAGGTGCCACGCAGCGCCGGCGTCAGGACAGCACCGATGGGGCCGGGGTAGACCGAGCCGTACGCGTTGCCGCCGACCTTCTCGTACACGGGGCAGACGTTGAGGCACGCCGAGCAGCGGATGCAGCGCAGCGCGTCGCGCCCGACCTCGTCGGCGAGGACGTCGGTGCGCCCGTTGTCGAGGAGGACGACGTGCATCTCCTGCGGGCCGTCGCCCTCGGCGGGGCCGCTCCACAGCGACGTGTACGGGTTCATCCGCTCCGCCGTCGAACTGCGCGGCAGGAGCTGGAGAAACACCTCGAGGTCGGCGAACGTCGGCAGGATCTTCTCGATGCCGACGATCGAGACGAGGGTGTCGGCGAGCGTCAGGCACATGCGCCCGTTGCCCTCCGACTCGACGACGGCGAGCGTGCCCGTCTCCGCGACGGCGAAGTTCGCGCCGCTGACGGCGACCTTGGCGCGCAGGAACTTCTCGCGCAGGTGCTCGCGCGCGGCGCCGGCGAGGTGAGCCGGTTCGGTGTCGAGATCGTCGGGAGCGGGCTTGCCGTAGCGGCCCATCTCCTCGAGGAAGATCTCGCGCACCTCGGCGCGGTTGCGGTGGATGGCCGGCACGAGGAAGTGCGTCGGGCGATCGTGACCCAGTTGCACGATGAGCTCGGCGAGGTCCGTCTCCCACGCCGCGATGCCTGCGTCCTCGAGGGCCTCGTTGAGTTCGATCTCCTGCGTGGCCATCGACTTGACCTTGACGACCTCACGGGGCGCGGCGACGGCGTCCTCGCGGGCGAGGCGCTCGTCGACGATCTCGCGGACGATGCGGTTCGCGTCGTCCGCGTCCGTCGCCCAGTGGACGTGGACACCGTTGCGCTGCAACGACTCCTCGAGTTGTAGGAGGTAGGTGTCGAGGTGACGCAGGGTGCGGTCCTTGATCTGCGCCCCGGCGACGCGCATCGCCTCCCAGTCGGCCTTCTCCGCGACGACGTTCGCGCGCTTGGTGCGGATCGTCGTCATGGCGTGATGGAGGTTCTTGCGCTGCACCGGATTTGCGAGCTGCACCGGCGCGGCCTTGGGGAACGGGGGTGAGTCGATGAGTTCGCCGGCGGGCGGCGCGGGCGTCAGACGGGTCATGACAGGGCTCCTTCCACGTCGGGTTCGGCGGCGGCGAAGTCTTCCTCGCTGTGCGCGAGCAGTTCGGCGAGGTGGATTCCTCGCACCTGCGATCGCTGGCGGGACAGCATTCCCTGCACGTTCATGAGGCACGAGTTGTCGCCCATGACGACGTACTCGGCATCGGTGTCGGCGACGTGGCGGGCCTTGTCGGCCGTCATCGCCGTCGACACATCCGGGTTCTTCACGCTGAACGTTCCACCGAACCCGCAGCAGCGGTCGGCGTCGGGCAGCGTGACGAGTTCGATGCCCTTCACGTTGCGCAGCAACTCGTACGGGCGATCCCCCACCTTCGTGATGCGCAGCGAGTGGCACGTGGGGTGGTAGGTGACGCGGTGGGGGAAGTAGGCGCCCACGTCGGTGACACCGAGGACGTCGACGATGAGTTCCGTGAGGTCGTAGGTCTTCGCGGACGTCCGTGCGACGCGCGCCGCCAACTCGTCGTCACCCGAGCGTTCGGCGAGCATCGGGTGCTGGTCGCGGATGCTTCCCACGCACGAACCCGACGGGGCGACGATGTAGTCGTAGGGCTCGAAGGCGTCGAGGTACGTGCGGATGCTCGGCAGCGCCTCGTCGAAGTAGCCGGTGTTGGTGAACATCTGCCCACAGCACGTCTGCGCCGGAGGGAAGTCCACCTCGCATCCGAGCCGTTCGAGCAGCCGGACGACGGCCTTCGGCGTCTCGGGGAACATCACGTCGTTGACGCAGGTGGCGAAGAGGGCGACGCGTTTGCCCGCGCCGGGTAGGTCGTTCGTGGTCATCACGTCTCCTTGGTGGGAGGTCACGGGAGCATCCAGGAAAGCACCGGGGTCGATTGTAGGCCGACGATGAGACACAGCGCCGCGAGCATGCCGAGGCTCCACCAGATCACCTTACGGAGGATGGCCGACTCATGGCCGACGAGGCCCACCGCAGTGGCCGCGATCGTGAGGTTCTGCGGGGAGACGAGCTTGCCGACGACGCCACCGGTCGTGTTCGCTGCGACGAGGAGCGTCGGGTCGATGCCCGCCTTCTGGGCAGCGGTCTGCTGCAGTGTGGCGAAGAGGGCGTTGGCGCTCGTGTCGGAGCCGGTGACGGCGGTGCCGAGCCATCCGAGAATCGGCGAGAGGAAGGCGAACGCCGCGCCGGTGCCGGCGGCCCATGAGCCGATGGTGATGGTCTGGCCCGACTGGTTCATGACGTAGGCCAGGGCGAGCACGGCGGCGATCGTCAGGGCCGAGAAGCGCAGTTGGTGCAGCGTCTTGCCCATCTCCTTGACCACCTTGCCCGGTCCGACGCGGTAGACGATCGCGACGACGATCATCGTCAGGATGAGCAGTGTGCCCGGGCTCGAGAGCCACTGGAACTTGTAGATGGTGGTGCCGGAGACCTTGCCTGCCGCGGTGAGGATGTGGCCGTCGAGGCCGGGCCAGTGGATCTTGAGGTCGGTGCTCGCGAGGAAGTCGCTGAGCGGCTTCACGAGCTTCGCCGCGGAGAAGACCGCGATGACGAGCAGGTAGGGGAAGAGCGCCATGAAGAGTCGGCCGGCGGTCATGCGCCCGACCGGCTCCGCGTTGGGAGCCTCGACGGTCTGCGCGTCGGCGGGGAGCTTCGCGCGCTCCTCCTCGCGCTCGGCGGTGAGGCGAGCCGTGGCCTCCGCGGTGCCCTTGGGCTTCCACACGCGAAGGAACGCGACGGCGGCGGCGAGGCCCACGAGCGAGGCGGCGATGTCGGTGAGTTCGACCGAGACGTACGACGCGCAGATCCACTGGGCAACCGCGAACGCGATGCCCGTGACGAGAGCGATGGGCCACGCGTCCCTGACGCCGCGGCGGCCGTCGGCGAGGATGAGGAGGAACAGCGGCACGAAGACGGCGATGACCGGCGTCTGGTGCCCGACGTAGGCGCCGATCTCCTGGTAAGGGATCTTCGTCAGGTCACCCGCGGTGATGATCGGGATGGCGATGGCGCCGAACGCGACGGGCGCCGTGTTGGCGACGAGGACGACCGTCGCGGCGCGCAGCGCGGAGAAGCCTGCGGCCACGAGCATGACGCCGGTGATGGCGACCGGAGCGCCGAACCCGGCGAGGGCCTCGAGCAGGCCGCCGAAGCAGAAGGCGATGAGCATGGCTTGGATGCGCGGGTCATCGCTGAGGATGGCGAAGACGGCCGCCAGATCCTTGAACCGGCCGCTGATGACGGTGACCTGGTAGAGCATGATCGCCGCGAAGACGATCCACACGATGGGGAAGAGGCCGTAGACGGCGCCCTGGCTCGCGGAGAGGAAGGCGAGCTTCGCGGGCATCCCGTACGCGGCGATGGCGACGACGAGCGCGACGGCCAGGCCGGCGAGGCCCGCCTGGTAGGCCTTCCAGCGCAGCACGCCGAGCGTGAGGAAGACGGTGAGCAGGGGCAACGTCGCGACGAGCGCGGAGCCCCACAGCGACCCGAGGGGCGCGAGGTCAGGGGTGTAGCTCATGGGAGTTCAGCCGTTTCAGGAGGCGCCACGCAGGCGAGAGGGGCCTGCACTTATTAGTCAGACCTTTTGACGAATGTAGAGGCGAATGTGATCTACGTCAATGGTTTGACCATTTCGAGTGAGTCGATGGGCGGCCTGTGCTCGCGGTCGCGGAGTGCCTCGACGACGGAGGTGCTCGGTGAGTCGCCCTAGGATGTGGCGAACATCGAGAAGGGTGGCCCATGCCGAACAAGCCGAAGGCGTTCGACATCGTTCGGGCGCACATCGAGGAGCGCATCCTCGACGGGTCGCTCGACATCGGCGACACCCTCGCCGCCGAGCGTGAGCTCGCCACGGAGTTCGGTGTCTCGCGAGGTGCGGTCCGTGAGGCCATCCGGGCGCTCGAGGCGCAGGGCGTCGTCGAGTCGTCCGTGGGAGCCGGGGCTGCCGGCGGAACGCGCATCATCCGGGCGCGAACGCGCGCCCTGACGCGGTTGTTGCGCCTGCACGTGGCGCTCGCGGGAGGGCGGCTGCGCGAGGTCGTCGAGTTGCGTGTGGCGTTGGAGCGTTCGAGCGCGACGCTGGCCGCGGCGTCCGTGACGCCAGAGGCGCTGGAGACGATGAGGACGTTGCTCGCAAAAATGCGCGGGGAGGGCGTCGACATCGAAACATTCAACCGACTGGACACCGACTTCCACGTCGCCATCGCGCGGGCGGCCGACAACACCCTCGTCACGGACCTGACGATCGCCGTGCGCGAGTCGCTGCGCGCCCCGATCCTCGTCGCCGAACAAGGTTTGAGCAGTGGGGAGTACGCCGATTTCCGCGGCATGCTCTGCGAGCAGCACGAGGGCATCTTCGCCGCACTCGAAGCAGGTGACGGCGAGGACGCCGCGCAGCGCATCGAGACGCACATCCGTGCCGCCTACAGCGCGCTGCCGGCGATGAAGACCGCGCCTGAGTAGTCGCTTCGGCAATGGTCGACAGCCGGAGGATCGGAGCCGAGCAGACGAGTGGTTGCCGCCACGCCGCGCAAATCTCAATCTTCGCCTAGAGCGCGCAATACGGTGGTGAGCATGGATCCGATTCGTAACCCGTACGCGCCCGGCGCCGGTCAGCGTCCGCCCGAGCTGGCGGGGCGTGAGGAGCAGATCAGCACGTTCGACGTCGTCGTCGCGCGCATCGCGAAGGGCCGCCCGGAGCGCTCGATCGTGCTCATCGGGCTGCGCGGCGTGGGCAAGACGGTACTGCTCAACACGCTGCGATCGGGTGCGGTGCGGGCGCACTGGGGCACCGGCAAGTTCGAGGCGCGCCCCGACCAGCGGCTGCGGCGGCCGCTCGCGAGTGCGCTGCACACCGCCGTGCGCGAACTCGGCCACCCGCAGGACGACGACGTCGACCACGTACTCGGCGTCATCAAGAGCTTCGCCCAGCGTGACGTCGACCCGAAGGCGAAGCTGCGCGACCGGTGGAACCCGGGCATCGACGCGCCCGCCGTCACCGGCCGGGCCGATTCGGGCGACATCGAGATCGACCTCGTCGAGTTGTTGACGGATGTCGGCGGCCTCGCGGCCGACGTGGGCAAGGGCGTCGCCATCTTCATCGACGAGATGCAGGATCTCGACCCCGAGGACGTGTCGGCGCTGTGCGCGGCGTGCCACGAGATGAGCCAGAGCTCGCTGCCGGTCATCGTCGTGGGGGCGGGGCTGCCGCACCTGCCGGCGGTGTTGTCGGCGTCGAAGTCGTACAGCGAACGTTTGTTCCGGTACGCGCGCATCGACCGGTTGCCGAAGGATGCGGCGTTCCGCGCGCTGCAGGGCCCGGCGCAGGAAGAGGACGCCGAGTTCACCGACGACGCACTCGAGGCCATGTACGCCGCGACGGGCGGCTACCCGTACTTCATCCAGGCATACGGCGCGGGGGTGTGGGACCTGGCGCCCGCGTCGCCGATCACGGTGGACGACGTCAAGGTGGCTATGCCGGAGGCCGAGGCGGAGCTGGCCGTCGGGTTCTTCGGCTCGCGCTACGAGCGTGCGACGCCGGGCGAGCGTGAGTACCTGCGCGCCATGGCCGACGCGGCGACGGCGATCGCGGAGGCCGCTGCAGCCGACGAGACGGGGGAGACGCCCGGGCTCGACGACATCGAGTCGGTGCCGACGTCGAAGGTGGCCGAGGTGCTCGGGCGCAAGCCGCAGTCGCTCTCCCCGGCGCGCGACTCGCTCATGAAGAAGGGCCTCGTGTACTCGGGCGAGCGTGGCCGCATCGCCTTCACCGTGCCCCACTTCGGGCGCTACCTGCGCAGCGTCGGCGGGGAGTAAGGGCGCAGCCTGGCTTTTCGCTGATCGTCCTTCATCGGGATGGCCGCGTCATGAGACATGACGTGTGCTGCGATCGGCCTCGGCGTGCCGCGCCCCTGAGAGCCTGAGAGCATCTGTCTTCGCGGGTGAACCTCACCGCTAGTTGACGTTGCCTTGGCAACGGATTATCTCGGGTGACCGCGGGTGTATCGCATAAAGGACAGTGGGCGACACCTCCACGGCAACCCGAGCCAGGGAGAAATCGGGCTATGTTCAAGTTCCTGGCTTTTCCACGCACGGAGGTTGCACGATGGCCGAACAGTCAGCACCGATCACCGAGGTGCATGTTGTCTGGCATTCCGAGTCGGCCCACGACAACATCCTGGGCGTCTTCGCAGATGCGAGTGAGGCCAAGGCCTACATGGGAAGCATCCGCAACGACTACGCGGGCGGCGTGTTCAGCACGCTCTTCCCCATCGGCATGAAGGGCACCGATCCGGAGCGTCGATACCTCGACTGACGGATACCGCAGCCGCGCAGGCGGGCGCGTCACGTACCGCAGCGACGACTGGGTCGAGACGCAGTCCTCCACCGGAACGCTGTTTCCCACGCAGTTGCCGACACGAGTTCGCCGCGTCGTCACCGACCCCGCGATCATCGACTCGGTCTCCTCGATCAGGCCCATCTGACACGCGAGTTTCGCCAGACGTTGGGGCAGAGCCGAGTTCGTACCGCGACGCGACGGCCTGACGCGGAAGCTGCCTGGCGCGCTGCATCGCCCACCGCGGGCTCAAGGGCCCGGCCGAACCACCGAACGAGGGCCGACCGGTTCCGGTTGAAGCCTTGCTCACCGTCGGGTGAGGGTGTTGGCTGACGCGGGTGAGAGTCGAACGTGTTGTTCCCAATCTGGTCGTGACCGACCTCGACGCCGGGGTGGCCCACCACCGCGCCGTTCTCGGCCTCGACGTGCTCATGGATCACGGGTGGATCGTCACCCTCGGCGACGCCGACGGCCACCAACTCAGTGTCATGACGCAGGACGCATCGGCCGCGATGAATCCGGGCGTCTCCGTCTTCGTCGACGATGTGCACGAGGCGTATCGGCGCGCGCAGGAGGCCGGGTTCGACATCGTTCATCCGCTCACCGACGAGCCATGGGGCGTCACCCGGTTCTTCTACCGCGACGAGAGCGGAAACGTCGTCAACGTCGGGATGCACACGCCCTGAGCGAGGCGATGGGTCGCGAGTTCGAGCAGATCAAGGCCGAGGCCGCAGCCCCGCCCGAATGAGCCCACAGAGCTGCAGACGTGGGCCCATGATGGGCTCATGACTTCACCGAGCATCGTTCTGCATTCT
>NZ_SEHL01000011.1:0-84449 GCF_004151355.1 Dermacoccus sp. 147Ba
TTGTAGCCGTCGTCACGCACCGTGTCGTTGTCGTCGGCCAGGTGCTTCGGCTCGCTGTGGCTCTCGCCTTCGAAGACCTTCGCCACCGTGGACGCCGGGGTGGCGCCACCAGCGGTCACCGAGCCCGACGCGGCAGGTGCGTCAGCGGTGCCCGCAGCCGAACCAGCTGCGCCGGCCACGGCCGGCGTCCCCGGGCGAGCGCCGTGCTGGGCGAGGCTCTCGCCCTCGACGTCGACGTTCGGCAGGATCTTGTCGAGCCACTTCGGCATCCACCAGGCCTTGTCGCCGAGCATGAGCATGACGGCGGGCACGAGGATCATGCGCACGAGGAAGGCGTCGAACACGATCGCTGCCGCGAGCGCGATACCGATCTCACGGATGAGCGCGTTGTCCTGTGCCGCGAAGGCGGCGAACACCGAGATCATGATGAGAGCAGCGGCCACGACGACGCGGCCCGAGTGGCGGAAACCGTCGATGACGGCGTCACGCGCTTCCGTGCCGTGCACGTAGGCCTCGCGCATGCGGGTCGTGAGGAACACCTGATAGTCCATCGCGAGCCCGAACACGATGCCGATGAGCAGCGTAGGCATGAAGCTCATGATCGGCTGCGGCTCGAAGATGCCGAACGTGCCGTCGGTGACGAGCTTCGTCGTGAAACCGAGCGTCGCGAGCACGGAGAGCAGGAAGCCCAGCGTGGCGAGCAGCGGCACGACGATCGAACGGAACACGAGCACGAGGAGCAGGAACGCGAGGCCGACGACGATGGCGAGGTACTTCGGCAGGGCGTCGGCGAGCTTCTCCGACACGTCCGCCGCGATCGCCGTCTGGCCGGTGATGCCGAGCTTCGTGCCCGTGGCCTTCTCGGTGGCGGCCTGCTGGTCGCGCAGACGCTCCAGCATCTCGTCGGTGGCCTTGTCGGCCGGGCCCGTCTTCGGCGTCACCATGACGACGGCGCCGTCGCCCTTCTTCGCCATCTGCACGATCTGTGCGTTGGCCACGTTCTCGTCCTTGGCCGCCCATTCGACGACCTTGGCGTAGGCACCCATCTGGGCCTTCTGGCCGCCGTCGATCTCACGGCCGTCGATGATGGCGATCATCGGCGCGTTCTTGCCCGCGCCCCAGCCCTCGGCGAGCAGGTCGGCGCTCTGTCGAGCCTCCGTACCCTTCTGCGCCGTCGCGTCGGACGGCAGGCCGAGGTGGAGGTGCTGCACCGGCGAGGCCAGGGCGGCGAGCAGCGCGACGACAGCGAGTGCGACCGCCCACGGGGCCTTGCGGATACCGCGCGCGAGGCGCACCGAGCCGTTGGTCGAGTCGTGGTCGAACTCGTCGGCGGCCTTGTCCTCGCGGACCCGACCGGCGAACGCCTTCGTCTTGAGCATGCCCATGAGGGCGGGCAGCAGCGTCAGCGACGTGATGACGGCGAGCGTGACGGTGCCGGCCGCGCCGAGACCCATCGCCGTCAGCATGCTGATACCGAGAACGCCGAACGCGGACAGCGCGATGATGACGGTGAGGCCGGCGAAGACGACCGCCGAACCGGCCGTGCCGAGTGCGCGGCCCATGGCGTGCTCACGGTCGGCCTGGCTCTTGATGTCGACGTGGCGCAGCTCCGCGCGGTAGCGCGACAGGATGAACAGCGCGTAGTCGATACCGACGGCGAGGCCGATCATCGAGGCCAGCGCGGTCGTCGTCTCGGGCAGGTCGAAGAACGCGGTGGCGCCGGTGATGCCCATCATGCCGAGCATGAGGCCCATGACGGCGTTGAGGATCGGCATGCCCGCGGCGACGAACGAGCCGAAGGTCAGGACGAGGACGAGCAGCGCGATGCCGATGCCGATGAGCTCGGAGGTGGTGCCCGGCTGCATCATCTCCTGCATGCCCTGGCCGCCGGCCGCGATGGTGAGCCCGTTCTTCTCGGCGGCCTTGGCCGCGTCGAGGATGCTCTGCTGCGTCTCGGGCTTGATGTCCATGATGTTGTCGACGGCGAAGTTCCACGACACCGTGCCGATGCGGCCGTCCTTGCTCAGCGGGGAGAGCGCCTCGGCGTTCTTCTCCGCGACAGCCTTGGGCGTGCCCTGCTTCGTGGCCTGCGCGACGATCTGCTGCTTCATCGCGGGGCCGGCTTCGGCGGGGTTGGCGAGCTTCGTCTTCGGCATCTGCTGGACGCCGCTGACCTTCTTGATCAGTTCGTCGACCTGGCCCTTGTAGGGCTGTTCGGCGAGGGTGTGCCCGGCCGGTGCCTTGATGACGAGCTGGCCGTTGACCTGCTTGTCGGCGGCGGGCTGATCCGGGAACAGTTCCTTCTGCGTCTCGGCGGCCTGCAGCGAGGGGATGCCGGGAATCGTGAACTGCGACGTCATCGGCCGCGACTTCGCGGCGGCGAATCCGCCGAGCGCGAGGAGGGCGATGAGCCACCCCACGAGGAAGAACGGCCACTTGCGGTAGGCCGTCCTTCCGAGGCGGTAGAGCATGTTTGCCACTGGGGAACTCCTTTGTGAAAGGGGGGTCTGTGGGGTGTCAGCGCATCGAGCGGACGGCGGCATCCGCGTCGAGCACGTCGTGGAAGACGGTCATGAAGTCGGAGTCGGCCTTGCGGAGGGAGAACTCCTCGAGGCTGACCTTGACGATGGCGAGGAAGGTTGCAGTGATCGTGCGGGCGCGCAGGTCGCCCGCGTCCCACTTCTCGCGCTCGCAGATCAGGGTGGCCAGGGTGTCGGACAGGTGCGTGAACCGCTCGATCGCGAGGTGGGCCACCTTGCCGTCGCTCGCGATGGCCCGTTCGACAAGGGCGTGCTGATCGCTGGCCATGGAGGGATCCTCGACCTCGCTCATGACGCTGTCGAGCGCCTGGATGAGGTCGGGCATGAGGACACCGGTGGGGCCGCCGTCACGGAAGAGCGCGACCTGCGGGTTGTCCCCGACGCCGTCGGGGCCGAGGACGGCCGACGCCTTGTCGGGCACGTAGTTGAACAGGGTGCGGCGGCTGACGCCGGCGGCCTCGGCGAGGTCGTCCATGGTGAAGCCGTCGTACCCGCGCTCGATGACGAGGATGCACGCCGCCGAGCGGATCTCCTGGAGCCGCTTGTGGGCGCGCTGGGCTCGGGGGTCGTCAGTGCTGCAATCCCACATGAAACCCACGGCCACTCCTTTGCACTGTCAAATATGCGAGTGCAATTTTGCACGAATGAGCTATGAAGTGCAACTACACCTGTGGCGCCGCCGCCTCGGGGCTCGGGCCGCTTTGGCGCGTCACCGGGAGACGACACTCCGAACAAGGGGGTATCGGCCAGGTGCGCCCGTGGTTAGGCTCAACCAAGAACCGCTGCCCCCGCAGCGCATCCGTAACCGAGGGGATATGAAGATGATCACCGCGCATGAGGTCAGGACGGCGCAGTTCCACCGCGCCGACGCCGGCAAGGTCGGCTATGACGAGGTCGGTGTCGACGACTACCTCGACCGCGTCGCCGACACGCTCGAAGCCATCGAGCGCGGCGGCCAGATGCCGTCGCACGCCGTGAGCGCCAACGACGTCGTCGAGGTGGTGTTCTCCGAGCGCGGCCCGCAGTCTGCCGGTGGATACGACCTCGACGACGTCGACGACCTGCTCGACCGGGTCGCCCAGCGCATCCGTGCCTACGAGGACGGCGTGCGTCGGGCGTCCGCGCCTGTCGACGCAGGACTCCCCAGTGACGTCGAGGCCGACGACCGTGGTGTCGTCCGCGACGAGCGTGGACACGGCGCACACGGCGGTCACGGTGTGGCTGCGGCAGGTGCCGCCGGCGCCGGTGTCGCGGGTGCTGCTGCGTACGAGCGCCGCGAGGACCGTGCGGACGTCGATCCGCGCGGCGACGTCCGCGACGATCGCTACGACGAGCGCGGTTTCGTCGACGAGCGTGACCTGCGCGACGAGCGTCGCCCGGAGGCCTACGCAGAGCCTGCGGCGCCTGAGCTTCAGGACTCGCCGCGCAGCGCCTTCGCCGACGACGGGGGCGTGCGTGACGGTGAGGCCCTCGCGGTCGCCGGCGGTGCGCCGCGGCGTGAGGAGCGCTTCGACGACGAGCGCGGCTTCGAGCCCGCCGACGAGCGTCGGGGTGGCTTCGGTGAGCCCGGCGTCCGTGTCGACGAGGTCTCGGACGCCGCAGCGTTCGACGGCCGCCGCGACGAGAACGTCGCCGATGAGCGCGCTTTCGACGGTCGTGAGCGCCGAGACGAGCGTGGCTTCGACGGTCGCGACGCGGGCCTGGTGGCAGGTGGCGGCGCTGTCGCCGCCGGAGGTGCCGCGGCTGCGCACGGTCAGCGCGACGAGCGCCGTGACGACGCCTTCGCTTCCGACACGCGTGATGACGTGCGCGACGACCGCGCCGGTCATGCAGGGGCCGGCCGTCAGGGCGGTGTCAACATGGTCGGATCCGACCCGGTCGACGAGGCGCCGATCATGGCCCCGGACGAGTCGGGCCGCAACCGTGAGCTGCGCTCGGAGGGCCGTTCCGACGTGAACACCTCCCACGACGCCGCGTACGCGCCGCCGGCCGAGCGCGACACGTTGGCGAACGACTCCGCGGTCACGCCTGAGGAGCGCTTCGACGCCGAGCGCCGCGATGACGTCGTACGTGACGAGCAGCTGGGCAACGACCCCTTCGCGGACGAGCGTCGTGACGCAGACCTGCGTGACGAGCGTGGCTTCGAGGGCGAGCGCGAGGAGCGTTCCTCGGGCTTCGGCCCCGCCGGTGTCGCAGCCGCTGCCGGCGGTGCTGCCGCCGGAGGTTACGCCGCTCACCGCCACAGCGATCAGGGCGAGCAGGTTGAGCGCAACGAGTGGGCCCCGCGTGACGAGCGCGACGCCGTGCGTATCGACGGCGAGCCCGCCGGTGACTCTGCCGGCGACCCGGTGCGTCGTGAGCACGACGCCGCCGACTACCACGACCCGGCTGCAGCCCACAGCGAGACGTTCGCCGAGCCGGTGCCGCCGCAGCAGGTGAGTGCCGAGGAGGCCCGCCCGGTCGCCGCAGCCGAGCAGGGTGACAACTGGGCCTTCGAGGACAACGGTCTTCGCCGCGACCGCGCCCCCCGCTACCCCGACGAAGGCGCGATCCTTCGCCAGGGTGAGGATGAGGGCCCCCGCGCCGACGAGCGCTTCCAGGGCAGCAACGCGTACGAAGGCGACACAGTGGCCGGCGGTGACGCCGTCGCCGACGAGCGCCCGATCGCCACGCAGCCCGAGATCGTCTCCTACCGCGCCACCGACCGTCGAGTTCCGCTGCCCCGCAGTGAGGCTCGCCGTTCGATGAGCGATGAGGACCGCGAGGCGGAGGCTCAGTACCACCCCGAGTACAGCGCATACTCCTCGCCCGAGGACGGGGCCGGTGACTCCCCGCGTCGCAGCACGGGCGGCGCCTACGACGAGAGCTCGAGCATGCCGGCGAGCGATCTCGATCGTGGGCCGGACGCCGGCGTTCTGCCGACCGAGCAGGCGCCGCTCGTCGATGACCGTCCGGTGGCGCCCGAGGCCCCCGTGGCACAGGACGCCCGTCGCGATGGGGAGTTCGACCCGTTCTCCGAGCCGAGCGCTGTGACCGAGCGTCCGCTGCCGACGCAGCCGACCGAACGGGGCGAGGCGCCGCAGGCTGCCCCGCCGCAGACCGGTGGCTTCGAGCGTGACCCGTTCGCGGACGACGCTGGTCGGGACTCCTTCGAGCGCCCCGAGCAGCCGGCCCGGGCCGAAACGTTCGGTGGGCGCGGCACGGACGGCCCGCAGCGTGTGGCGCCGATGAACGAGGAGACCGCTCGCGTGCGTGAGCCGCGCGAGGGTGGCTTCGAGCAGCCCGGCGTCGGCAACCGTGACCCGTTCGCCGACGACGCCCGTCGTGACGGTTCGTTCGACGTTGCCGGTGGTGGCGACGACGTGCGCGAGCAGCAGTCGTTCGAGGCGTCGAGCCCGGTCGCCGACGACCGTCGGGCGTCCGACGTGAAACGCCCGGAGTCGATCGACCGTCCGCAGCCCATCGACAAGGCCGAGCCGCTGCCGGAGCGTGACGACACATCGCGCAAGGGCCTGCTGCGTCGCATCTTCAAGGGCTGACGTGCTGGCGTCGGACGACGTCGTCAAGGTCGAGTTCGAGCAAGGGCGCGGCGGGGCTGGTTACGACGAGATCGAGGTCGATGACTTCCTCGATTCCCTTGTGATCACCCTTCGCGGCTACGAGCAGGGCGCGCCGCGTCAGGGCGTGGTCACGTCTCGTTCGATCGACGACGTGGCGTTCACGCGGGCGCGTGGTTTCGGGCGCAGAGGGTACGACGCCGCGAGCGTCGATGCTTTCCTCGTCAAGGCCCGCGAGACGCTACGCGCGTACGAATCGCGCGGGGGCGTTTCGACGCAGGCACCTGAGGTCGTGTCCGCCCCGCGACAGGCGCCCTCGACGGCGCAACGCTCGGCCGTGAGCGAGCCGAAGAAAGGCATCTTCGGCAAGCTCTTCGGTGGCTGAACCGAACTGAACGACCAACGAGCCCCACACCAACGCGGTGTGGGGCTCGTTGCGTACGACGGCCATGCGGTTCGTGCGCAGGAACCGTCGAAGCTCAGCTCGTGACGGCGGGCAGGTCGATTACGCGGTCGAGCGCGTCGAACGCGATGGGGTGGTGGCTCACCATGACGACGGTGCGTCCGGCGCTCGCGGTGAGCAGGTCGCGGACGACGGCGTCGGCGGTCGGTCCGTCGAGGTGGGCGACGGGCTCGTCGAGCAGGATGACGGGACGCTCGGAGAGCAGTGCCCGCGCAATGCCGAGGCGCGCCCTCTCGCCGCCGCTGATCGAGCGCTCGGTGGCGGTGGCCACCGACTCGGCCCCCGAACGTCCGGCGCTCACGAGGTATTCGCCGAGGTGCGTGTCGAGACCCTCGCCGAGTTCCGCGAGCCACGGCCCGAGCCCGGCGCGCTCGAGCGCGCGAAGCCCGTCCGTGTCGTCCGCGTCAGGGCGGGCGAGCAGGAGGTTGGCGCGCAGCGAGCCGGCGAACAGGTGCGGGTCGTCGTCGACGAAGGCGATGCCGTCGCGCACGGCGTCCAGCGGGAGGTCGCGGACGTCACGCTCGCCCCAGGCGTACGTTCCGCCGGTCGGGTCGAGGTGGCGCGCGAGGACGGCGAGAAGTGTCGACTTGCCGCACCCGTTGGGGCCGGTGACGGCGATGTGCTCACCGGGTGCGACATCGAGGGTGACAGGCCCGAGGTCGGTCTTCTCGCCGGTCCACGAAGCCGTCAGGTCACGCACGCGCAGGTGCGGCACCGTCTCGTCCGGCGCAGCCTCCGAGCCCGAATCCCGCACCGCCGGCTCCTGCGTGAGCAGCGCTTCGAGACGGTCGCGGGCGGCGGACGAGCGGGCGAGCGAGCCCACGGCGTCGGGGATGAGGCCGACGACGTCGCCGAGGGCGAGTGGGGTGAGGAGCAGCAGCGCAGCGAAGGGCCCGTTGATCGTTCCGGCCTCGACCTCGCCGTCGAGAACCCACGCCATGGCGAGGGTTGCCACTCCCGTGACGGCGAGCGCGAGAGCCACTCCGGCGGCGCGGCCGCGCGACTGGGCGAACGCGGCCTTCTCGACGTTCTTCTGCGCGTACGCGAGCCACGTCATCGGCTCGTCGGTGGCGCGGATGGCGCCGAGCTCGTTCGCTCCGGACGCCACGAGGTGCGCCACCCGGTCGACCTGGCCGCGCGCCGCGAGCGACGCCGCCTGGCCGCGGCGTTCGAGCGCGAGGTCGATCCACCCCACGAGGGCCGCCGCGACGACCGAGCCGAGCACGACGAAGCCCGCGGGCGGATGGACGACGAACGTCGTGACGACGGCAACGAGCGCGGCACCGACCGTCGTGATGAGCGGGACGACGACGCGCACCTGGATGTCGACCTCGTCGTCCAGGTCGCGCACGACGCCGGAGAGAAGGTCGGCGCGGCGCTTCGTGCCCAGGCGCGCCGGGGTGAGCGGCACGAGCTGGCGGTAGGCCGCGGTTCGACGATCCGTGAGGTCGGCCAGCGCGGCGTTGTGGGAGACGAGTCGCTCGACGTAGCGGAAAACCGGGCGCCCGATACCGAACGCGCGCACGGCGACGATGGCGGTGAGCAGGGTGAGGACGACGGGGCGCTCGCTGGCGCGCACGATGAGCCAGCCCGACGTAGCCGTCAGCGCAACGCCACACGCGAACGCGAGCGCACCGATGAGCCCGGCGAGCGTCACGCCGCGCACCGGCTTGAACAGCGGGCGTCGCTCCTGCGTTTCGGAGGTCATGCCGTCACCTCGTCGCGGATCGGGCGGGCCGTGAGACGCCACTGGTTGTCGGCGCGGGCCGCGAGTTCCTCGTCGTGCGTCACGACGACGACGGGCTTGCGCGCGGCGAGCGCGACGATCGCCTCACGGATGTCCGCAGCACTCGCCGGGTCGAGGTGAGCGGTGGGCTCGTCGAGCAGGACGATGGCGGCGTCGGAGAGCCACGCGCGCGTCAGGACGAGGCGGGCGCGCTGGCCCGCGGAGAGGCCGAACCCTTCGTCGCCGAGGGAGGTGTTGACGCCGTCGGGCATGCCGAGGACGACGTCGTCGAAGCCGGTGGCGGCCATGGCCTCGCGGATCTCGTCGACGCTCGCGTCGTTGCCCAGCGTCAGGTTGGCGCGCACCGACATCGGCGCGATGAACGGACGCTGCGAGACGAGGTGCGTGCTCGGCACCTCGAGGCGCCCCGCCGTCGGGCGGCGCGCGCCGGCGAGCACTTCGAGGAGCGTCGACTTGCCGCATCCACTCGGGCCGGTGAGGGCGGTGAGGCCGTCGCGCACGACGGAGGTGACACCGCTGACGGCCGGGCTCTGCTGGCCGGGGTAGGTGTAGGAGACGCCGCTCAGCATGGCGCGCGCGAGGCCGCCGGCCTGCTCGGGGGCGGGCGCGTGCCACGGCCGGGCGTCGCTGTCCGCGAGGAGCGAGTCGATGGCCTCTACGCCGTCGGCCGCCGCGTGGAACTCCTGCCCGACGCGGCGGATCGGCCAGTACGCCTCGGGCGCGATGAGGATGGCCATGAGGCCGGTGAGCAGCGAGACGTCGCCGTGGGCCATGCGCAGGCCGACGGCGACGGCGACCATGGCGACGGAGATCGTCGCGAGCAGGTCGAGCGCTGCGGAGGAGAGGAAGGCGATGCGCAGCGTGCGCATCGTGGCCGAGCGGTGACGTTCGCCGACGCGGTGGATCTGCTCGACCTGGTGCTCGCCCCGTCCGTAGGCCACGAGCGTCGGAAGGCCCGCGACGACGTCGGAGAAGTGTCCGGCGAGCATCGTCGTCTCGACCCATCGTTCCGCCGTGGCGCGCTGCGTGTAGCGGCCGATGAGCGCTGCGAAGACCGGCAGGAGCGGCAGCGTGACGATGACGATGAGGGCGCTCGGCCAGTCCACGACGAGCATCGCGGCGATGGCGAACACCGGCACGACGCCAGCTGTGACGAGAGCCGGAAGGTAGCGCGCGACGTACGGTTCGACGGCGGCCGCGCCCTTCGTGGCCATGGTGAGCATGGCGCTGGGGCCGGGGCGTTCGTCCGCCGTCTGCGTCATCCAGCGGCGCATCGCGCCCTCGCGCAGCGCCCCGGAGATGCGTGCGCCCGCGTGGGCGGCCACCGTCTCGGTCGATGCGTTGAGCACCCCGCGCAGGGTGAAGAGGCCCAGGACCCACAGGCCGGGCGTCCAGAACGAGTGGCCCTCGACGACGGCGACGACGAGGTGCGCCACGGCGACGGCCTGGGCGATCGCGACGGCTCCGCTGAGCCCTCCGATGAGGGCGAGCAGCGCGACCGGCAGCCGGGTGGCAGGCACGGCGCGCAGCAGGGCGGGGTCGAACGGGCGCATGGGTCTCATTGTCCCGCACCCGCCGGCGTTCGCGGGCACGGGATGGGGCGAACGGTGGCCGTCGTCATGTGGCACGCCTTAATCTCAGGGAGGCACGGACGAACAACGAGAGGTGGCGGCGTGGCTGTCGACATGACCTGGCTGCTCGGCGGAGTGGCGCTGCTGCTCGCCGTCTTCCTCCCGACGCTCGTGCGCAGCGTGCCGATCTCGACACCGCTTGTGCTGCTCGGCGTCGGTGTGCTGTTCGGTCTCATGCCGCTGCCGGAGGGCTTCTCGCTCGACCCGGCCATGCACAACACGTTCCTCGTCCACGCCGCCGAGGCCACCGTCCTCGTCGCGCTCATGGGCGTCGGGCTCGCGCTCGACCGCCCGCTGCGCCTGCGTCACGGCTCGTCGTGGCGCGCGTGGGCAGCGACGTGGCGTCTGCTCGGCGTCGCGATGCCGCTGTGCATCGCGGCGGTGGCGCTGCTCGGGTGGGGCATGGGCATTGCGGCGCCGACGGCGCTGCTCCTCGGCGCTGCACTTGCACCGACCGATCCGGTGCTCGCCTCCGACGTCCAGGTCGCCGGCCCCGAGACGCAGGAGATGGGTGTCGGCGACGAGGAGATCGACGAGTCCGACGAGGTGCGCTTCGCCCTCACCTCCGAGGCCGGCCTCAACGACGGCCTCGCGTTCCCCTTCATTTACGCCGCGATCGCGTGGACGATGGAGGGCGCACCCTCGCACTGGGCCCTGAAATGGATCGGCTGGGATCTCATCGGCAAGGTCGCCATCGGCGCCGTCGCGGGTGCGCTCGTCGGGTGGGTGCTCGGCAAGCTGTTCTTCCGTCTGCCCCACAAGCAGTACCGGCTCGCCGACGCGGGGGAGCCGCTTGCGGCGCTCGCGGCCATCATGGCGGCGTACGGCCTGACGGAGGTGGTGGGCGGGTACGGCTTCCTCGCCGTGTTCGTCTGTGGTCTCGTACTGCGCGCCAGCGAGCGCGGCCACAGCTACCACGCCGAGATGCACTCGTTCATCGAGCGGCTCGAGCAGATCCTCACGCTGCTCATGCTGCTGTTGCTCGGCGCGTCGGCGACGAACGGGCTTCTGGCACACGCGGATTGGCGCAGCGTCGTCATCGCACTCGTGCTGATCTTCCTCATCCGCCCGGCTTCGGGCTGGATCAGCCTCGCAGGTCGCCGTGACGACACCGACCGCGCCGTCGGCCTCACGTCGCAGGAGCGGTGGGTGACGGCGTTCTTCGGCGTCCGCGGCATCGGCACGGTCTTCTACGTCGCCTACGCGACGGGGAAGGCGTCCTTCGACGGCGCGGAGTGGCTCTGGTCGACGGTCGCCGTCGTCATGATCGCGAGTGTCGTCGTCCACGGCATCGCCGTCACGCCCGCGATGAACTGGCTCGAACGTCACCGCACGAACCACCGTCGGGCGCTCGCGGACGCTTGATCCACCGGCGCCCCGGCGGCGCCTGCGCTGCACCCCCGGCGCCGGGCTGGCCGGGCCGCACACGCGGGCGCGTTTCTTCACCCCTCGAGGTGAAAAACTGCGTGCAGGAATGCTTCTGGGGGCCGGTGGTGTTGTGATCGATGAAAGAGCTCATCGATCTCAGGAGGCACCTCATGGCCTACCGCACCGAGAACCCCGCCACCGGCGTCGTCGAGAAGGAGTACACCTCCGCGACGGATGCTGACGTCACCCGCGCCATCGAGCGCGCCGACGCCGCGTTCGGCACGTGGCGCACGACGGACGCGTCCGAGCGCGCCGCCGTCCTCACGAAGGTCGCCGACATCTACGACGAGCGCGCCGACGAGCTCGCCCGTGTCATCGGCGCCGAGATGGGCAAGCCGCTCGCGCAGGCGCAGGGTGAGGTCGCGCTCGCGTCGTCGATCTTCCGCTGGTACGCCGAGCACGGTGAGGAGTTGCTCGTCGAGGAGCAGCTGAACATCGGCGACGACGCGAAGTCGCTCGTCGTCACCGACCCGATCGGTGTGCTCATGGGCGTCATGCCCTGGAACTTCCCGCACTACCAGGTCGCGCGGTTCGTCGCCCCGAACCTCATGCTCGGCAACACGATCCTGCTCAAGCACGCCTCGATCTGCGCGCGCACGGCCGAGCTGATCGAGGAGATCCTCCACGCCGCGGGTGTGCCGCAGGATGCCTACATCAACCTGTTCGTCAGCAACGAGCAGATCACGTCGATCATCGAGGACCCGCGCGTGCGCGGCGTCTCCCTGACCGGTAGCGAGGGCGCCGGCAAGGCCGTCGCCGAGACCGCGTCGCAGAACCTCAAGAAGAGCGTCCTCGAACTCGGTGGCTCGGACGCGCTCATCGTCCTCGACGACGTCGACGTCGCCGAGACGGCGAAGGCCGTCGCCACCGCGCGCATGAGCAACGCCGGGCAGGCCTGTAACTCCCCGAAGCGGATCTTCGTGCCGTCGACGATGTTCGACGACTTCGTCAACGGCGTTGTCGCCACCGTCGAGGGCATGAAGGTCGGCAACCCGGACGACGAGGGCACGGACATGGGCCCGCTTTCGTCGGTCGAGGCTCGCGACGACGCGATCGCTCAGGTCGAGCGCGCCGTCGAGCAGGGTGCGACCCTGCGCACGGGTGGCACGGCGCTCGAGCAGGACGGCGCCTGGATGGCCCCCGCCGTGCTCACCGGTGTCACGCGTGAGATGGACGCCTTCAAGGAGGAGATCTTCGGGCCCGTCGCCGTCGTCTACTCCTACGACTCGATCGACGAAGCCGTCGAGCTCGCCAACGACTCCTCCTTCGGCCTGTCCGGCTCCGTCTGGGGCAAGGACACCGACAAGGCGGAGCAGATCGCACGACGCCTCGAGGTGGGCATGACCTATGTCAACGAGCACGGCACGACGAAGGCCGGCGTGCCATTCGGTGGTGTGCGCCGCTCCGGTTATGGGCGTGAGCTCGGACGCTGGGGCTTCGGCGAATTCGCCAACACGAAGCTCGTCCGCGTCGCCAAGTGATCGATGCGTCGTGACCCGCGACGCGAGGAGGGAACAACCATGACTCGTTTCACCCGACTGATCGAATCCGTCCGATCACTTGCCGAGCCGGCCCCGCCGGCGACCCGTGGGCAGGAGGTGGCCCGTCTCGGCCTCGGAACCTTCATGTCGTTCGCCGGTGTCTCGCACCTCACGTTCGCCCGCAAGGACTTCCAGGCGCAGGTGCCGGACTGGTTTCCGATCGACAAGGACGTCGTCGTCCTCGCCTCCGGTGTCGTCGAGGTCGCGCTCGGTGCGGCGATGCTCACCCTGCCGCAGCGTCGCGCCGCGGTGGGGGTGGCGCTCGCCGCCTTCTACGCCGCGATCTTCCCCGGCAACATCAGCCA
Organism: Dermacoccus sp. 147Ba; assembly: GCF_004151355.1. Taxonomy (NCBI): domain Bacteria; kingdom Bacillati; phylum Actinomycetota; class Actinomycetes; order Micrococcales; family Dermacoccaceae; genus Dermacoccus; species Dermacoccus sp. 147Ba. Next base: position 13,213 of record NZ_SEHL01000011.1, read on the forward strand.
GTACGCCGAGCGGCACGACGCCTTCGGCCTCGACACCGACACCAAGCGCCTCGTCCGCCTGTTCGGCCAGCCCGCCCTCATCGCTGCGGCGCTGTCGGCGGCTGGGTTCCCCCGACGCGGCTCGCGTCGCTGATCTCACCGTTTCGCACCCAAGAAGTGCCTCACCTACAACAAGTGACGACTCGCCCCGATGCGAACGCCACGCGCTGCTGCGCACTGAATCAGCAAGGAGATTGACATGTCCAACGTTCTCTTCGTCGTCACCGGCGCCCGCTCCTGGACCCTGGCCGACGGCTCGAGCGTCCCGACGGGTTACTGGGCGGAAGAACTTCTCACCCCCTACCGTCTGATCACCGGGGCAGGTCACTCGGTCACGTTCGCCACGCCCGGTGGTGTGACGCCGGTGGCCGATGAGGTCAGCCTCGCCCCCGACGCGAACGGCGGCGCGGACGTGCGTCCTGACCTCGACGCGATCGACGGCCTGCAGCACCCCATGAAGCTCGAGGACGTCGTCCTCGGCGACTATGACGCGGTGTTCTACCCGGGTGGGCACGGCCCGATGGAAGACCTTGCGCAGGACGCCACGTCCGGCAAGCTCATCGCGGACGCGCTCGAGGGCAGCAAGCCTGTCGCGATCGTGTGCCACGGCCCGGCGGCGCTGCTTCCGGCGCGGACGTCGGCGGGCGATCCCGTCGTCGCCGGACGCAAGATCACCGGCTTCTCGAATGAGGAGGAGAAGGCCGCCGGCAAGGCTGACAAGGCCAAGTGGTTGCTGGAGGACCGGCTGCGCGAACTCGGCGCTGACGTCTCGACCGGCCCCGCCTGGCAGCCGTTCACCGTCGTCGACGGTGACCTGCTGACGGGTCAGAACCCGGCATCGTCCGAGGCGCTCGCCAAGAAGCTGCTCGAGCGCCTGAGCTGAGCCTGGCTGCGCGACGCGCGAACATTCCGAAGGCGCCTGGATCCCCGTGGGGTCCAGGCGCCTTCGGTTTTCACGGGCGGCCGGCGAACGGCCGATTGGGTTCGGCTCTCACGTGGCGTGGCGCCTCGTCGTGCGAGATGAACGGGCTCAGTCCGCTGCCCCGCGCATCATGGGGATTCTCGCGACGAGGACGACCAGCGAGGTGAGCGCGCAGAAGAGAGCCGGGCTCGCGCTGATGGACAGGCGTGTCGTGAGCAACCCCGCTGCGAGACGAGGTGTGTGCTCGGCACCTCGATGCGCCCGGACGTCGGCCGACGAGCGCCGGCGGGCAGCTTGAGCAGCGTCGACTTGCGTCGTCGTGCACGGCATCGCCGTGACATCCGTGATGGGATGGCTTGAGCGAGACCGGGAGGGTCCCTCGGCGCCTGAGCGCGAAGGCGCCACGGCTCTCGCTGAGGGAGGAACGGCATGACGACGTACCGACGCGACCGCTTCGACGGCTACATCGCGGGCGCAGGCTCGACGTCCGGGCGGCGCTTTGTCGTCGGGGTGTGGGAGCGTTCGCCCCTCGGTGCGTTCGCCGACGTCATGGTGGCGCACCCCGACGGGTGCCGGGAGTTGCTGGCCCCGAGCGAGCAGGTGGCCGAGTACGTCTCGGGCACCTACCAGTTCGATGGGGTGACGCTCGTCGATGTCGTGGTGGATCGCTCGGTTCGTGACGGGGGTGAGCGTTGGGTGGTCCAGGCAGGTGAGCTGCAGCTGTCGCTCGCAGTGGGAGGGCGACTGCTCCTGGCTGCGCCGTTGCTGCCGGTGCGCGGGCCGCTCGTCCACCCGCTCACGGCCCGCCTCATCGACCCCGTGGCGCGCCGGGTGATGACGGGCGTGCGCACCTCGGGTACGGCGGGCAACGGGCGGCGCGAGCATTATCTCGCCCAGGATCTGCATGCCGTCGAGCACATCGAGGGCACGTGGGCGGGCGAGCCGGTGGGAGCGCTGGCCGACGTCGCGCCCGAGCCGAACTTCGGGTTCAGTTCCACCCCGCGCCGCCCCGCCGTCACCCGCGTGACGACGTTCGTCGAGGTGCCGCGGTAGTCGGTGAACAGCGCCGGCGCGAGCGGACGCTCCGCGACCGTGCTCAGACGAAAGAACCGCGTGTCACTGCTGTGACATTGCTTCTCGCACGGCCTCCAGCCACATGACGACGGCAGTGGCGCCCGGGTCTTCGTACCCCTTCGCGCGCTCACCGAGATAGCTGGCGCGCCCCTTGGTGGCGACGGCGTCCGAAGTTCGGGCGGCACCCTCCCGAGCAGCCGTCACGACGGCGTCGATGCCCGAATCGGCCGCGTCCGCGGCAGGCTCCAGGGCGTCGACCATCGTGCCGTCACCGGGCTGGGCGCCGCCGAGTTCCCGGACGCCCGTGACGCCAGCACGCAAAGCGTCACCCCACGACGCACCGTCCGCGAGTGCCTGCGCGGCGCGCAGAAGAAGCATCCCGTACAGCGGGCCCGACGTGCCGCCGATCGCCCGTCGGCATCGCGCGGAGAGTTCCTGGAGCAACAAGGCCGCGTCGCCTTCGCCGGGGTCGTCGAGCCAGGCCCGGGCGCCGCGAGCGAGCGCCGATCCGAGGTCGCCGTCGCCGACGTGCTGGTCGGCCGCGTCGAGTTCGGTGCGTGCGCGCAGAAGGCGCTCGCAGGCAGCGTCGATGACCTGGCGCACGAACGGGTCGGCCTCGCCCTTCGGGCCCCCAGCGCGGTCGGCGGATTCAGGGGTCGTCACGACGCTGAGGGCCGGGCGCCGAGCGTCCGGGAACCCCGGCCACGCGGGCGACGCGGTGGGTATGTCGAGCAGGTCGAGAAGACCGTCGTCAACGGGCAGGAGTGACACGTGCGCACCGGACATGTCGAGGGAGGTGAGTACCGGGCCGGCCCAGAGACGCTCGACGACGACGCCCCGATTCGTCAGGGCGGTGTGCGCACCCCGCGCGACGATGTCGAGTTCGCTCGGCGGGGTGGCGCCGGCGGTGCCGACGAGGGCGACGACGCGGTCACCGTCGACGATCTCGCGGTCGTCGAGGATCCGCCCGACGAGCGTCTGTGCGATGTCATCGGCGCTGGTGAGGCGCGTGCGCTCGACGCCGGGTTCACCGTGGATGCCGAGGCCGAGCTCGATCTCGTCGTCACCGAGTTCAAAGCTCGGTGCGTCCGCGCCGGGGGTGGTGCAGGGGGCGAGGGCGACGCCCATGGTGCCGAGGTGTCCGGTCACCCGTGTGGCCACGTCGTGCACCTCTCGCAGTGTGCTCCCGGATTCCGCAGCGGCTCCCGCTACCTTGTGGACGAGGACGGTACCCGCGAGACCGCGCCGTCCTGCGTGTGTGTCGTCGTCGCTGAGCGCCACGTCGTCTCCGACGACGACCATTTCGACGTCGAGGCCGTCATGGCGGGCGAGTTCGGCGGCCATTCCGAAGTTGAGGCGGTCGCCGGTATAGCTCTTGACGATCAACAGGCAGCCGGCGTCACCGGTGACGGCGCGGATGGCGTCGAGCACCGCGTCGACGCTGGGCGAGGCGAACACGCCGCCACTGACGGCGGCCGTCAGCATGCCGTGTGCCACGTATCCGGCGTGCGCCGGCTCGTGACCCGCGCCGCCGCCGGAGATCAACGCCACCGGCACCGTCGCGCGGTTGTCATCGTTCACGACCCGGTCGGTGCGAACGACCGTCTGGCTCGAGCCGAGCAGGCTGACGTTCGGCTGAAGCAGCACGCGTCCCTCAAGCGATTCCCGAACCACGGCGTCCGCGTCGTTGATGAGTTTCTTCATACGTCCATGCAAGCACGGACGGGGCCCGAACGGTTGGGCGGATGCCTGTGCGGTGGGCCGGGGCCAAGGCCCGGACACCATCCCCTTCACACTTTTGGCGCCCTCGCGGGTGGCGAGTTTGCCGACGGCGTGCGGCTGCTCTCGCAGAGCGTTACCGCGACGGCTGTTCGGTTGCGTCGATGAGTACCTTCAGAACGTAGTCTTCGAAGGTCCGCCCATGCGCCGCTGCCTGCCGTTCGAGCTGGGTGCGCACCTCCTCGGGCACACCGTTGACCACGATGGAGCGCAGTCCCGCCTCGGGCTCGTCGATAACGACGTCACCACGCAGGGCGTAGAGGGCGTGTTCGACGACGTGCGGCTCGACGCCGAGACGCTCCGCGACTTCGGCCGCGAGGCAGAGGTATTGTCTGTACTCCTCGGGGGTCCACCCCCACGACTTCCACCCCAGGGTGGTGGCAACGCGGGAGTCGAGAATCAGCGGCTTCGGGTGGGTTGTGTCAGGCAGCTCGTACCCGAGGAAGTAGATCCACTTCGTGAAGAACGCCGGGCCGAAGTACTTGATCTTGAAGCCACCGGACTGGAGGTCGCGGTAGACGTCGACAGGGTCGGCGCCGCCGCGAATGGCCTGGTAGGAGTCGAACAGCTTGGTCGTGATCCCCGGGTCGGAAAGGGGCCGCTGGCAGCGGTAACTAGTCAGACCTTGGAAACCGGCGCCCCAGCCGCACATGAGCACGTAGAGATCCAGTGCGTCCTCGGGCGTTGCAACCTTCTCGGCGGCGTTGAAGATCTCGCGGCGGGTCACGTCTCGCCGTGCCGGTGAACCCGCCTCGGCAGAACGCAGGTACGGCGCGAGGGGCGTCCCTTCGGGCCACTTGGCGCGCCAGGTAGCAGGGAAGAAGTGTTCCTTCTGCTCGTAGACCTTCTCGTCGGACCACGGCAGGCCCTTTCCACCGCGTATCGCCGCGACGATCTCTTCGACGTTGGTTGTCATCTTTCCTCCGTTGCCCGGCTGTTCTATGGCGTCAGCTTGTCAGGAGGAGGGCGCCCGAGTGCGCCGTTTCGAGATGCCGCTCAGTTCGACTTCGCAGCGCAACCAGCAGGGAACATCAGAACGCCGCCGCCCGAATCGGGCGGCGGCGTCCTCGTGCGACCGGGCGAGCCTCAGTGCACCTTGATCGGGTCGGGCCTGCTCGGGTCGACGGCCTCCGGAATGTGCTTGGTCGTGATGCGCTTGCGGAAGACCCAGTACGTCCAGCTTTGGTAGAGCACCACGAGCGGCGTGAAGATGAGCGCCACCCACGTCATGATGACGAGCGTGTGGTGCGAGCTCGACGCGTTCTCCGTGGTGAGCGACCAGGCCGCGTTCGTCGTGCTCGGCATGACGTTCGGGAACAGCATGACGAAATACGTCAGCACGAACAGCGCGATGGCCACGAACGTGCCCGCGAAGGCTGCGCCCTCCTTGCCGCGCAGGTTGAACGCGAGAGCCGCGAGGAAGAACAGAGCCACGAGCACCGACGTCACCCACGAGGTCACAGTTCCGACCTCGATGCCGAGCCACACGAGCAGCACGACGGCGAGCACGGCAGCGGCAAGCCCCGTCTTCGTCGCGAGCGCACGGGCGTCGTGGCGGATGGCGCCGTCCGTCTTGAGCGCGACGAAGAAGCAGCCGTGCGTCATGAACACGAGCATCGTCACGACACCGCCGAGCAGCGACAGCGGGTTGAGCAGCGTGAAGAGGTTGCCGGTGAACTCCATGTCGGCGTTGATCGGCAGGCCGCGCACCATGTTCGTCAGGGCGACACCCCACAGGATCGCGGGGATGAACGAGCCGACGATGATTGCCGTGTCCCAGCCCTTGCGCCACGCCACCGAGTCACGCTTGTGGCGGTACTCGAAGCCCATGTTCCGCACGATGAGGCCGACGAGGATGATGAGCAGCGGCAGATAGGCCGCGGAGAACAGCGTCGCGTACCAGTTCGGGAACGCCGCGAACGTCGCGCCACCGGCGGTGAGCAGCCACACCTCGTTGCCGTCCCACACCGGGCCGATCGTGTTGAGCAGCACGCGGCGGCGCTTCTCGTTCTCGCCGATGTGGTCGGTGACGGGGTCCGTCACCTGATCCGTCGAGTCCGCCTTGCCCTTGCCGAGCACCGGCAGGAGCATGCCGACGCCGAAGTCGAAGCCCTCGAGGACGAAGTAGCCCGTCCACAGGACGCCGATGATGATGAACCAGAAGGTGGTGAGTTCCATCGTTCAACTTCCCTGTCAGTACGCGAACGAGAGTTCGTCGTCGTTCTTCGAACCGTCGGAGTGCCCACCGGGCAGGTCTTCCCCGTCGTCGGCGACGGGTTCGGCGCCCTTCCTCATGTAGTCCATGAAGAGCTTCACCTCGACCACGGCGAGTGCTCCGTAGAGGAGCGTGTAGACGATCATCGAGGTGAGCACCTCGCCGGCGGAGACGCTCGGGCTGACGCCCTGCTTCGTCGTCATGACGCCGTAGACGACCCACGGCTGGCGGCCGATCTCGGTGAAGATCCAACCGATGCTCATGGCGAAGACGGGGGACAGGGCGCCGACGAGGGCGGCGGGGCCCATCCAGCGGTTGACGGGGTTGCGACCCTTACGGGTGATCCACAGGACCCACACGCCGATGGCCATGCAGATGCCGCCCCAGCCCATCATCCAGCGGAAGCTCCAGTACGACCACATCATGTTGGGCGTGTAGCTGTCCGCGGAGGTGAGCTTGCCCTCGTTGAACTTCTTCTGCAGTTCCGGTTCGAGGTCGTTGACGCCCTCGACCTTGCCGTGGAAGTCGCCCGTGGCGAGGAAGCTGAGCAGGTTCGGCACGGTGACGGCGAACTTCTCCTCCTTGCCGTCGCGGGTGCCGACGGTGAAGATCGAGAACGGGGCGTCCTTCTCGTATGTGTCGTAGAGGGCTTCCGCGGCGGCCATCTTCATCGGCTGCACCTCGGTCATCACCTTGCCCTGGAGGTCTCCGGTGACGACGACGCCGAGGCTCGCGACGAGCATGACGATGGCGCCGACGCGCGAGGCCTTGCGGTACATCGTGAGGTCGTCGGCGGTGGGGGCGACCTTCGTCGCGCCGCCCGTCTCGACGGCGTCAGCGGCCGCGCGGGCCTCGAGGGTGCGCTTGCGCAGGTTCCAGAGCATGACGCCCATGGCGACGGCGCCGCCGACCATGTACGAGCTGAACGCGACGTGGGGGAAGGTGACGAGCTGCACCTTGTTGAGCAGCACGGCGCCGAAGTCGACGAGCTCGGCGCGCTGGGTCTCCGGGTTGAAGCGGTAGCCGACCGGGTTCTGCATGAACGAGTTGGCGGCGAGGATGAAGTACGCCGACAGCAACGTGCCGATGTGCACGAGCCAGATGCAGGCGGCGTGAATCTTGCGCGGCAGGCGGCCCCAGCCGAAGATCCACAGGCCGAGGAACGTCGACTCGAGGAAGAACGCGAGCAGCGCCTCGATCGCGAGCGGCGCACCGAAGATGTCACCGACGAAGCGCGAGTAGTCGCTCCAGTTCATGCCGAACTGAAACTCCTGCACGATGCCGGTGACGAGGCCCAGGGCAAAGTTGATGGTGAACAACTTGCCGAGGAACTTGGCGAGGCGCAGGTGCTGGGTGTTACCCGTGCGCAGCCATGCGGTGTGGTAGCCGGCGACCAGGGCCGAAAGGCCGATCGTGATCGGCACGAACAGGAAGTGGTAAACGGTCGTGATGGCGAACTGCCACCGCGCCAGTTCCAGGACATCCATCGGTTGTGACCCCTCGACGAGACTTGTGAAGACTTTCACAAGAAAGGCTACTCAGGAGTTTCCGATCTCCAGAGGACCTAGGTCCTCACTTGCGGGTGGGATGTGTCACGGGCCTCACTTGCCCGTGGAACCCGATGCGCCGGAACCGGACTGGCCGCCCAGCACGGACGTGATCGGCTTCGCTCCCGAGGGGGCCTTGTACGTCTCGACGGAGTTCCACTTCGAGAACGTGTAGTTCGCCTTCGTGTTCGTCAGCTTCGAGCTGTAGTTCTCGATCTTGACGACCTGCGGCTTGTCGTCACGGGTGACGACGAGCTTGACCGCGTCCTTTGCGTCGGAGGCGCTGACGGTGTACGTGTCCTTGCCCGCGGTCTTCGTCTCGGCGACCTTGGCGTCCTTCGACGCAAGCTTCTTACCGTCCTCGGAGTCGAAGAACTCGGTGAGCATCTGCTTGACGTCGAGCGCCGGGTTGGAGGCGGGATCGTTGGCCGCGCCCTTCCACCACTTGCCGTTGAGCTTCTTCGCGTCGGTGGCGTTGGCGCCGATCTGCTGCCAGAAGTCGGTGTTGGCCTTGAGGTAGGCCTGCTTGCCGATGACGAGCCCCTCGGAGGAGGCCTTGCCCTGCGTCTGGATCTGCTTCTGGTTGGAGCCGTTCGTCGCGCCGTAGGCGCTGAACGTCGTGCGCGTGCCGTTGACGGAGCCGACGATGTCGACGGAGGTCGACTTGGCGGACGTCGACGAGGACTTGGCGTCCTTCGTGAGGTCAGCGGCGCTCGGGGTTCCGCCGCAGGCGCTCAGGGCGAGGAGGGCGGCGCCCGTCGTCAGCGTGGCGGCAGCCGTGGTGCGCAGCGTCATGAGGGGTGACTCCGTATCGCGTCGGGGAGGCTCGGCGGTGAGCCACTGTGCCAAACGCGCGTGGCGCGCCCAAAGTGCCCGGCGTGTCGGGTGGGTGGGATCAGGTCGTGGAGGAGGCTTCGACGGGCGGACGCGTCAGGGTGGTCTTCGGGGCCACGATGTCGGAGTAGTCACCGTCGTAACCGGAGAGCTCGTCGATGCCGGTGCCATCGCCGTCGGTCCCGTACCCCTCGACCTTGCGGATCTGATTGCTCTTGGGATCGATCCAGGCCCTCAGCACACCGTTTTCGTTCTCCACGCAGTACATCCGCTGCCCGTCCAGTGTCTCCATGGTGACCGAGGCGGCCTTGCCGGTGAGCGCCTGGACGATCTCGCTGTCCTCCTCGAGGAGTTCGTCGACGTGAGGCACGATTGTCATGTCCTCGATGGCGGTGCGTGTCCATTCGTCGTCGGGCGAACGCGTCCAACGGTTCGCGTAGTCAGTGGCGTACTCGCCCCAGTACGTCGCATCTCCCTTGACGTAGAGCGTCGCGCCGATGAGGCGCAGTTCTTCTGTGCCGTAGTCGAGTTGCGTGTAGGTCAGTGCTTGGGGCGTACCGATGATTCGGCCCCGTCTCGTCGTGGTGGACATTTCGCCGCCGGGCACGGTGATCGTCGTGCGGATGGTGAGAGTCTTCGTCCGGACGAGCACGTCCTGGGCTCGCGAGATGAGGACGGACGCGGTCGGCAGGTTGTCGGTGCTCGGCAGATTGTCCGTGCTCGGTGTGGCGGCCGGGGTGGTCGACGTGGTGCTCGAGTTCAAGGTGGTCTTCGCCGGCGCGACGCTCTTGCCGGCGACGCTGCATCCACCGAGAACGGCGAGGGCGAGCGGCGCGCTGACGAGAGCCTGCACGCGGCGAGCGCGAGGGGTGGTTGTCAAGGCGGTTCGTCTCCGAGGGGTCGTCAATCGGAGCGAGCGCTCGACTGCGCGCTCATCATGGCACGCGGGTTCGGCGCGCCACCAGAGCGTCAGGTCGTCTTCTCGGTGCCGGATTCGGGGTCGGCAGAACCCAGGTCGAGCGCGCCCTTGGGGGCGGTGACCTCGAACTTCTCGTTCCAGCGCGAGAAGGAGGCCAGCGAGAACTCGTCCTCACCGGGTGAGGCGTCCTCGATCTTGAGCAGGTTGTACTTGCCGTCGGCGCTCGCCCAGACGACGGTGTCACCGTCGGCGCCAGTGATCTTGTACGCCTCCACCCCGTCGACGGTGTCTCGGGTGAGCTCGGCGTCGTCGGAGGCGAGCGTCTTCCACTTCGGGTCGCTGTCGTCGGTCATCGCGTCGAAGATCGGCTTGATCGACATGTCGTCGAGATCGTTGTCGTCCCAGGTCGACGCAGGTGCCTTGACCCAGCGGTCGGCGAACGACGACGCGTCCGGGAGCGTGGGGTCGTCCTCCGCGACGGCCTTCCAGTAGGCGTCGTCGCCCTTGAGGTAGATGTCGGAGCGGATGCGCCGCAACGTGAAGTTGCCGATCTCGTCGCTCGTGAAAACGATGTCGCTCGGGTCGGTGTTGAGGTCTCCGCTGATGATCGCCCGTGGAGACTTCTCGCCCATCGCGTCACGACCGTCGACCCGCAGCGAGGTGTAGGCGTCGATGCGGTCCTGCGTCTTGGTCCAGGCAGCCGTGGCGGAGGGCAGCGTCGTGCTCGATGAGCTGGACGAACTCGAGGACGACGCCGGCGTCGCCGCGCCCGAACGCGACGGCGCCGCCGCGTCCGAGCCCTTCGTGCACCCCGAAAGCGTCACCGCGAGAAGCGCGGTGACGGCCGAGGCCACGCTGAGGGGACGCAGCGGCGCCGTCGTCGTCATCGGAGCGTCAGCCCTTGATGAGGTCGGTCATCTTCTTGGCGCCGCTCGGCGCCTTGATGCCGTAGTCCTTGTCGTGCGAGACGAAGTTGACCGTCGTCATCTCCTCGCCGTTGGACGAGCCCTTGGCTTCCCAGCCCTCGACCTTGAGGACGTCGCGCGAGTCCTCCTTCGAGACCCAGGCCTTGACCTTCTTGTCCTCGCTCTCGATCTTCCAGGCGTCCTTGCCGTCGACCTTCTCCTCCGTGACGGTGGCCTTGTCCGACAGCAGCTTCTTGTTGGACTCGTTGTTGTCGTCCTTGAGTTCCTTGACGAGGTCCTTGAGCGTGTCGCTCGTGTCCCCGCTGTTGCTCTCGGGGGACTCGACCCACTTGTCGGCCATCATCGACGTCATCGCGCTCGATGCGCCGCTGTTGCCCATCGCGGACTTCCAGTAGGCGGAGTCGGCCTTGATGTAGGACTTGCTGCCCACGATGACGGCCTCCATCTTGCCGCCCTCCATCTCGCCCGAGAGCGTCTGCGGGTCGCCGTCGACGTCACCCTTGATCGTGAAGCTCGCCGGCTTGCCGTTGCTCTTGCCCGAGGCCTTGACCTCCATGCTCTTGTACTTGCCGGCCGACTCCTGGGAGGCGTTCCAGGCGTCCTTGGCCTTGGGGGCTTCTTCGCCGCCGCAGGCCGTCAGGCCCATCGTGGCGGTGGCGGCGATTGCGACGGCGGCAGCCGTGCTGCGGAGCTTCATGGTGTTTCCTCCCGTGGGGTGCAATTCTTCGTTGTCAGTCTTACAGACTCGGGGAGTCCGACGCCGCCGGCCTCGCTGAGGTTCCGCCCGAGTTCTCACGCACTGGGCCGGCGGGGCCGTGCGACGTAGCAGAACTGATTTGCGCCGCCGCTCTAACCTTGACGTATGGCAGATCCAATCGCTTCGTTGACCGGTTTCGTTCAGAACGCCATCGCCACGTCGTTCGGCGAGGAGTGGCGAGACGCGGACCCGGTCATCCGACCTGCCAACAAGAAGCAGACGAGCGCCGACGTCCAGGTCAACGCGGCGATGGCGCTCGCGAAGAAGGTGGGCAAGAACCCGCGCGAGGTGGCGACGGCCATCGTCGAGGCCCTCAAGGCGGACTCCGCTGCGATGCAGCTCATCTCGGACGTCGCGATCGCCGGCCCGGGCTTCCTCAACATCACGCTGTCGACGGACTGGGTGGCCGCGGAGGCTTCCACGATCCTGGCCGACGGCACCCTCGGCGTCCTGCCCCCGAGCAAGCTCGAGGTCATTCCGCTCGACTACTCCTCGCCGAACGTCGCGAAGGAGATGCACGTCGGTCACCTGCGCACGACGGTCGTCGGTGACTCGCTCGCGCGCGTGCTCGAGCGCCTCGGGCACACCGTCGTGCGCCAGAACCACGTCGGCGACTGGGGCACGCCGTTCGGCATGCTCATCGAGCACTTGCTCGAGGTCGGCGAGAACAGCCCCGAGGCGGAGCTCCTCGAGACCGACCCCAACGCCTTCTACCAGGCCGCGCGCGTCAAGTTCGACACCGCCGAGAAGGCCGAGCCGGCCGGCTCGAAGGGCGACTTCAACATGCGGGCCCGCAAGCGGGTGACGCTGCTGCAGGGCGGCGACCCCGAGACGCTGGCGCACTGGAACAAGCTCATGGACCGCTCCAAGGCGTACTTCAACCGGGTGTACTCGACGCTCGGCGTGACGCTGACGGACGCCGACCTCGCGGGTGAGTCGACGTACAACGACGAACTCGCGGGCATCTGTGAGGACCTCGAGTCGCGCGGTATCGCGCGGATCTCCGACGGCGCGCTGTGCATCTTCCAGGACGAGTTCACCGGCCGTGACGACGCTCCCGTGCCGCTCATCATCCGCAAGAGCGACGGCGGCTACGGCTATGCGACGACCGACCTCGCCACCGTCCGGCACCGCTCGCAGGATCTGCTCGGCGACCGGCTCGTCTACGTCGTCGGCGCGCCGCAGAACCTGCACTTCCGCATGACGTGGTCGGCGGCCGACAAGGCGGGCTACATCCGGCCGGAGTCGACACCGATCCACGTGCAGATCGGTTCGGTGCTCGGCGCGGACGGCAAGATGCTCAAGACGCGTTCGGGTGACTCGGTGCGGCTCATGGAGCTGCTCGACGAGGCCATCGAGCGCGCCGAGAAGGTCGTCGCGGAGTCGAAGGCCGACATGACGGACGCCGAGCGCGCCGTCGTCGCGCGCCAGGTCGGCATCGGCGCGGTGAAGTACTCGGACCTGTCGGTCTCCCACGACAGCGAGTACACGTTCGACTTCGACCGCATGCTCGCGCTCACCGGCAACACGGGCCCGTACCTGCAGTACGCCGCCACGCGTATCCGCTCGATCCTCGCGAAGGCCGCCGATGCGGGTGCTACCCCGGCGTCCGCCATCACGATCGGTGAGGACGCCGAGCGCGCGCTCGCGCTGAAGCTGCTCGACTACGGCGCCGTCGTCGCGCTCGTCGGCGAGATGCTCGAACCGCACCGGCTCGCCGCCTACCTCTTCGAACTCGCGACGGCGTTCACGGCCTTCTACGAGAAGTGCCCGGTGCTCAAGGCCGACGACGACGCCGTGCGCGACTCGCGCCTCGCCCTGTGCGCACTGACGCTGCAGGTGCTCAGCGACGGCCTCGGCCTCCTCGGCATCGAGACGCCCGAGAAGATGTGACGCCCCAGCGGCGTTTGCGTTGGGGGCCTTGGTGCAGCTGACGCACTTCGGTGCAGCTGATGCGGTTTGAGCAGGCTCAGAGTGCGTCAGGTGCACCGAACTGCGTCGGCTGCTGGCGGCGGTGTCTGACCGCTTCTCTCCGGTAAATTTGGGCGGACTTTTCGCTCGATAATCGAACATAAGTTCGATAAAATGAGGCGTGGAGACAACACAGCGTGACGACGTGGCCGAGGTGCTGGCCGCCGTTCGTGCGCTGCCTCTCGAAGCGCGGGTCGAGGCGTGGCACGCGGTGGGCGTCGAACTCTTCGAGGTCGCATCGCGTCCGACGATCGACTGGGGTGAGTCGTCGGCGCTCGCGGTGGACGCGGTAACCGTTGATGAGGAACTCGCCCAACTCGACGCCGAGCGACGCGCCCTCGAAGAGCTCACCGTCACGGCCGCGTACGTCTCGCGCAGCGCCGACGCCACGATGCACGCCTTCGCGGCGGCCCACGCTCGCGTCGTCACGCGACACGACGTTCTCGAGGTCGACCAGTGGGAGAGCGACCCGCGTCAGTTCGTGCCCGGCGAGTTCGCTGCCGACGATCTGGCGGCCCGGCTCGGAGTCCGTGTCGGTACGGCGGAGGCGTGGGCTGAAGCGGGTGACGCCGTGCGAGCCTCGTTGCCTCGCATGTTCGTCATGGCCGGCGCGGGCGAGATGCGCATGACGACTTGCGAGACGGTGCTTCGCGAACTCGAACACCTCGCGCCGGCCGAGCGGGAGAGCGTCGAGGGGATGCTCGTGTCCGGCCGGGCGCTGTTGGGCGGTTCGGCGGCGGTGAAGCGTCGTGTGCGGCGGCTCCTTGCCTCGCTCGGGCTGTCGGCGCCGGCGGATGAGGACGCGTCGGAGGCGCTCGTCGAGGTCTCGTTCCGCGAGCACCCCGATCAGCCCAGGCTCACGCAGATGACCGTTGTCATGGACGCCGACCAGGCGTGGCAGGTCCAGGCCGCCATCGATGCGCGTGCGCGCCAGCTGGCGCAGGAACACGAGCGTCTGCACGGCGGCGCGACGCGGTACCGGATGAACCGGGCGCGGGTCGATGCCTTCGTCGACCTGCTCCTCGGCTCCGTGAGATTCGACCCCATCGTGCGGCTCACCGTGCCCGTGCGCTGTTTCGAGGACGGCACCACCCCAGGCACAACCATGCCCTTCGCCGGTCAGGGGAGCGGCATGCCCGTTCCGTTCGGTGCGATCGATCGCAGTCGAGGCTGTTCTGCACAGGGTGGCTCGGGCCGTGGCGTTGCGCGGCCCGCCGCTGGGCAGGCCCCGTGGGGCGCGCTCTACCGGGAAGCCGAGGACGGCGTCGCGCCACTTGCCGCAGGGCAGGTTGGTGATGGCGTCGGGATAGGAACGGCAGGTCAGCGACGCGCCGCAACCGCCCCGCGCTCGACGACGCGAGTCGCCGACCTGCACGTGCCCGGCGTCGGTGTTGTGTCGGCGGCCTGCGTGGAGCGCCTCGCAGGGACGGTCGGTTCCGCCTTCACAGTCGCACTCGTCGACGAGAAGCGCGGCGTGACGCGGTGGACGTCGCGATTCACCTACCGCCCGTCGATCACCACGCGCCGGTTCGTCGAGCAGCGTGACGAGCACTGCCGCTTCCCCGGTTGCATGCGCCCGGGCGAGTTCTGCGATGCCGACCACGTCGTGCCGTACGCCGACGGCGGTGCAACGTCGGGCGAGAACCTGCAACTGCTGTGCCGTCACCATCACCGTGCGAAGACGTTCGGCGGCTGGGCGGTGGTCATGCGATCAGACGGCGTGTGTGTCTGGAACTCCCCGACCGGCACCTGGTACCGCACCGACCCGGCCGACACCACGGCCTACGAGATCACCTCTCGTGAGGGCTACGCGCTCATCGCCTGACGAACGGGGCTCACTCGAGATCCAGACGCATGAGATCGTCGGCCACACGAAACCCGAGCGAACGGTACAGCGGTATCGACATCTCCGACGGGGCGAGCACGATGCGCACCATCCCCTCGGCGCGGACGGCGTCGATGACCTCGGCCATCAAGGAGGCGGCAACACCGCGGCGGCGAAAGGTCGGTGTCACGAAGACGTTGGCCGCGTAAAGCCACCGAGCCGTCGGACGTCCAGGGCTCGGCACCCTCGTGTAGATCAGGGCATTAGCCATCCCCACCGGACGCCCGTCCGCCGCATGTGCGACGAAAGCACGTCGTCGGTGCCGTTCCGTCTGCCAACACGCGCGGAAGTGTCGCTCGAACTCCCTGTCCCCGGTGGGGACGCCGGACCACTCGTATCGCAACGTCAACTGATCCTCGGCATCCGTACCCACCGGGTTGATCGTCACCTCAGGCATGCCCATCCCGGGACCGTGCACCGCCCACCACCAGGGCCCGGCCTCAGGGCTTGCGCCAGAGGATCTCGCCGTGCGGCACGCAGAACCAGCCGTCAGGATGTTCACCCCACCTGCGCCATGCCGTCGCGATGTCCTCCAGTTCGGGGCGGGCGGCCGAACCGTCGGCCACGAGCTGTTCGGCCAAGAAGGTGTGGGTGACGCGATCGGCCCACAGCTCGGCCCACCACAGGCGTTCGTCGGATGCAGCATAGGTCCACGTGGAACTCGACGCTGTGGCGTCGACCAACCCCGCTGCGTGGGCCCAGGCGAACAGGCGCCGCCCGGCGTCGGGTTCACCCCTGTTGGCCCGTGCGGCCGCCGAGTACAGCTCGCGCCACCGCTGCATGTCCGCCGACTCCGGCCACCAGGTCATCGCGCCGTAGTCGGCATCACGGACGGCCACCACACCACCAGGACGCGTCACACGGGCCATCTCGCGCAGTGAGACGGCGGGGTCGGCGACGTGCTGCAGCACCTGATGCGCGTGGACGACGTCGAACGAGTCGTCCGGGAAGGACAGGTCGTGCACATCCTCCACCGCGAAGCTCATGTTCGTCACGCCCGCCGTCGAGGCGGCCTGGCGGGAGTGGCTCAGCGCGTCGTCGCTGATCTCGGTGACGGTCACGTGCTTCACGCGCCGCGCGAAGTCGATGCTGATCGTGCCCGGTCCGGCCCCGACGTCGAGCAGGCGTGCCCCGGGGGTGAGGTGCGGCGCCAGGTACGCCGCCGAGTTCTCCACGGTGCGCCACGAATGTGAACGCAGGACCGGTTCGCTGTGGCCGTGCGTGTAGACGGTGGAGGCATCGCCACTCATGGGTCAAGAGTGTCTGGAAATCGCGCACTGCGACACATTGCGAGATTCAATTCTCGCAGTGTGAGATGGCACGTTCAACCGTCACGCGTTGCGCGCCCGGCGCTGACGGGCGGGGCAGGCAGTGCTCGAGCGCTACCCGACCCGCGTGAACACGGCCACCACGAAGTCTGACGCGTTGTCGCGCGCGTGCAGCTCCCACGTCGCGAAGACGGCGTCACGGCGCCAGCCGGCGCGTTCGGCGTCCGCGAGGAACTGTTCGAGCACATAGCCGCGCTCGGTGCCGAACCCGACGGCCAGGCGACCGCCGTCACGCACCGCCTCGAACAACGACGCCAGCGCTCGCGCCTGGTCGCCGTCCTCCATGAACGGCAACACGTTGCCCGCACACACGGCAGCGTCGAACGGCGCTCCCAGGCTCTCGAAGAACCCGCCGGCACCGCGCCCATGTCGCACTGCTCGAAGCGGATGCCGGGCCAGTCCTCGCGTGCCGCATCGAGCAGCACCGGATCGAGGTCGACGCCCACAGGCTCGAGCGCCAGCGCCTTCATCGCGCCGCTGACTCGCCCTGGTCCGCATCCGGCGTCGAGCACCCGCGAACCCGGCCCGACGAGCGCCGCGACGAAGCGCGCCTCGCCCGCGAGATCCTCACCGTCGGCGGCCAGCCCACGCATCCGCTCGACGTACCAGGTCGAGTGGTTCGGGTCGTCCGCGATCGTGCGCGCCCAACTCGTCATCGGCGCTTCAGCCGCCGAACCCGTTCGGGTTGGCCGACTGCCAACGCCACGTGTCGACGCACATGTCGTCGATCGTCTTCTCGGCCTTCCAGCCGAGCTCCTCACGCGCGCGCGTCGGGTCGGCGTACGTCACCGGCAGATCGCCCGCACGCCGCGGACCCACCTCGTACGGCAACTCCTTGCCGCACGCCCGCTCGAACGCGTGGAGCAGCTTGAAAACGCTCGTGCCCTGCCCGGTGCCGAGGTTGAAGGCGCGCGCCGACTCGCTCATCGCGTCGAGGTGGTCGAGCGCCGCAACGTGCCCGGCCGCGAGGTCGACGACGTGGATGTAGTCGCGCTCACCCGTGCCGTCCTTCGTGTCGTAGTCGTCACCGAAGACGCCCAGCTTCTCGCGCCGCCCCACGGCCACCTGCGCGATGTACGGCATGAGGTTGTTCGGGATGCCGCTCGGGTCCTCACCGATGAGCCCGCTCTCGTGCGCGCCGATGGGGTTGAAGTAACGCAGGAGCGCCGCCTTGAAACCGGGGCTCGCGGCCGCGACGTCCGTGACGATCTGCTCGATCATCGCCTTCGTCCAGCCGTACGGGTTCGTCGCCCGAAGCGGCTCGTACTCCTCGTGGTACGGCAGCGGCGCATCCGGGCCGTACACCGTCGCCGACGACGAGAACACGAACTTCTCCACGCCGTGTTCGGTCATCGCCGCGAGCACCGCGAACGTCGAGTCGAGGTTGTTCGTGTAGTACATGAGCGGCTTTTCGACGCTCTCGCCGACGGCTTTGTAGCCGGCGAAGTGGATGACCGCGTCGGGCTTCACGTCCGCGACGAGGGCGTCCGTGGCTGCGACGTCGGTGAGGTCGACCTCGTGACACGTCACCGGCTGCCCGGCGATCTGCTCCAAGCGCTCAAGCACCTTGGGGCTCGAGTTCGCGAAGTTGTCGCCGATGACGGGTTCGTGGCCCGCCTCGAGCAGGGCGAGCACGGTGTGGGAGCCGATGAAACCGGCACCGCCGGTGACGAGAACGCGCATGCCGCCAGGATACGGCCCCGACGTGACAGGTCGGGGGAGGCGGCGTCAGTGGCGGGGGAGGTGCTCCACGCGTTCGACGAACGAGCGCACCAGATGAGTCACCGTCTGCGGCGATTCGAGCGGTACCGCGTGTCCGGCGCCTTCGACCGTGTGCACCTCGGCGCCCGAAATGAGCTCCTCGAGCCGCCTGCTGCGATATGGCGGATTGACGGCGTCGTCCTCGCCGACGATGAGCTGTGTCGGAACTCGGAGGCTGTGGGCCTCTGGCTGTGTGCCGCGGCGGTTCGCGAACGCGCGGATCGCGTGGCGCAACTCGGCTCGCGACGGCTGCCCGAACTCCTCGGCCCAGTGGTCGACCTCTCGCCGCACCTGCCCGCTGCGCAGGCTCGTCTCGCAGAAGAGCGCCTGCCTGAGTTTCGGGCGAACCGCCCACCCGCCGAGGCGCCGATAGCGATTGGCCAGGCGCAGGTACCAGTACGCGTCGTCGGGATCCTCCGCGTTCGCCGACGCCCCGAGCAAGGTGAGGGAACGGAAGAGTTCACCGCGCCGGGCCGCGAGCGGCAAGGCCGCCGAACCTCCCAAGCCGTGCCCGACGTAGTGCACTGGCCGGTTGATCGTCGAAAGAAGCGCCTCGAGGTCGTCGACGAGGTCGTTCATCGCGAACGGGCCGCGGGCCGACGTCAGCCCGTGCCCGCGCCAGTCGAAACTCACACAACGGAACTGCTGTCCGAGTGCGTCGAGTTGATGGTGGAAGAGAGACCCCGTGAAGAACAACCCGTGCCCCAGCACGACCACGGGGGCGTTCCGCGGGCCGGACTCGATGAAGTGGAGGGCCGCACCAGGGCGCTTCAACTCGGTCACGGGCACTCCTTCCTCACGGGGTGAATCGCCGGCCGCTAGTCGGACGGGCGACTCGGAACCCTGCCCGAGAGGGTGAGAAGTCGGCTGGGGACGGGCGACTCAACGGTAGGTGACGTACCCCTCGCGACCTTGGAGATGGCTGTGGTCGTTCACCGTGAGTGCCGTGAGTGTGCGCCCGACGAGGATCTTCGTCACGGACGCGTTGACCGTCGTGGCGCTGAGATTGTGCCAGACGGCCACCGCGGCGTCACTGACGCCCGCGGCGCCCGCACTCGAGACGGCGCGTTCCTTCGCCGAGCTCGTGAGCAGGTGCGAAGCCACCCACGAGATCGGCCCGCCGGACGACACGACGACGGCGTCCTGCCCCGAGGAGAGCCGCGACGTCACGCGCCCCAGCGCGAGCATGATGCGGTCGGCGAACTGGGCGAACGTCTCGTCGTAGTCGTCGTGCTCACCCGACGTCCACCGACCGGTGGCCTCGACGAACATCTCCTGGAACGCCCGGCGCGGGTTGCCGCGGCGCGCGAGGTCGGCCTGCATGACGGCCTGGTTCGTGTACGCCGGTTTGTGCGTGTAGACGATGGCGTCGTGGTCGTACTCGTTCCACCCCTCGTCGATGTCGACGGGAGCCTCCCAGCCGGCCTCCTCCCACATGCGCGAACCCGTGACGCGCTGGCGCTGAAGCGAACCCGTGACCAGCAGGGCGGGCTTCACGCCGCACCCGGCGAGGGCGGCGCCCGTCATGCGCGCCTGCTCCTCACCGAGCGGCGACAGCTTATCGTAGTCGCTGCGCCCGAAGCTGGCCTGGCCGTGACGCACGAGGTAGACAATGCTCACGCCCCGTCCCCGTTCGCGCCGATCAGCTTCTCGCAGCGCCACTCGAGGTAGTTGACCATCGGTCGGAACTGCTTGAAGACGGGGTTGTGCGTCTGCCCGTTCGCGTAGCGGTAGTAGATCTGCTGCGCGATGACGGCCAGGCGGAACAGCCCGAACACCTCGTAGAACAGCTGATCCTTCGGGTCGATCGTGCGCCCGGACTTCTCGGCGTAGTAGCTCCACACCTCGTCGCGCGTCATCATGCCCGGCGTGTGCGTCGGCTGACGGCGTGAGCCGCGCATGAATTCGTCATCGTCGGCCTGCACCCAGTAGGCGAGGGCCCCGCCGAGATCCATGAGTGGATCGCCGAGGGTTGCCATCTCCCAGTCGAGGATGCCCAGGATGCGCGTCGGGTCGTCCTTGTCGAGCACGAAGTTGTCGAAGCGGTAGTCGTTGTGGATGAGGCAGTTCGCGACGTCCTGCGGCTGGTGCTCGTCGAGCCACGCCATGACCGTCTCGAACGAGCCGGTGCCGTGCTCCTCGCCGTGCGTGCGGGCCTTGCGGTAGCGCGCGGACCACCCCTCGACCTGACGACGCACGTAGCCCTCGCCCTTGCCGAACGACTCCAGCCCCGCGGCCTGGATGTCGACCGAGTGCAACGCGATGAGTTCGTCGATCGCCGTCTCGCACAGCTTGCGCACGCCGTCCTCGTCGAGGCCCATCTCCGGCGGGATCTCCTGACGCAGGATGATGCCGTCGAGGCGCTCCATGACGTAGAACTCGCTGGCGATGACCGACTCGTCGTCACAGAAGGCCACCATCGGCGCGACGGCGGGAAAGTGCGGCGCGAGTGCGCGCTGGATGTCGTGCTCGCGGCGCATGTCGTGCGCGCCCTTGGCCTTCGTGCCCGAGGGCGGGCGGCGCAGGATGAGGTCGCGCTCCGGGTAGCGCAGGAGGTAGGTGAGGTTGCTCGCCCCGCCCGTGAACTGTCGCACCTCGGGCGTGCCGTCGAGACCGCTCGTGTCGGCCTCGGGGTGTGCGTTCTCGCGCAGCCACTGCGCGACGGCGGCCACGTCGAACGCGTCCTCCTCGCGCATCGCTCCCGCGTTGGCCTCGACGTCGTCGAGCGTCTTGTCGGCGGGCGTCGTCACTTGGCCGCTCCGGCACCCTGCGCCGCGAGGTAGGACTTGAGCTCCTCACGGGCCACCATGCCGAGGTGCACCTCGTCCGGGCCATCGGCCAGGCGCAGCGAGCGGGCGTTCGCGTAGGCGGCCGTGAGCGGGAAGTCGTCCGACATGCCGCCGCCGCCGTGGATCTGGATGGCGAAGTCGATGATGTCGCACGCGATCGACGGCACGATCGCCTTGATGGCGCTGACGTCGACGCGCGCCGCCTGGGTGCCGCCGTCGTCGAGCTTCCACGCGGCCTGCTGCACGAGCAGGCGCGCCATGTCGAGCTCGATGCGCGCCTTCGCGAGGCGCTCGCGGTTGCCGCCGAGCAGCATGAGCGGCTTGCCGAACGCGACACGCTCGGTGCCGCGCTTGCACGAAAGTTCGAGGGCCATCTCCGACAGGCCGATGAGACGCATGCAGTGGTGGATGCGGCCCGGGCCGAGACGGCCCTGTGCGATGGCGAAGGCCTTGCCCGGCCCTGCGAGGACGTTGGAGAGGGGAACGCGAACGTCCTTGAGTTCGACCTCGCAGTGGCCGAACGGCTCGTCGAGCTGACCCATGACGGGCAGGGCGCGCTTGATCGTGACGCCCGGAGCGTCGGCCGGAACGAGCACCATCGAGTGACGTCCGTAGCGGTCGGCGTCGGGGTCGCTCAGACCCATGAAGACGAAGACCTTGCAGTCGGGGTGCGCGGCGCCCGAGCTCCACCACTTGCGACCGTTGATGACGACCTCGTCGCCGTCGATGACGGCCCGCGCGTCCATGTTCGTGGCGTCCGAGGAGGCGACCGCCGGCTCCGTCATGAGGAACGCCGAGCGGATCTTGCCCTCGAGCAGCGGCACGAGCCACTCCTCCTGCTGCTCGCGCGTGCCGTACTTGAGCAGCACCTCCATGTTGCCCGTGTCCGGTGCGTTGCAGTTGAAGATCATCGGCGACAGTGCCGTGCGCCCCGTCTTCTCGGCGATGGCTGCGTAGTCGACGTTCGAGAAGCCCTTGCCGCCCCGGGTGCCGAAGCGCTCGGCCCACTCGTCGCCCTCGCCCACGGGCAAGAACATGTTCCACAGACCGGCGGCTCGGGCCTCGGCCTTGAGCTCCTCGATCTTCGGGTGGACGACGAACGAGTTCTCGCCCTTGGCCTTGAGGTCGGCGTAGAAGTGTTGAATCTCGACTTCGGCGGGCTCGATCTTCTCGCGGACGAAGGCGTCCACTTCATCGGCGAGTTCCTGGGCGAGGGGTGAGAGTGTGAGGTCCATGTCTTGACTGTAGTCACACTATTGAGCAATGCTCAATAGTGTGAACGAGCAGATTTCTCCAGTACCCGCCAAGAGGGTGCGGTTGACGAAGGACGAGCGCAGCCGGCAACTCGTCATCATCGGCCTCAAGAAGCTGGCGTACCGCCCCATCCAGGAGGTGTCGCTCGACGAGGTCGCCGCCGAGGCCGGCATCTCGCGCGCCCTGCTCTTCCACTACTTCCCGACGAAGGCCGCGTACTACGAGGCCGTCGTGCACGCCGCCGGGCGCCGGGTCGTTCACACGGTACAACCGGACGCCGACGCCACCGGGCGTGAAGCGCTGCGCCAGGTCATCACCCGCTACATCGCACGCATTGCGCGACGACGCGAGATCTACATCGCCCTCGTGCGCGGCAACCTCAGCGACTTCGGCGGCGCGGAGGCCGCGGACACGTGGCGCGGTCGCGTCACCGACTTCGTCCTCGACGCCCTTGCCGACGACGGCGTGAACGCCAGTCCCGTCGCGATCCGCGGCTGGCTCGCCTACGTTGAAGACCTGGCCCTGTCGTGGACGAGCGGCGAGGTCGACGGTGAGCGGCCCGGTCGTGAGGAACTCGTCGACCACTGCGAAGCCGCCCTCGACGCCCTGCTCGCGGTGAACCGCACCACCCCCTTGCCGTGGGGCGAGAACCCCACCGCCTGAACCACTCGACACCCGACGAACCGCACCAAGGAGAACAACGATGCGCGCAGTACAGGTCACCACGCTCGACGGCCCGTCGGCCGTCGAGATCAACGACATCGCCGAGCCCACGCCGGGCAAGGGCGACGTTCTCGTCGAGGTGCGGGCCGCGGGCCTGTGCTACCCCGACTCGCTGCTGACGCGCGGGCTCTACCAGATGAAGCCCGAGCCGCCCTTCGTCCTCGGTTCCGAGGTGGCGGGCGTTGTCGTCAGTGCCCCGGAAGGTTCGGGGTTCAGTGAGGGCGACCGCGTGGTCGCGTTCCCCGGCTTCGGTGGCCTCGCCGAGCGCGTGGCCGTGCCCGCGCCGTTCGTCTTCGCGCTGCCCGACGGCGTCTCCTTCGAGGAGGGCGCGGCCCTGCCGATGAACTACCTCACCGTGCAGTTCGCGCTCGACCGACGCGGCCGCCTCGCCGAGGGGGAGACCGTGCTCGTCCACGGAGCCGCCGGCGGCATCGGCATCGCGGCGATCCAGCACGCGAAGGCGCGCGGGGCCAAGGTCGTCGCCGTCGCGTCGAGCGAAGCCAAGCGCGAGATCGCGACGGCTGCAGGCGCCGACCACGCCATCGCGCCGGAGGGTTTCAAGGACGCCGTCATGGAAATCACCGAGGGCCGCGGCGTCGACATCGTCGTCGACCCGGTCGGCGGCGACCGCTTCACCGACTCCCTGCGCAGCCTCGGCGTCGAGGGCCGCATGCTCGTGCTCGGCTTCACCGGCGGCTCGATCCCCGAGGTCAAGGTCAACCGCCTGCTCCTCAACAACATCGACGTCGTAGGCGTCGGCTGGGGCGCGTTCTGGATGCCCCGGCCCGAGACGGTGCCCGAGCAGTGGAAGGCCATCGAGCCCCTCGTCGCGAGCGGCGCGCTCAAGCCGGTGCTCGGCCCCGTGCGTCCGCTCGAGAAGGCCGGCGAGGCCATCGCCGAGATGGAGGAGCGCCGCGCCGAGGGCAAGCTCGTCCTCACGCTCTGACGCGCGAGCGGCCGCCGCCTCGTGAAAAGGTGGGGTCATGTCGTGGAGTCCTGAGCAGATCGCCGTCGTCGAGTCCGCGAGGTTCGCGTCGGTCGCCGCCGGCGGGTACCACGCGGACGACGTCGAACGCCTGCGCGTGCGCGCCCTGACGGCGATGCGCAAGGCGAAGCCCCTGCCCGACCTCGACGCCATGGCGCTGCGCCGTACGCCGCGCGGAGGCGTGTCGCGGACGCAGGTCGCGGGCTTCCTCACCCTCATGTCGGTGTGGTCGGCCACCACCGTCGTCGAGCACCCCGACGAGGTGGCGCGCCGCGAGCGCGACGCCGAGATCGCCGCGCTGACGACACGGGACGACGACACGACGCTGCGCTGGACGCACGAGCAGATGGACCTCGTGCGGGAGAAGAAGTTCACCCTCATCGGGCGCGCCTCGACGAGCTACGACGAACACGACGTCGACGACTACCTCGACTCGGTCGTCATCGCGATGCGCCGTGGCATCGAACTGCCCGATCCGCAGTACGCGCGGTTCGACTCGGCGGGGCTGCGCCGAGGGTACGACCCCAAGGAGGTCGACGACTTCCTCGACGAGATCGCCCACATGCAACCGGAGGGCTGATGAGCGACCAGACGCACGAGCAGGAGAGCGAGATCAAGGCCAAGGTGGCCGCCGAACTGCGCGAGGCGACGGTGGCCGAGGCCTCGGCCGAGGAGCTGCCCGACGAGAACACCGTCTCCAAGGCGGCCGTCTACCTCAACACGAAGCTGCCCAAGACCCGCACCATCGCGCAGGCACTCGTGCGCGACGAAGCGGGCGGCGTCATGCTGTGCGAGCTCTCGTACAAGCGCTTCTGGGATCTGCCCGGCGGCGTCGTCGACCCCCACGAGTCGCCCGCACACGCGGTGGTGCGCGAACTCGACGAGGAACTCGGCGTCAAGGCCACCCTCACCGGGCTGCGCATCGTGTCGTGGCTGCCGCCGTGGCGCGGCTGGGACGACGCGATGCTCTACGTCTTCGAGGCCACGCTCGACCGCTCGAGTGACGACTTCACCCTGCAGCGCAAGGAGATCGCCGGCATCCACCACGTGGCGCCCAGCGATCTCGACGACCACGTCGCGGCGTACACGGCCAAGGTGATCCGCCAGGCGATCGCGGCCGCCGACGCCGGACGCTTCGGCGTCTACCTCGAGAACGGCGAAGCGCCCGACTGGGCGTGATCGAGGCTCAGTAGCGCGACATCGTCGGCCCGCCCGGGCGACCGGGGCCGCGGCGGTCGTAGCCGCGCGGCGCAGGACGGCGGGTGTCGTCGTCGGTGTCGAAGAAGAGGCCCAGCACCCACGACACGAACGTCACGACGAGGGCGCCGAGCACTGCCGTTGGCCAGAACTGGTCGACGTGGAAGTCGAGACCGAACACTCCCGAGAGCCACGACGTCAAGGCCAGCATGGCCGCGTTGATGACGAAGATGAACAGCCCGAGCGTCACGATGAGGAACGGGAAACCGAAGAACTTCGCGACGGGCCGGACGACGGCGTTGACGAGGCCGAACACCGCCGCGACGACGGCGATGGTGAGCACCTTGGAGGTCGTGGTGCTCGCGCCGTCGGCCAGCGTGATGCCGTCGACGAGCGCTGCGGCGGCCCAGAGTGCGAGGCCGTTGATGGCGATCTTGAGCAGAGTGCGCATGTCTCCAGTGTGACCCTCAAGCCTGTGGCGGAGCCGTGAGGGCCCAGAGCGTCATCTCGTCGAGGTGCGGCTGGTAGGTGGCGTAGTTGTGGCCACCGAAGGCGCGGTCGAGCCGCGTCAGATACAGGTGGAGGTCCGGGTTCCAAGGTCACTCAAAGGTCACTCGTCGCTCTCATCATCATGCGGAATTCTCCGCTTCCAAAGAGGGCCAGAACCCTTGCTGGCTTTCCAGTTATCGCTCCCCCAGGATCCAAACTCAAAAAGGATGTAGAGCACAGCTCCAACCATAAGAATGACGAAGAAGAGAACGCCGAGGGGAGTCACGGACGAGCCTCCGAGGGATACAAACATGTGTGCTCCATTCACCCAAAAGACCACGAAGGGGTCACCCTAATTCTCAGCTTGGCTGACAATGGCGACGTGCGCATCGGCACCGAAACCGCCATAGTCTCCTGCCGAATCTGAATCCGTGTAGCCCAGACCAGAGAGGAGGAGCTGAGTCTGCGGACCACTCGGAAGATCTCCAGTTTTTCGCTGAGCGTTAATGCCTACGCCTGGGGTTCCAATGCCTGTCCCGGCAGAATAGTTGATGTCTCCGTCGGCGAAGTTGACGGACCCACTCATACGCCCAGTAGCAAACTCAATACCGACTGACACGTGGTCGCGACCCGCCGGGTCGAACTGGCCGATTGGGTCCGAGCCCGCGCCCGGCTGGGAGGGCGCCGGGGCAGATCTAAGGTGCTGGGTATGACCGACGAGACCCTCGCCACCCCCGTCCGACTGCGTACGACGCTCGACTCGGTGCCCGGCTACAAGCCCGGCAAACCGGCCGCAGCTGAGGGGGACACGGTCGTCTACAAGATCTCGAGCAACGAGAACCCGTACCCGCCGCTGCCGTCCGTCGTCGAGGCCGTCCACGAGGCCGTCGCGACGATGAACCGCTACCCCGACATGGCCTCCTCGGAGCTCACGCACGCTCTCGCGCAAAAGCTCGGTGTCAGTGACGACGAGGTCAGCTTCGGCACCGGATCGGTCGGCATCCTCGCCGCGCTCATCGCCATCACGTGCGAGCCGGGTGACGAGGTCGTCTACGCGTGGCGCTCGTTCGAGGCCTACCCCATCGTCACCGCGCTGACCGGTGCACGCTCGGTTCAGGTGCCCCTCGACGCCGACTCCCGCCACGACCTCGACGCCATGGCAGCCGCCGTCACCGACCGCACCCGCCTGCTCATCGTGTGCACCCCGAACAACCCCACCGGCCCCAGCGTTCGTACCGACGAACTTCGGGCCTTCATCGAGAAGCTTCCGAAGGATCTGCTCGTCGTTCTCGACGAGGCCTACCTCGAGTTCGTCGAGGCCGACGACGCTCCGGACGCGCTCGCGTTCTACCGGGAGTTCCCCAACGTCGTCGTGCTGCGCACGTTCTCCAAGGCCTACGGCCTGGCGGGGCTGCGCGTCGGCTACGCCGTGGCGCGCCCGCGCATCACCGAGGCCCTGCGCAAGGCGGCCACGCCGTTCGGCGTCAACGACATGGCACAGAAGGCGGCTGTCGCCAGCCTCGCTGCGTACGACGAACTCGAGGAGCGCGTGCAGGCCCTCGTCGCCGAGCGCCGACGCGTCGTCGAGGCGCTCGCCGACGCCGACCTCAACATCCCCGACACGCAGGCCAACTTCGTCTGGCTGCCGCTCGGCGAGCGCACGGAGGAGTTCGCCGGCGTCGCGAAGGACGCCGGACTCGTCGTGCGTCCGTTCGCGGGGGAGGGCGTGCGCGCCACCATCGCGGAGCCGGAGGCCAACGACCGCCTTGTCGACGTTGTGAAGGGTTTCGTCGGCCCTCGATGACCACATGGTGAGACTCGCCGCTCACCCCTCGAAATCCGCGGCGGCGCAAGGAAAAAGTGACGCGCGGGTAGTGCTTCGCAGGTCGTTTGGTCGGGTACCGTCATCATCTGTGGCGTGACCTGCGTCACAAGATCCCGACGAGGTGGTACGGCGCATCAACCGTCCACCACCGAACGCGGGGGTGACGCATCGTTCGCCTCCGCCGAGGAGGAACGATGACGATCTCCGGAGCATCGGAAGGCATCGACGGCGTCACGCACGTCGCAGGCCACAAGCTCGACGGTTTGCCCGACGTCACGGACGGCGGCCCGGACATGGTGCAGCTCATTGCACCCGACGGTTCGCGCACGCCGATGTCGAGCGTCAACGAGCCGTACATGGAAGCGCTCAAGGCCATCACGGCCGAAGAGGTGCGCGCCATGTACCGCGACATGGTGCTCGTGCGCCGGTTCGACATCGAGGGCTACAGCCTCCAGCGCCAGGGTGAGCTGGGCCTGTGGCCGCAGCTCCTCGGCCAGGAGGCCGCGCAGGTCGCCGCCGGCCACGCCATGCGTGAGCAGGACTTCGCCTACCCGGGCTACCGCGAGCACGGCGTCGCGTTCTGCCGCGGCATCACGCCCGCGCAGGTCTTCGCCACCTACCGCGGTGTGAGCCACGGTGGCTGGAACCCGGCCGACCACAACTTCGCCACGTTCACCATCGTCATCGGCAACCAGATGCTCAACGCCGCCGGCTACGCCATGGGCGTGCGCCTCGACGGCCTCGTGGGCACCGGAGACGACACGAAGGACACGGCCGTCATCGCGTTCACGGGTGACGGTGGCACGAGCCAGGGTGACTTCAACGAGGCCATGGTCTACGCGGCCGTCAACCACTCGCCGATGGTCTTCTTCATCCAGAACAACGGTTGGGCGATCAGCGAGCCCAACACGCGCCAGTTCATCATTCCGCCGTACAAACGCGCGGACGGCTTCGGCTTCCCCGGTGTGCGCACCGACGGCAACGACGTGCTCGCCACCTGGGCCGTCACGCGCCGCAGCCTCGACAACGCACGCAGCGGGCTCGGCCCGACGCTCATCGAGGCCTTCACCTATCGCATGGGCGCCCACACGACGTCCGACGACCCGACGCGCTACCGCGAGGAGGCGCACGTCGAGGCGTGGAAGGCCAAGGACCCGATCGCGCGTCTGCGCGCCCTGCTCGAGCGTGAGAACCACGCCGACGCGTCGTTCTTCGACGATGTCGACGCCGAGGCGAAGGATCTGGCCGCTGGTTGGCGCCGCTCCTGCGTCGAGATGGCCGACCCGGAGATGACGGCGATGTTCGACAACGCCTACATCCACCTCGACCCGCAGCTGCGCGCGCAGCGCGAGGAGTTCGCCGAGTACCTCGCGTCCTTCGAGGAGGCGAGCGCGTGAGCACGTCGGAGACCGCTGAGAAGGCTCCCGTTCGCGCCAAGAAGCCGCCGAAGCTCTCGCTCGCCCGCGCTCTCAACGCGGCGATGCACGACGCGATGGTAGCCGACGACAAGGTCGTCGTCATCGGTGAGGACGTCGGTGACCTCGGCGGCGTCTTCCGCCTCACCGACGGCCTCAAGCGCGAGTTCGGCGAGCGCGTCATCGACCCACCGCTGGCCGAGTCCGGCATCGTCGGTTCGGCCGTCGGTCTTGCGATGCGCGGCTACCGCCCGATCGTCGAGATCCAGTTCGACGGCTTCGTCTACCCGGCCTTCGACCAGATCGTCAGTCAGGTGAGCAAGCTGCACAACCGCACCGGTGGCGCGGTGAAGCTGCCGATGGTCATCCGCATCCCGTTCGGTGGCGGCATCGGCGCCGTCGAGCACCACAGCGAGTCGAACGAGTCGTACTTCGTGCACACCGCCGGCCTGCGCGTTGTCGTCTGCTCGCGGCCCGTCGACGCGTACTGGATGATGCGCCAGGCCATCGACTCCGACGACCCGGTCGTGTTCTACGAGCCCAAGCGTCGCTACCACGAGCCGAGCCCCGACCAGCTCGATCTCGCAGCCGGCCCGCAGCGCGACCTGTACGAGGCCGAGGTTCTGCGCGAGGGCACCGACCTCACGCTCCTGGCCTACGGCCCGATGGTGCGCACCTGCCTCGACGTGGCCAAGGCCGCCGAGGAGGAGGGACGATCCCTGGAGGTCATCGACCTGCGCACGCTCTCGCCGCTCGACGAGGAGACGATCTGCGAGTCGGTTCGCAAGACCGGTCGCGCCGTCGTCGTCCACGAGGCCGCCCGCACGCTCGGTATGGGCGCCGAGATCGCCGCCATCATCCAGGAGAAGTGCTTCTACTCGCTCGAAGCGCCGGTGCAGCGCGTCACGGGATACGACATCCCGTACCCGCCGAGCCGCCACGAGCGCGAGTACCTTCCCGGCCTCGACCGCATCCTCGATGCCGTCGACGCAGCCTTCAGCTTCTAGGAGACACGCCAGTGCCTGTTCTGCAGTTCCCCCTGCCCGATCCCGGTGAGGGCCTCGTCGAGGCCGAGATCGTCACGTGGCACGTCGCCGCGGGCGACACCGTGGAGGTCAACCAGCCCGTCCTCGAGATCGAGACGGCCAAGTCGCTCGTCGAGCTGCCCATCCCGTGGGAGGGCAAGGTCGTCGAGATCCTCGTTCCCGAGGGTGAGACCGTCGAGGTCGGTACGCCGATCGTGACGATCGAGGTCGGCGGCGACGTCGACGTTGTCGAGGCCGCCGTCGACGGTGCTGCCGAGGTCGACGCCTCGACGTCCGAGTCGCCGGCCGAAGAAGCGGCTGACGACATGCAGGCCTCCGCCGAGGTCGCGCCCCCGGCAAACGACGCTCCGG
Source organism: Dermacoccus sp. 147Ba (assembly GCF_004151355.1). Taxonomy (NCBI): domain Bacteria; kingdom Bacillati; phylum Actinomycetota; class Actinomycetes; order Micrococcales; family Dermacoccaceae; genus Dermacoccus; species Dermacoccus sp. 147Ba. Next base: position 43,244 of record NZ_SEHL01000011.1, read on the forward strand.
CGGCCACGGCAGCCGAGGGCGACGAGGAGCCGCAGCAGAAGACCCTCGTCGGGTACGGCCCGACGGCGTCCAGCACGAGCCGCCGCGCCCGTCGCAACCGCCCGGACGCAGGTGAGCGTGCGCTCGCCGCCCCGGCGACGCGCGGTTTCGCGAAGGCGCAGGGCGTCGACATCGACGAGGTGAAGGCCTCGCGCGACGACGGCGTCGCCAGCCGTGACGATGTGTCGGCTGCGGCAGGAGCGTCGACTCCCCGCCACATGCGTCCCGACGCGCCTACGGCGCCGGCTGCCCCGAGCGCGGTCGACGCCGCTGCGGCGGCTCGCTCGACGGCCCCCGAGCCTCCGGTCGTTCCGGCAGCGGCCCCGGCTGCTTCGGGTGGCCTGACGGACGAGCGTCTGCCGATCAAGGGTGTGCGCAAGGTGACGGCCCAGGCGATGGTGAGCAGCGCGTTCACCGCGCCGCACGTCAGCGAGTTCTACACCGTCGACATGACGCGCACGATGGAGTTCGTCAAGGAGTTGCAGCGCGACCGCGAGTTCCGCGACGTCAAGGTGACGCCGAACCTCATCGTCGCGAAGGCGTGCCTCATTGCGATGAAGCGCGAGCCGATGATGAACGCGCTGTGGGACGAGGCGAACGCCGAGATCGTCATGCGCTCCGAGGTGAACCTCGGCATCGCGGCGGCCACCGACCGTGGCCTGCTCGTGCCGAACATCAAGAACGCCGGACGCTTCGGCCTGCTCGATCTGGCGCGGGAGATGGCGAAGCTCATCGACATCGCCCGTCACGGCAAGCCGAGCCCGGCCATCCTCAACGGCGGCACGTTCACGATCAGCAACATCGGCGTCTTCGGAGTCGACGCCGGAACGCCGATCATCAAGCCCGGTGAGAGCGGCATCCTGGCCATCGGCGCGGTGCGTCCGATGCCGTGGGTCGTCACGAACGACGCCGGTGAGCAGGACATCGCGATCCGCCAGGTGGCCCAGCTCTCGCTGAGCTTCGACCACCGCCTCATCGACGGCGACGTCGGCTCGCGCTTCCTCTCGACGGTCGGCCAGATCCTCGAGAACCCCGCGAAGGGCATTGCCTGGGCCTGACGCCGCCCGTGTGGCAGGGCGGGGACTACGCTCGGGGCGGGCCGCAGTCAGGCGGCCCGCAGGGCGGAGATGGGAAGCCGATGCGTGATCAGTGGGTCAAGCAGCTGAGGTTCCGGCACGCGGGGCAGGTCGTTGTCGCCGCATTCGCGGCAGCGGTCGCGGTCGGCACGGCGTTGCTCATGCTGCCGATCGCCACCACGGCGCCAGGCTCTGCGCCCGTCGTCACCGCTGTGTTCCACGCGACGAGCGCCGTATGCGTCACCGGCCTGTCGACCGTTGACACGCCGAACTACTGGACGCCGTTCGGCCAGGTCGTCATCCTCGTCCTCATCCAGATCGGCGGCTTCGGCGTCATGACGCTCGCGTCGCTGCTCGCCATCGTGCTGACGAAGAAGCTCGGGCTGCGCAGCCGCCTCACAGCTGCCAGCGAGACGAAGGCCGAGGGTCTGGGCGACATCCGCAACGTGCTGTTCGGCGTCGTGCGCGTGACGTGCACCGTCGAGATCCTCGTCGCGACAGCCCTGACTCTGCGATGGTGGCTCGGCTACGGCCATTCGTTCGGCCGTGCCGCGTACCTCGGTGTCTTCCACGCCGTTTCGGCGTTCAACAACGCCGGTTTCGCGCTGTTCAGCGACAATCTCATGAGTTACGCGCGTGACGTGTGGATCATTGCGCCCATCAGCGCCGCGATAATCCTCGGTGGGCTCGGGTTCCCGGTCATTATGGAGGTGATCCGGGTCCGCAGGCGGCGCCGTTGGAGCCTGCACACGAAGATCACCCTCATGATGTCGACGTCGTTGCTGCTCATCGGCGCCGTCGTGATCACCGCAGTGGAGTGGAGTAACCCGAAAACGCTCGGCCAGATGGGCCTCGGCGAGAAGCTCCTCGTGGGCACGTTCCACAGCGTCTCGCCGCGCACCGCGGGATTCAACGCGTGGGATTACGGCCAGGTCGACGAGGGCACCCTCTTGTCGACGATCATCCTGATGTTCATCGGTGGAGGATCCGCCGGTACTGCGGGCGGCATCAAGGTGACGACGTTCTTCCTCCTGCTCGTCGGCATCGTCTCCGAGATGCGCGGGGAGACGCATGCGACGATCTTCGAGCGGCGCATCGCCGATCGCACGATGCGTCAGGCTCTCAACGTCGCCCTCATCGGCATCGCGGCCGTCGTCGCCTCGACCCTGATCCTCACGCAGATATCCGACATTCGCCTCGCCGAGTTGCTGTTCGAGTCGACGTCGGCGTTCGCGACGGTCGGGTTGTCGACCGGTGTTACGGCCAAGCTGCCGGATGCCGGTCAGCTGCTGCTCGTCGCGCTCATGTTTCTGGGGCGCCTCGGGCCGATCACCCTCGTCTCTGCGTTGGCGCTGCGCGAGAGCACACGCCGCTACACCTACCCGGAGGGGCGCCCGCTCATCGGCTGAGCGACCCACGCGCCGGGCGTCAGTCGTCGGTCTCCCGGGCGGCCAGCTCGCGCATCGCTCCGGCCAGGCGGGCGTACTCGTGGCGCTTGGCCCACTCGGCCTTCTTGGCCTGCGACTTCTTCGCATCGCGGCGCGCCCCCACACCCCAGAAGACGGCCAGGAAGATGGGGAACCAGACCTTCGGATGGTCGAGCAGCCACACCACCCAGCCGGGCGGAGTCCAGTCCGGCCACGGGATGCTCGGCAGACTCGGCCACGGAATGTCGGGCCAGTTGATGTTGGGCAGATCGGGCCACGGGATGCTCGGCAGCGAGATGTTGGGCCAGTCGATGTCGGGCACGAGCGGCGCGAGCAACTCGACGATCCACGCGATGACGGTGGCGATGATCTCCGTGATGACCGGCGCGAGCAGGAGCATCACGATGGTCCACCCGCTCTTGCCGAGCCCGCCGAGCAGCGGGTACACGACGCGCTTCCACGGGGACGCGTCCATCGCGTCCTGACGACGGGCAGCTGGGGAGTCCTCGGGCGGCTCGAAGGCGACGACCTCGTCCTCAGTCTTGAGGTGGATGTCGGTCAGGTGACGCCCCAGGGGGTCGGCCGTGATGTCGAAGTACGGCTTCGTCGCGGACGAACTCGAGGTGAACTTGCCGTCCGGCAGCGAGCGCGCCATCGGTGCCTTGCGCGAACCGATGCTCTGGTGGCGCGAGATCGTGCGCCCGTCACGGGTGATGACGAGCCCCTGGCGCTGCCACTGCTCGTTCATGCCGAGCATCGGGCGCACTCGACCGGCAAGGCGCCCCAGCCGTCCGTCGGCCTTCTTCGCCGCCGCAGTCTGCGCGAGCGCTTCGGGCGAATCGTCCTCGTCGGGTTCGGGGTAACTCGGGTCGATCTGGCGCAGTTCGTCATGCCATCCGACGTACGCCTCGAAGCGGCCGAGCCCCGGATGGTCCAGGCTCCAGTTCTCCATCTTCGATCCTCATCGCGCTCACGAGAGGTCGGCGTGCGCCGACATTCCATCACACGCAAATGCCCGCCCCGTCAGAGCCGGAGCGGGCATTTCAGGTGACGTCGTTCAGTCGTCCGATCGACGGTGACGCGGGGTCTTGTGCGCGACGTCCTCGCCCTGCTCGCGAAGTTCCACACGAACCTCGGCGTCGTGGACGGCCTCCGGGACGGGCTGACCGTCCGCGGCGATCTCCTCCATCGTCGGCGCTGCGCACCACGCGGAGCCCGTACCGACGACCTCCGCGGCCGGCGAGGTGCCACTGACGTGACCGTCGGCAGCGCGAGTGGTGGCGGGAGCCTCGCTATCGTCGACGCCGCCCACGCTCGCAGCAGCAGCGGCGTCCTCGCCCTCGGCCTTCGACTTGGCCGCAGCAGCGGCCGCCATGCCGGACTGCGTGCGCAGCTCGATCTTCGGCAGGAGCAGCAGCACGAGGAAGCCGAGGACGGAAATGCCCATCGCCGTGAGGAAGACGTGGTCCATGGCGTCCGCGAAGCCCGCCTCGAACGGGTGCGCGATGGCCTTCGGCAGACGCGAGATGACGGACGAGTCCTCACTCACCGAGTTGAGCGCAGCGCCACCACCCTTCGGGTTCGCGAGACCCTGGACGATGCCGTAGGCCTCCTTGTCGGCCATGAGCGTCTTGTCGCCGAGCGCGGTCTGCAGAGCCTGCTTGAACTCCGGCGTCGCGGCGGCCGCCGTCATGTTCTCCTTGATGCGGTCGCCGACCGTCGAGAACAGCATCGACAGGAAGACGGCGACACCGATGGTTCCACCCATCTGGCGGAAGAACGTCGCGGACGACGTGGCCATACCGATCTCGCGCGGCGACACGGCGTTCTGCACGATGAGCGTCAGCGCCTGCATGCAGTTACCGAGGCCGAGGCCGACGAGGAGCATGAACGCCATGACGACCCACAGCTCGGAGTCGGCGGTGATGTGCGACAGCGCGAACATGCCGATCGACAGCAGGGCCGTACCGATGATCGGGAAGATGCGGATGACGCCGGTGCGCGCCGTGATCTGACCCGAAATGATCGAGGCCGACATCATGCCGAGCACGAGCGGAAGCATCATGAGGCCGGACTTCATCGGCGACGCGCCGTGCACGATCTGCATGTAGAGCGGCAGCATCATCATGGCGCCGAACATCGCCATGCCGATGATGATCGAACCGACGATCGTCACCGAGATGGCGCGGCTCTTGAAGATGCGCAGCGGGATGAGCGCGTCGTCCTTCATGCGCGCCTCGACGGCGATGAACAGCAGGATGCCGATGATGCCGATGACGAAGCAGGCGATCGACTTCGTCGAGTCCCAGCCCCACGTGCGGCCCTGTTCGGCCACCGTCAGGAGCGGCACGAGGCCGATGACGAGCGCAGCCGCGCCCAGGTAGTCGACGCGAGCCTCGCGGCGCTCGTGGTGCAGGTGCAGCGTGCGCGCCACGAGCAAGAACGCGACGACGCCGAGCGGCACGTTGATGAGGAAGACCCAGCGCCAGCCCGTCAGGCCGAGGATGGAGCTCTGCTCGGCGAAGAAGCCGCCGATGACCGGGCCGAGCACCGACGTCGTACCGAAGACGGCGAGGAAGTAGCCCTGGTACTTGGCGCGCTCACGCGGCGGCAGGATGTCGCCGATGATGGCGAGAGCCAGCGACATGAGGCCGCCGGCGCCGATGCCCTGGATCGCACGGAACGCGGCGAGCTGGTACATCGTGTCCGCGAACGAACACGCGAGCGAGCCGATGATGAACGTGACGATGGCGAACAGGTAGAACGGGCGACGCCCGAACATGTCCGACAGCTTGCCGTAGAGCGGCGTCGCGATCGTCGAGGTGATGAGGTAGGCCGTCGTCACCCACGCCTGCGCGGACAGCCCGTGCAGGTCGTCACCGATGGTGCGTATCGCGGTGGAGACGATGGTCTGGTCGAGGGCGGCGAGGAACATGCCCATGAGCAGCCCGTAGAGGATGCGCATGATCTGCGCGTGGGTGAATTCGCCGGCTGCGGGCGCGGGGGCCGGCGGCGCTGCGGGTGACGTCACGTGTCGTTCCTTCGTGAGGAGTCGGTGGTGGGGGAGGCGGTGTCGGCCGCGGGCGCCACGTAGGCGTCGAGCGAGTCCGAGAACTTGGTGAGGAGCCGTTCGAACTCGAGCGCTTCGTCGCTGCTCCAGTCGGACAGGAGCGACTGCACCCAGCGGGCGCGGCGCTCTCGCATGTCCTCGATGAGGGCGGTGCCTTCGTCGGTGAGGCTGACGAGCTGGGCTCGCCCGTCCTCGGGATCCTGGATCTTGGCCACGAGGCCGCCTCCGGAGAGGGCGCTCACCTGACGGCTGACGGTCGAGACATCCGAGTGGATGACCTCGGCGAGTGCGGAGACGCGCAGCGGCTCGGCCGCGAGGGCGTAGAGCAGCGGGATCGACCCTTGTTCGGCGTGGGGGTGGGGGCGTGGGAGGCGACGCTTGTGCGCGCTGAGCGCCTTGAACGTGCCCACGAGCGACGTGGCGATTTCGCGCGCCACGGCTCGGTCGACGGTCATGGTGTCCTTCGCGGGGTGGGTGGTGCCGCGTCGGACGACGGGCGTTCCTTGGCGCGAACAACTATATGTTTGGTTGTGCCATACAAGCAAACCGTGGCGCCCGGGTGGCCGTGATCGGCTTGTCGGGGCCGGACCGTAGGCTTGGAACCATGTCGACGAACGCCCCCGAAACGCCCCGTGCCGGCTCTGCTGCGTCCACGTCGCGGGGGTCGGCTTCGGGGGTCAGCGGCCCTCAGGTTCTCCTCGTCGTCCTCTGCGTCGCGGTCGTCGTGGCTGCGGCCACCATCGTCTTCACCGGCGCGAGCAAGGCCCAGCAGCTTCTCGACTCGGGTGCGCTCGTGCGCTGGGGCATCGCCGTGTTCAAGCCGGTCGCGGACGTCGCGATGGCGGCCACGATCGGATTCGCCGCGCTCGGTGCCTTCGTCGTGCCCGAGGGCAGCAAGACCGCTCGTGTTGCTCGGGCCGGACGCTGGGCCGCCATCAGCGCCGCGCTGTGGTTCGCGTCGCTCGTCGTCGTCAGCTTCCTCTCCTACGGCGACCTCGCCGGTTTGCCCGTGAGCAGCCCCGGGTACGTGGGGCAGTGGTGGAGCAACACCTGGCAGATCGAGCTGCTGCGCAACCCCGCCCTGACAGCGCTCGCGGCCCTCGTCATCGCGCTCGTGTGTTGGTGGAGCGCCACCCGCGTCACGCTCGCCTGGATGACGGGGCTCGGTTTCCTCGCACTGTGGCCCATTGCGCTCAGCGGGCACGCGGCCGGATCGACCGATCACGAGACGGCCGTCGACTCGCTCATCCTGCACATCGCGCCGGTCGCCGCGTGGGTCGGCGGCATCATCGCGCTCGGCGTGATGTGGCCGCGCCTCGGCAAGGGAGCCGCGGCGTCGGTGCGCCGTTTCTCGGCCGTCGCTACGTGGTGCATCGGCCTCGTCGGTCTGTCGGGTGTTCTCGCTTCGACCCTGCGCGTGCACGAGATCGGCGAGTACTTCTCGACGCGCTACGGTCTCGTCATCGTGGCCAAGGCCGTGTGTCTTCTCGTGCTCGGCATCATCGGTTGGCAGCAGCGCCGCCGCGTCGTCGCCGTCCTCGAACGTGACGCCTCGGACAAGCCGAGCAAGGCACTGTTCGCACGCCTCGCGTTCGTCGAGGCTCTCGTCATGGGTGGCGCGATGGGCCTCGCCGCCGCCCTGGCCCGCTCCGCCCCGCCGGTCGGTGAGGTGACGGAGAGCTCCGACCGCATCGTCAACCTCACGGGCTACGCGGCACCGCCGCCGCTCTCGGTCGAGAACTTCTTCGGCCAGTGGCGCATCGAGTGGCTGTTCACGGTCGTCGCGGTCGTCGCCATCGTCCAGTACGTGCGGTGGGCCGAGCGCCTGCGCCGCCGTGGTGACGCCTGGCCGATCCACCGCACCATCCTGTGGGTGGTCGCCTGGCTCGTCTTCCTCGTCACGGTCAACGGCGGAGCCGGCGTCTACGGGCGCGTCATGATGAGTGTCCACATGGCCGGCCACATGGTCATCTCGATGACGGTGCCCGTCCTCCTCGTCATGGCTGCTCCCGTGACGCTCATGCTGCGCGCCTGGGCGAAGCGCAAGGACGGCACGCGTGGCCCGCGTGAGGTGCTGCTTTCGGTCGTCCACAGCCGCTACCTCAACGTGGTGGCGAACCCGGCCGTCGCGGCGGCGCTGTTCTTCGTGAGCCTGTTGGCGTTCTACTACACGCCGCTGTTCGAACTGGCGCTCACGACGCACACCGGCCACATCCTCATGAACGTCCACTTCCTCGTGAGCGGTTATCTCTTCGCGTGGTCGCTCATCGGCATCGACCCGGGCCCCAAGAAGTGGCCCGCACCGCTGCGCCTGCTCGTGCTCCTCATCACCATCACGTTCCACGCGTTCTTCGGTGTCGCGATGATGACCGGCGACACGCTGCTCGCCCCGGGGTTCTTCGAGCAGCTCGGCTTCGTCGACAACCCGCTACGCGACCAGCAGGCCGCGGGAACCATCACGTGGGGTTCGGGTGAGGGCCCGACGTTCCTGCTGGCCATGATCGTGGCGTCCCAGTGGTACCGCTCCGACCGCATCGAGGGTGAGCGTGCCGAGCGTCAGGCCGAAAGGGACGACGACGCCGAACTTCGCGCCTACAACGAGTACCTCGCGGCGCGCGGTGGACGCCCCGCTTCGGGGGTGGAGCGTGACGGCGCCTCGTCGGCTACCGTCGAGAACGAAGAGGCCCGTTCGAACTCGTCGACCACGAAGGACTGAGAACATGCGCGTCGCCCTCATCCAGCTCGCCTACACCGACTCGGAGCCGATGGCCGAGCGCATCCACCGCGTTGCCTCGCTCGTCGAGTCGCAGGAGGGCGCCGACCTCGTCGTGCTGCCCGAGCTGTGGAGCGCCGGAGGTTTCGACTACCCGGCGTGGCCCGACAAGGCCCAGGACGTCGAGGGTCCGGTCGCGCAGGCGCTCTCCGAAGCCGCTGCGAACCTCGGCGCGTACGTGCACGCCGGTTCGATCATCGAGAAGTCGGGCGAACCCGGCCCCGAGGGGCGTGGACTGTGGAACACGTCGATGGTGTTCGACCCCGACGGTGAACTCGTCGGCACCTACCGCAAGATCCACCGCTTCGGGTTCGGCAACGGCGAGCCCAAGCTTCTCGAGGCGGGCGAGGACGTCGTCGTGCTCGACCTCGACGAGCCGTCGTCGGGGGACGAAAGCGGCAGCAGCAGCGTCAAGGTGGGCCTCGCCACCTGTTACGACCTGCGCTTCCCGGAGCTGTTCCGCAAGCAGGTCGACGAGGGCGCCGAGATCTTCGTCATCCCCGCGGCGTGGCCGGCGGCACGCGTCGCAGCGTGGCGCACGCTCCTGCAGGCACGGGCCATCGAGAACCAGGTCTTCGTCATCGCCTGCAACACTGCGGGCACGCACGCGAAGACGGAGATGGGTGGCAACTCGGCCGTCATCTCCCCGAGCGGTGAGGTGCTCGCCGAGGCGGGCCGCGGTGAGCGCGTGCTCACGCTCGACATCGACGTGGGCGAGGTGCGCGCGGCCCGCGAGAGCTTCCCCGTTCTGTCCGACCGACGCCTGTGAATGGTTGTGTACGAGCGGGACGCCTGAGTCACGCTCGTACACAACCATGAGCGGAGAGATAGCGCTGGATCTGCGCGAAGAAGGGCTCCGGGCTGACACGTAGGGCCAACCGAGGGATACGCATCACGGTGAGTCCGCCCATCGCTATCTCGTTCTGACGCAGCGCGTCGGCCATGGGTACGTCGCCGACGTAGTGGTGCGCGCCGTCTATCTCGACACACAAACGTGCCGCTTCCCACACGACATCGAGGTACATCCGCCCGCGGGGGCCGGGCCCCAGCACTTGCCGATCAGGTATCGGAAGGCCGCGGCGCCGACATTCGGCGACAAAGTCCAGTTCACCCATCGATTCGCTACCTCCGCTGATATCCGCAATCACGTCGCGGATGAAAGCGCGGCGTCGAAGTTTGGGAAGCAGGTCCAGCGCCTGCGTCATCCGGGGTGCGTGAACCAGCCGTTGCTGGACGCTCATGGACAGAAGTGCCGCGGCCTGACGGTCTGTCTCGGCCCACGCCGCCGCGCGCACGGCTGCGATGGCTTCGTGGGCGCGCGGTATGGGGTGGGGCCAGCGCAACGGCGTGACGGTGACGCGGTGGTGTCGAACCTCTGGCGTGGAGCGAGCCGAGGCGGTGGCGGGCATGGCCAGGTCGATGCAGTTCGACCGCCACCCGCTCAAGCCGGCGAGGAGAAGTGCACTCACCCCGTCTGCCCAGGCTGTTGGAGCGGCGTCGAAGGCTGCGGCGACGATGGGCGAGCGGACGTCGTTCCATGCCACGTCGACGACGCGCAGCGAGTGGTGCCCGAGGGGTTCCCACCGGCCGAGGCGGATCTGGGTGCGCACATCGAAGCGGTCGACACCCACGAGGGCGAGACGTCGCCTCGACAGGACGCCGTAGGAGGACGAAGCGAGCTCTCGGCCCAGGGCGGAGACGTCCCGATGTCTGTGAGTCATACGCCCCACTGTCGAAGAAACCGGTGGAGTGCTGCAGGAGCCCTGTGGACAACGCGAATGTTCGAGTATCAGCGTGACCGGGCAGTCTCGCTGATACCCAAACATCGACCGTTAGGGTGTCTCGCATGAAACTTCGCGCCCCCGAACTGACCGGACGCGGCTGGCTCAACACCGGAGGCGACGACGTGCGCCTGGCGGACCTGCGCGGCAAGGTCGTCGTTCTCGACTTCTGGACTTTTTGCTGCGTCAACTGCCTCCACGTCCTGGACGAGCTGCGCCCCCTCGAGGAGAGGTTCGGCGACAAGCTCGTCATCGTCGGGGTGCACTCGCCGAAGTTCGAGCACGAGGCCGACCCGGAGGCGCTCGCGGCCGCCGTCGAGCGGTACGCCGTGCACCACCCGGTGCTCGACGACCCGGACCTCGTGACGTGGCAGGCGTACGCCGCCCGCGCGTGGCCGACGCTCGTCGTCATCGACCCGGAGGGCTACATCGTCGCGTCGATGTCCGGCGAAGGTCACGGCCACGGCCTCACGACGCTCGTCGAGGAACTGCTCGTCGAGCACGAGGCCAAGGGCACCCTGCGCTCCGGCAGCGGCCCGTACGTTCCGCCGCCCGCGCCGAGCACGGCGCTGCGTTTCCCCGGCAAGGTGGCGCGCCTCGCCGACGGCACCGTCGTCGTGAGCGACACCGCGCATCACGAGGTCGTCCACCTCGCGGCCGACGACGAGATCGAGCTTGCACGCTTCGGTGGTGAGGGCGTCTTCAACGAACCCCAGGGCCTGCTCGTCCTCCCGCCGGAGGCGGCCGAGCGCACCGGTGACGACGTGCTCGTCGCCGACAGCGTCAACCACGAGATCAAGGGCATCCGCCTGAGCGACGGGCGCGTGCGCACCCTCGCCGGAACGGGGGAACAGCTGCGCGAGCGCGAAGGCTCCGGGCCGGCGCTCAGGCAGGCGTTGTCGACGCCGTGGGACCTCGCGTGGTGGTACGACCGTGTCGTCGTCGCCATGGCGGGCACACATCAGCTGTGGGTGCTTCACCTCGCCGAGGACCCGGCGGACAACACGGTTGCCGTCCTCGCCGGAACGTCGAACGAGGGCATCCGCGACGGTGCTGCCCACGACGCCTGGTTCGCCCAGCCGAGCGGCCTCGCCACTTCGGCCGACGGTTCGCGCGTGTGGATCGCCGATTCGGAGACATCCGCGCTGCGCAGCATTGCCGTCACCGACGACGGTTTCGAGGTGACGACCCACGTCGGGCAGGGCTTGTTCGACTTCGGGCACGTCGACGGACCGGCCGACGAAGCGCTCCTCCAGCACCCGCTCGGCGTCGCGGAACTGCCGGACGGCTCCGTCGTCGTCGCCGACACCTACAACGGCGCACTACGCCGCTTCGACCCTGCGAAGGGCGAGGTCTCATCGCTCACGACCGGCCTCGCGGAGCCGAGCGACGTCATCGTCGTTCCGGCGACAGGCGACGACCGCGCCCATCTGCTCGTCGTCGAGGCGAACGCCCACCGCCTGACGCCCGTCGCGCTGACGCAGGAAGCACAGCACGTGCGCGGCGATGCGCACCAGACGCAACGACCCGTCACCGAGATCGCGAGTGGCGCAGCGGAACTCGTCGTCACGTTCGAACCGCCTGCGGGGCAGAAGCTCGACATGCGCTGGGGTGACCCGACGATGCTGCAGGTGAGCAGTTCGCCGGAGGCGTTCCTGCGCGAAGGTGCCGGCAAGGGTCAGGGACTCACGCGGTCGCTCGTCATCGACGAGAGCGCCGGCTCGGCGATCCTTCACGTCAGTGTGCGCGCGGCGGCCTGTGACGGCGATCCGGTCACCGGTGAGGTGCCCGAGCACGCCGCGTGTCACCTCTACCAGCAGGACTGGGGCATCCCCGTCATCGTCGTCGACGGAGCGCCGTCGACGCTGACACTCGACCTGCGCGGAGTCTGAGCGCGGACCCGTAGCGCCCTCGGGCGTGCGCCGGGCTCAGACCAAAGGGGCGTAGAAGTAGCTCTGGCGGAAGGAGACCTTGCCGTCGGGCACGAACCGGAAGAGGTCGGCGAACTCGAGCGACGCCTGATCGCCGTTCTTCAGCACGCCCTCGAACGAGCCGCCGACGAAGCCCTCGTCGCCCTCGAGCACGAGCGTGTGGACGCTGTGGCGCCCGCTCTCGATGACGCGCTCACCCTCGTAGAAGGCACGCAGCGCGTCGGCGCCCACCATGTCGGGGTAGCCGGGGCGGCGGTAGGAGGCGTCCGGCGTGAAGATGTCGAGCACTCCCTCGACGTCGGCGGCGTCGACGGCCTCGTAGTAGCGGTGGATGTGGGCCTTCTTGGCTTCACTCATGGCCGGTGCCTTCTGTGCGCTGTCGGGTTCGGTGCGACACACGATAGGGGTCGAGTCCGTGAGCCGTGGGTTTCGCACGCGCCGCGCGAACGGCAAGATGGGCGCATGACTTCGGCGCGCGGCACCCTTCACGTCCTCAACGGCCCGAACCTCAACCTGCTCGGCGAGCGTGAGCCCCACATCTACGGGGCCGACACCCTCGGTGACGTCGAGGAGCTGGCTCGCCGCACGGGCGGGGAGCTCGGGTTCGACGTCGAGTGCTTCCAGAGCAACCACGAGGGTGCCCTCGTCGACGAGATCCAGCGCATCCGCCGCACGAGCGTCGGCGTCGTCATCAACGCAGGCGCGTACACGCACACGAGCGTGGCCATCCGAGACGCCCTCGCGAACCTGGAGGCACCGTTCGTCGAGGTGCACATCTCGAACGTCCACGCGCGCGAGCCGTTCCGCCACCACTCGTACCTGAGCGACAAGGCCGCCGCCGTCATCGTCGGTTGCGGTGTGCAGGGGTACGAGTTCGCGGTACGTCGCCTCGATGCCCTCGTTCCGGGTGGGGAGATCGCGGTCTGAGACGAATGCCCTCGCTAGGGTGGAGGCATGTCGCGCACCGTCTTTGTGACCTCGGCCGAAGGCGAGACGGGTAAGTCGACCGTCGCCTACGGCCTCCTCGACCTCCTCTCCCGCCAAGCGGGTCGCATCGCCGTCTTCCGGCCGGTCACGGCCGCGCGCAGGGACAAGGTCGTCGACCTCCTCCTGTCGCACCCGGCCGTCGACCAGAGCTACGAGGACGCCATCGGCGTCACGTACGACGCCCTGCACGACGACGAGCAGGCCGCACTCGGCACGATCCTGCAGCGTCGGGACGCCGTGGCCCAGAACGCCGACGTCGTGCTCGCCCTCGGCAGCGACTTCGCCGACGTCTCCACCGGCCGGGAGGCCGAGTTCAACGCGAAGATCGCCGCGAACCTCGGTGCACCGGTCGTTCTCGTCGTCCACGGGCGCGAGCGCACGCCCGAGGAGATCGAGCAGGTCGCCGTCATGGGTTGCGCGCAGCTTCGCGCCCAGCACGCGGTGCCCGTGGCGCTCGTCGTCAACCGCGCCACGAGCGGTGACACCGACGCCATCTGCGCCGCGCTGGCGCAGGACCCCGAGACCGAGAGCGTGCCCGTCGCCGGCGTCGTGCCCGAGGTGCCACTGCTCGTCGCGCCGACGATCCAGGCGCTCGCGGACGCGTGCAACGCGACGCTGTGGCGCGGCAACCCGGAGTGGCTGCAGCGCGAGTCGCGTGGGTTCGTCGTCGCCGCCATGTCGCTGCCCAACGTGCTGACGCGCCTCGTCGAGGACGTCACCGTCATCGCTCCCGGTGACCGCTACGACGTGTTGCCCGGCCTCGTGCTCGCCCACCAGTCGGGTACCTTCCCGGGCCTCGCCTCGGTCGTCCTGACCGGCGGCTACCGCCCGCCCGAGAGCGTCCAGCAACTGCTCGACGGCACCGAGCTCGACGTGCCGATCCTCGTGACGAACGACGGCACCTTCGAGACGACGGCGGCGCTCGCGGGCACGCGCAGTGCCCTGTCCTCGGGGAGCCTCGCGAAGAAGCAGACGGCGCTGCGCGTGTTCAGCGAGTCGATCGACGCCGAGCGACTGCTCACCGCGATCGAGGTCGACGAGGCGGCCGTCGTCACGCCGCTCATGTTCGGCCACCGCCTGCTCGACCGCGCGCGCGGCGACCGCAAGCACATCGTGCTGCCCGAGGGTGACGACATCCGCATCCTGCAGGCCGCCGACGAGGTGCTGCGCGCCGGCATCGCCGACCTCACGATCCTCGGCGACGAGAACCGGGTGCGCGGCCTCGCGAGCAGCAAGGGCCTGGACATCCGCGGGGCGCGCATCGTTTCGCCGCAGGACGAGGAACTCGTCGAGAAGTTCGCCACCGAGTACGCGGAGCTTCGCAAGCACAAGGGGCTGGAGCTCGAGAAGGCCCGCGAGATCGTTCAGGACGTGTCGTACTTCGGCACCATGATGGTGCACCTCGGGCTCGCCGACGGCATGGTCTCGGGTGCCGCGCACACGACGGCGCACACGATCAAGCCGAGCTTCGAGATCATCAAGACGGCTCCGGACGCGAAGATCGTCTCGAGCGTCTTCCTCATGGCGCTCGGCGATCGCGTGCTCGTCTACGGCGACTGCGCGGTCAACCCCGACCCGAGCGCCGAGGAACTCGCCGACATCGCCATCAGTTCGGCGCGTACTGCCGAGGCGTTCGGCGTCGATCCGCGCGTTGCGATGCTGTCCTACTCCACCGGCACGTCCGGTAGCGGTGCCGACGTCGAGAAGGTACGCAGCGCAACAGAACTCGTGCGCGAGCGGGCGCCTAAGCTGCTCGTCGACGGGCCGATCCAGTACGACGCGGCCGTCGAACCGAGCGTCGCGCGCTCGAAGATGCCCGATTCGCCGGTGGCCGGACGCGCGACGGTGCTCGTCTTCCCCGACCTCAACACGGGCAACAACACGTACAAGGCCGTGCAGCGCTCCGCGGGCGCCGTCGCCATCGGCCCGGTGTTGCAGGGGCTCAACAAGCCGGTCAACGACCTGTCGCGTGGTGCGCTCGTCGAGGACATCGTCAACACGATCGCCATCACCGCCGTCCAGGCGCAGGAGGAAGCACGATGACCCAGCGCGACGGCAACGTCCTCGTTCTCAACGCCGGATCCAGTTCGCTCAAGTACCAGATCGTCGATCCCACCACCGGCGAGCACCTCGTCAAGGGCCTCGTCGAGCGGATCGGGCACGACAACGCGACGATCACGCACGAGTACGACGGAGAGAAGACCCACCGCGAGGTGGCGATCGCCGACCACGCCGTCGCGCTCGAGCAGATGACGGACGTCATGAGCGAGACCGGTCTCGCACTGGCGGACGCGGGCGTCGTCGCCGTCGGTCACCGCGTCGTCCACGGCGGGCGAAACTTCTCCGCCCCCGTGCTCGTCGACGAGCGGGTGCTCGCCGAGATCAAGCGCCTCGGCACCCTCGCGCCGCTGCACAACCCCGCGAACGCGACGGGAATCGAGGCGGCACAGCGCATCCTTCCCGACCACGCCCACGTCGCCGTGTTCGACACCGGCTTCTTCGCGACGCTACCGCCCGCGGCGTACACCTACGCCATCGACGCCGCGCTCGCCAAGGAGCACGCCCTGCGTCGGTACGGCTTCCACGGCACGTCGCACGAGTACGTGTCGGCGCGGGTGCCGGAACTGCTCGGCGCCGATCCGGCCTCCCTCAAGCAGATCGTCTGCCACCTCGGCAACGGTGCCTCGATGTCGGCCATCGACGGCGGTCGTGCCGTGGAGACGTCGATGGGTGTGACGCCGCTGGAGGGCCTCGTCATGGGCACGCGCGGCGGCGACATCGACCCCGGTGCCGTGTTGCACCTCAACCGCGTCGCGGGGCTCGGCGTCGACGAGATCGACACCCTCCTCAACAGGGGCTCGGGCATCCTCGGCATGGCCGGTGCGACCGACTTCCGCGACCTCATGGAGCGCGTCGAGGCGGGTGACGAGACGGCGACGCTCGCGTTCGACGTCTACGTGCACCGCCTCGTCAAGTACATCGGCGCCTACACATCGGTTCTCGGTGGCGTCGACGCCGTGACGTTTACCGCCGGCGTCGGCGAGAACAACGCCGCGGTCCGGGCCGCCGTCTGCGAGCGTCTCTCGTGGCTCGGCGTCGAGCTCGACGAGGCCGCGAACGAGGTGCGCAGCGACGACCCGCGCGTCGTCTCGACTCCCGCCTCGAAGGTGGCCCTCTGCGTCGTGCCGACGAACGAGGAACTCGCCATCGCTCAGCACACCGTGGCCGTCATCGACTGAGCACCGTAGTGCCCGACCGGAGTCGTGCACAGCGATGTCAGCGAATTTTCACCTATCCTCCGCCCCGACGTCACCCCGCCTCTCCTAGCCTTGACCTCGCACAAGGGAACGCAGTACCCGGGGCGCACATGAAGATTCGATCGATCTTCTCGACCGTTCTGTCGGGCACGGTCGCGGCGCCGTTCGCCGCGTGGGGAGTCAGCGCGGCGGGTGCGGAACCCCATCCGTCGCCGGGAGCCGGAACCGTCGCATCCACGTCGCCCTCGGCACCGCAGGTGGTACCCGGCGCCGAGCCCACCACGACGGTGCCCGGTAACGCTTCGAGCACACCGCCGACGCCCACACCGTCGTCGTCCGAACCCTCGGCGTCCTCCCCGGCGACGAGCAGCAGCACGACTTCGTCACCGCCCACGCCGACGCCTACGGAGCCGACGAGCACCTCGCCCACCCCGGCGCCGATCCCCGTGGGTCCGCACGTCGCCACCGTCACCGACATCGAAGCCCTGGGCAAGCCGACGAGCACCGAGCAACGGTGGTACCGAGCCGGTGGTGGTTATGCGCAACACTTCGAGAGGGGCCTCGCCCTGATCGCCGTGGACGCTTCGGGACGGCCGATTCCGACGATGGGTGGTGTGGTGCTCGCGGCTTTGCGGAGTACTGCAAGGCGCATCCGAACACCGGCTGGCCGGTGAGCCCTCAGATGTCGGACGCGAAGGGTCTCTGGCAGCGGTTCGACTCGCCGAACCACGCGTACCGGGGCGCGCTCATGCGCGCCTCGGCCTCCGCCCCGATCCACGGGGTCGAGTCACGGGTCTACGACTACTACGTCTCGAATCCCGCCGTTCGACAGATGGTTGGGAGCGCGACGGCGTCGTCGTCCGCGGTGAAGGCCTGGACGCGAGTCGGCGGAGGCACCGTTCATCCCTTCGCCGGCGGCTGGGTGACGGTGGCCAACTCAGGTGCGAAGGCCGTGGTGCCGGCGTCGTTCAAGCCGAACACGCGGGTGCCCGGCACGACGAAGTTCGCCTGGGACGGCATGTATGCCCACGGGTGGCCCAAGGGGCTGCCGACCACGCGGTGCGGTGGTGCGGCGATCCTGACGGAGAAGGGCACGGGATACGCGATGGGCGACACCCGGTGGTGCCCGAGTGCGAAATACGCCCAGGCAGAACATGTACGCGAAGGTCTACGGTTTCCCACGCGCGGCCAACCCGGGCACGTCCAACCACGGCTACGGGCGAGCGATGGATCTCCTCGGTAACACGAGCGCGCTGGCTGAAGGGCGCAGTAAGTCTCCGTTCGAGTTCGGGAGCACGGCCGATACATGGCTCACCCTGAACGGCAAGGCCTACGGGTGGGACCGCCCCGAGCACCTGGACAAGAACGGAACGAACCCCGAGTACTGGCACTACAACTGGATCGGCTGAGTTCGAAACGCTCGCTAGCCTGGGCTCCATGCCGCTTCCCCTGCCGATCGCTACCGCGCGCACGACCCTTCGTCCGTTCACCGACAACGACGTCGACGACCTGCTCGACTATCACGCGCGCCCCGGCGTGGCCCGCTATCTGCTCAAGGGGCCGCTCGACCGTGCCGGCGTGATCGCGAAGATCGAGCGGCACAAGACTCAGATCGGGCTCGACACGGACGCCCGAGCCGTGGCCGTCGCCGTCGAGTACGAAGGCTCCGTCGTCGGTGACGTCGGCATCTGGCTTCTTGACGAGACGAACGAACGGGCCGAGATCGGGTGGGTGTTCTCCCCGGAGGTGGCAGGGAAGGGGTTGGCGACCGAGGCTGTGGCGGCCTTCATCGACGCCGTCTTCGCACACTTCCCGCTGCACCGCCTCGAAGCGCAGATGGACGGTCGCAACGATGCCTCCGCGCGCCTGTGTGAGCGCCTCGGGATGACGCGGGAGGCGTACCTGCGCGAGGACTTCTGGTCGAAGGGCGAATGGACCGACACGATCAAGTACGGATTACTCGCCTCCGACCGGACGAAGTAGCCGCAGAAAAGCCGAGTGGCCCGGCACCCGGGGTGGGGGTGTCGGGCCACTCGCGTGGAGCGTTCGGATCAGAACGCAGCTTCGGGGACGTCCATGAGGGCGCCGTCCTCGGCGAGGGTGATGGCCTTCTCCGACGCCATGCGCGGCAGCACCGTGCGCGCGAAGAACTGCGCGGCGGCCACCTTGCCGGTGTAGAAGTCCTCGTCCTTGCCGGCGTCACCCGCGTCGAGACGGGCCTGCGCGACGACGGCGGCCTTGAGCAGCAGCCAGCCGATGACGACGTCGCCCGCAGCCAGCAGCAGGCGCGTCGACGTCAGGCCGACCTTGTAGGCGTCCGTCGGCTTCTCGAGCGAGTTGATCGCAGCGCCGAACATGAACTCGCCCATGTCCTTGAGGTCGGTCGCGGCCTGGCCGAGCAGGCCGGCCTCACGCTGCAGCGAGGCCGGAGCCTCGGAGATCGTGGCCATGATCTGCTTCTGCAGCTCACCGAGTGCGACGCCCTGGTCCTTGACGATCTTGCGGAAGAAGAAGTCGAGGCCCTGAATGGCGGTTGTGCCTTCGTACAGCGTGTCGATCTTCGCGTCACGCACGTACTGCTCGACGGGGTACTCCTTGAGGAAGCCCGAACCGCCGTACGTCTGCAGCGACTCGGTGCCGAGCAGGACCCAGGCGCGCTCCGAGCCGACGCCCTTGACGATGGGCAGCAGCAGGTCGTTGAGGCGAGCTGCCAGCTCTGCCTCGGTGCCCTCTTCGAGCTCGACGGCCGGGTTGCCCTTCTGCGCCTGGTCGACGATGTCCTGCTGGCACGCCGTGTAGACGACGAGCGAGCGCAGACCCTCGGCGTACGCCTTCTGCAGCATGAGGCTGCGACGAACGTCCGGGTGGTGGGTGATCGTGACGCGCGGGGCGTCCTTGGCCGGCGTCGTCATGTCGGCACCCTGGACGCGCTCCTTGGCGTACTCGAGCGCGTTGAGGTAACCGGTCGAGAGCGTCGCGATGGCCTTCGTGCCGACGAACATGCGGGCGTTCTCGATGACCTTGAACATCTGCGCGATGCCGTCGTGGACATCGCCGAGCAGCGTGCCGACGGCCGGGTGCTCGTCACCGAAGGTGACCTCGCAGGTCGTGGAGACCTTGAGGCCCATCTTGTCCTCGACGTTCGTCACGTAGGCGCCGTTGCGCTCGCCGAGCTCACCGGTCTCGAGGTCGACGTGGTACTTCGGGACGATGAAGAGCGACAGGCCCTTCGTGCCGGGGCCTGCGCCCTCGGGGCGGGCCAGGACGAAGTGGACGACGTTGTCGACCATGTCCGACTCGGCCGAGGTGATGAAGCGCTTGACGCCCGTGATGTTCCACGTGCCGTCGTCGTTCTGCGTGGCCTTGGTGCGGCCGGCGCCGACGTCCGAACCGGCGTCGGGCTCGGTGAGCACCATGGTGCAGTGCCAGGCGCCGTCGACGATGTGCTTGGCGAGCTTCTTCTGCTCGTCGTTACCCATGTAGTACAGGAGGGAGGCGAACGCGTAGCTGGCGGAGAACATGTGGACGGCCGGGTTGGCGCCGCAGACGAGCTCGGCGAGCGACCAACGCACCGACGGCGGAACCTTCATGCCCTCGAGCTCGACGGGGGCGTCGAGCATGCCCCAGCCTGCGTCGATGTATGCGGAGTAGGACTTCTTGAACGACTCGGGCATCGTGACCGACTTCGTCGCCGGGTCGTAGACCGGCGGGTTGCGGTCGGAGTCGACGAGGCTGGCGCTCAGGTCACCCTCGGCGAGCTTCGCCACCTGGTGGACGATGTCGCGGGCCACGTCCTCGTCGACGTCTTCGTAGATGCCGGTGCCCAGGACGTCCTGGCGGTTGAACACCTCGAAGAGGTTGAACTCGATGTCGCGAACGTTGCTCTTGTAGTGAGTCACGGATCCTCCGCAGCGTGAAAAATGGGTCTCCTGCATTGTGCTACTCGCGAGTAATGCTCGCAACACGGGGTGCGCTTGCCCGTCCCGGGGCCTCGGGTGACGATGGAGGCGTGGGCGAAGCGAAGAGTCGGGTCGAAGCTGCGGTGGAGCGTCTGCGCGCTGCGGGGGAGCGGTTGACGCCGGGGCGCCGTGCCGTCATCGAGGTGTTGGACGCCGATTCGCGCCACCTCGACGCGGAGGCGATCGCGACGGCGGTGGCCGATCTCGAGCCGGGGGTGCACCGGGCGACGATCTACCGCTCGCTCCAGGCTCTCGTCGACAAAGGAATCGTGCGGCACACGCACGTGCCCGGCGGAGCCACGATCTACCACCTCGCGAGCCTCGAGCAGCTGTGCGCGGCGGGCGATGATGCCGCTGAAGATGCCCATTCGGGTCACGCCGGGCACGGTCACGCGCATCTGCAGTGTGTGCGCTGCGAGCGCTTCACGGATGTCGCCGTGGAGGAGTTCACGCCACTCGTGGCGCGGATTCGGGAGCTCACCGGCTTCTCGGTGGACGCGCAACACGCGGCATTGCTCGGGGTGTGCGCCGAATGTGCCGCTCGAAAGGCGGACGAGGACGACGTGTGATGGAGCGGGCGACGGGAATCGAACCCGCGTGTCCAGCTTGGGAAGCTGGCGCTCTACCATTGAGCTACGCCCGCACGGCCCCGGATTTCCGGGGCGTTTCGCTACTTTAGCGGGTCGCGGGGACGCGTGCACGCCGACCCTCCGCGCAGTGATCCGTTGCCGTTCTTCGAGCAGACTGCCTCGGGCGCCTGCTCCCGGAACGACGGTCGACTACGGTGTGAGACGTGCTGCTTTCTGACCGGGACATCAAGCGACAGATCGACGACGAGCGGGTCGTGCTCGACCCCTTCGACCCGTCGATGATCCAGCCGTCGAGCATCGACGTTCGTCTCGACCGGTTGTTCCGCCTGTTCGACAACCACAAGTACCCCTTCATCGACCCGGCCGAGGAGCAGCCCGAGCTCACGCGCCTCGTCGAGGTCGAGCCCGACGAGCCGTTCATCCTTCACCCCGGCGAGTTCGTGCTCGGCTCCACGTACGAGACGATCACGCTGCCGGACGACGTCGCGGCGCGAGTCGAAGGAAAGTCGTCGCTGGGCCGCCTCGGTCTGCTCACGCACGCGACCGCCGGCTTCGTCGACCCGGGTTTCTCGGGGCACGTGACCCTCGAGTTGAGCAACGTCGCCACCTTGCCGATCAAGCTGTGGCCGGGCATGAAGATCGGCCAGCTGTGCTTCTTCCAGCTCACCTCGCCCGCCGAGCACCCCTACGGCAGCGCGCAGTACGGCTCGCACTATCAGGGCCAGCGTGGCCCCACCGCCAGCCGCAGCTTCGCCAACTTCCACCACACCACGGTCTGAGCCGTGACGGGCGCCGAGGCGAGTAGCGCGAAGTCGTCGGGCGCTGCGGAAGCGCCGCGCTCCGAACCGGTGCCCGACGCGCCGGCCCGAACGGTCGACGAGAGTGAGTTCGGCGACCGCGTGGCCGACACCCTCGACGACGTGGCCGACTCCCTGCTCACCGACGGCTCGGTCGTGGACGACGACGTTGCCTCCCTCGACGACGAAGCCGTCACCGTCGAGGCGCCCAATCGGCCCGCGACGACGAAGCGCTCCGGCAAGCCGGTCACCGCGAGTCCGGTGCTGTCGTTGCCGCGAGCCAAGCATCCCGAGGCCGTCGCCCTGTTCATCCACGGCGGGGAGGTCAACGCCAGCATCGCCATGTACCGCGGCGACCCGGCCTACCTACGCGTCATCCCCTTCGCCCGCGACGTGGAGCGCCGCAGTCACGGACGGATCGGGGGAGCCGTGCTGCGCCTCGCGGTGCGCGGTTGGAACGAGCCCGAGAAGCCGGCCGTTCAGGACGCCCGGTGGGCGCTGCGTGAGCTGCGCCGCCAATACCCGGGGCTGCCCCTCGCCGTCGTCGGCCACTCGATGGGCGGACGCGTGGCCCTCGACCTCGCCACGAGCGACGAGGGCGATGACCTCGCGGCCGTCGTCGGTCTCGCGCCCTGGGCGAGTGACGAATACGAGGCCGAGCCGTTCGGCACGACGCCGTTCCTCGGTATCCACGGACGCCAGGACACCGTCACCGATCCGGCGGCGACCGCCGATCTCGTCGAGCGCATCACCGCCGCCGGTGGCGACGCACGGTTCGTCGATCTGCCGGGCTGGCACGCCATGCTGTGGCGGCCGATGCGTTGGCACAAGGAGTCGTCGCAGTTCCTCATCGATCACCTACTGCGCAACGGGAGCGGCGCGCCCGACGGACGGTAGGGCTCCGACTTTCCCTGGGGCGGTTGTGAGGGCTTCGTCTCGGAGGACGGATCCACCGTTGCGAGATCGAATGTGTAGGTGCGGGCGTTGCCGGTGAAGAACTTCTCGGTGGAGTGCTCGTACTGCGCCACCTGCGATTCGGGATGGCTCCTGACCTGTTCCGAGATGGCCTGGTAGTTGTCCTTGTAGCGCGCCATGCTGTGCGCCTCGAAGTTGTCCGTCGAGCCGTCCGGCGCGGTGAGCGAGCCTGGATCCGTGAACACGACCCGGGTGCGGTTCGGTTCACCGGTTCCGTTGGCGCGCCCGTCGATCCGGTGCACGGGGTCGGCCGAGTTCTCGACGTTGAGCACGGAGGTCTTGTGCGGCACCTTGAGGTGTCCCACCGGCGAGCCGTACGTGACGACGTGCGTGATGTTGATGTCACCCTTCACCTGGTGGCGCGCCATGTTCGTGGCCACCATGCCACCCTGAGAGTGGCCGAGGACAATGACCGGCTCGCCCTTGCCTGCCACGCCTTCCTTCGCCATGGCCTGACGCAGGGCCGTCAGCGCCGCAGCTTCGACCGGACTCTGGCGGCCGGCTGCGGCGTAGAGGTTGCCGTTGCCGTTGAAACCGTTCTTGCCGTTCGGGGCGAACGTCGAGGTGCCCGGCAGGATGAGCGTCCACGCCCCCTGACCCGTTGTCGGATCGACGACGCGTTGCACCTGGATGTGCCCGGCGTTCTCGGGGTTCTTGTAGAGCTCCGGGATACGCCCGGCCGCCTCGCTCACGCTCCGCACCTCCGGTGCCTTGGTCGCCGAGTTCGGGTCGGACGTCAGTCGGGTGCCCACGCGTTTCGGGACGCCTGTGAGAACGATCGTGGCGGCGTGCAGGGCCGTGATGTCCTGGGCGTAGGGGCCGGGCAGCACATCGGAGACGACCTGGACAACCATGTCGATGGCATCGGGTGCCTCGCGTTGGATCGTGGCCAGATCGACGTCCTTGCCCGAGATGGCATCCGCGATGACGTGGTTGAGCTTCAGGCCGGTCATGACGAGGTCGGCGGGGAGGGCTAGCCGGTCGACGAACTGACCCGCGATCAGCTCTGCGTCCTCGTAGGTCTTGACCGAGTAGTCGAGGAACGCCGCCATGATGCTGGCGCGCACCTGCGCGGCCATCAGGCCCTGCTTGCCGATGGTCAGGCCGAGGATGGCCTTCGCACACGCCGCGCTCGTGCCCGGCGACAGGACATCGCCGCGGAAGGGCAGGTTCCACTCGATGGTGAAGACGGTGGAGAAATGACCGTCACACTCGTCGGCGACCGTGCGGAAGGTTGCGGCGGTGAGCCGCAGGTCGGACAGCTTCGCGTCGACGTGCGAGGCGCTCGGGCCGTGGACCTTGAACGAAACGGACGACGACCCGTCGGGCGCCCTCACGACGTCACCCCGGCCACCGTGAGCAGGTCGAGCGCCGCCAGGACGATGCCGCTCCGCACGTCCTCCCAGGTCGTCGGGGTCGGCTCGAGCGGCTGGCGAAGGGCGGTCCAGACACCTTCGCGTCGTTCGGCGAGCGCGTAGACCTGCACGTCCTCCTCGACGCTGACGACGGCCGCCACAGTGCACCGCTCGCTCGAATCCGCCTGCTCGACCTCACTCGTCAGGCGGGCGACGACGTCCTCGACCGCGATGGTCTCGGCGTCACCTCCGGCGACACCCACCGCGAATCCGTCACCCACGGCTCGACACGTCCGCGTCGTCGAGGCGTCGCCCACGTCGACGCGCACGGACAGCTCCGGCCGGGCGCACGTCAGGCTGCTCACCACGCCGCACCTCCCCGGATGGCTTCGGTGGGGATGGGGCGAGACTGCGCGGGCGGTCCGGTCACGGCGTCGGCAACACGTCCCGGTAGGCCCGCGATCGCCTCGATCGTGTCGACGCGGGACTCGACGCTCGCCGCGTGCGCGTCGATCTTGGCCGCGAGGGCATGTGCGTCAGCGCTGCGCTGATCCATGATCCGCGTGAACTCCGTCAGCTTCTGACGGCAGAAGTCGGCCGACGTCGACTTCCAGTGCATCGTCGTGATCTTCGTGCGGGTGTTCGATGCGGTCGTCGACAAAGAGGTGCCGACCGTACGGGCCACCCGCGCCTGGGCCCTGATGTCGTCTGCGAGGCTGCTCATGCCCGCGACGTTACGAAGCGCTCACCGCCTCGTCATGTGCCGCCTCGAGCGGCCTGTGGAAGGGCCCGCCCGGCCCGAGTGAAGGAGCCCACAGCCGTCACCTCCTGTGAACGAACACCGGCAACAACGAGGCGTGGCACCCACCGAATCGGTGGGTGCCACGCTTCATGTCAGCCGTGCTGGAGCGATCAGACGGTCTGCTCCGCCTCGCCGTTCTCCTTCTGCTCCTCGCCGCGGCGCACAGCCGCAAGGAGCATGTTGGCGACGTCGACGACCTCGACCTCTTCGCGGGCGTCGCCGTTGCTCTGCTCGGCGGTGAGACCGTCCGTCATCATGACGCGGCAGAACGGGCAGCCGATGGCGATGCGGTCGGCGCCGGTTGCGACGGCTTCCTTCGTGCGGTTGACGTTGATGCGCTGGCCGAGCTTCTCCTCCATCCACATGCGCGCGCCACCGGCGCCGCAGCAGAACGAGGTCATGCCCGAACGTTCCATCTCCTTGTACTCCACACCCGGCAGAGCCCCGATGAGCTCACGCGGCGGCGCGTACACGTTGTTGTGACGGCCGAGGTAGCACGGGTCGTGGTACGTGACGCTCTTGCCCGTGGAGGCAGCACCCGACTTGTCCTTCGGCTGCTTCGCGAACTCCTCCGGAGCAGCCACCGGCGTCAGCTTCTTCTCGCGCACGAGGCGGTTGAGCAGCTGCGTGTGGTGGACGACCTCGAACTCGCCGCCGATCTGCGGGTACTCGTTCTTGATCGTGTTGAAGCAGTGTGCGCAGGTGACGACGATCTTCTTGACGTTCGCATCGTTGAGCGTCTCGACGTTCTGGCCCGCGAGCATCTGGAACAGGATCTCGTTACCGGCGCGACGAGCCGGGTCACCGGTGCAGCTCTCGCCGTCACCGAGGACGGCGAAGTCAACGCCCGCGGTGTGCAGCAACTCGGCGACGGCACGCGTCGTCTTCTTCGCGCGGTCCTCGTAGGCGCCGGCGCAGCCGACCCAGAACAGCCACTCGACGTCGTCGGCCGACTCGACGTCGGAGCCGATGACCTTGACGTCGAACGGCAGACCCTTGGCCCAGTCGAGGCGCGCACGCGCCGACATGCCCCAGGGGTTCTGCTTGTTCTCGAGGTTCTTGAACAGGCCGGCGAGCTCCTGCGGGAAGGCGGACTCGATGAGGGTCTGGTAGCGACGCATGTCGACGATGTGGTCGACGTGCTCGATGTCGACGGGGCACTGCTCGACGCAGGCGCCACAGGTGGTGCACGACCACAGGACGTCCTGATCGATGACGGCGTCGGGGCCGTGCGGGTTGTACGCCGTCAGCGGGTTCTCGATGTCGTAACCCGTGTCGCCGATGAGGGCCGTCTCGAGGAGGTTGACGTTGCTGTAGTCACCCTTGGGTGCCTCGCCGTCCGTCGTCGCGGGGGCGCTCTTGCCGGCCGCAGCGGCCTGCAGGAACGGCGCCTTGGCCGACGAGTGGTCGCGCAGCGTCATCATGAGCAGCTTGGGCGACAGCGGCTTCTCGGTGTTCCAGGCGGGGCACTGGCTCTGGCAGCGGCCGCACTCGGTGCAGGTGGAGAAGTCGAGCAGGCCCTTCCAGGTGAAGTCCTCGACCTTGCCGACGCCGAAGCTCGTGTCCTCGTCGAAGTCGAGCTCCTCGACGTTCGTCACCGGCTCGCCGTCGACCTTCATCGGCTGCAGCGCGCCGAGCGACGTGCGGCCGTCGGCGTTGCGCTTGAACCAGATGTTGAAGAAGGCGAGGAAGCGGTGCCAGGCGACACCCATCGTCGTGTTGAGGGAGATCGTGATCATCCAGGCCATCGAGATGAGGATCTTGATGGCGGCGACGGCGACGATGAACTGCTCGATGCCCTCACGGCCCATCGACTCCAGCGGCATGCCGAGGAAGAAGGTGAGCGGGAAGTGCAGGGCGCTCGCGTGGTCGTTGTCCGTGACTGCGGCGAGGGCGTACTCGAGGGCACGCAGCGTCAGGATGCAGGCGCCGACGCCGAAGATCGTGAACTCGACGTAGTAGGCCTGCCAGAACGTCGAACCGAAGAAGCGCGACTTGCGTCCGTCCTTACCCGCCGAACGCGCCGGGTGGTGCTTGCGGCGGTTCCAGATGAGCCACAGGATGCCGGCGAAGCCCGTCCACGCCATGAACTCGGTGAGCCACTCGTACGGCGGGAAGTGGCCGATGAGCGGCAGGGCGTAGGCCGGGTCGAAGATCTGGCCGTAGGCGTTGACCAGCGTGAAGAACAGCACGCCGAAGCTGATCATCGTGAACCAGTGGGCGATCGCGACGATCGGCAGGCGCGCCATGCGCGTGTGGCCGAGGAATTCGCGAAGGAGCGTGACGGTGCGGGCACCCGGTGAATCGGTGCGCTTTTCGGGGGCGCCGAGTCGGAACAGCGACGCCATCCGCATGACCGCTCGCACCAGCAGCGCGACGCCCACGACGGTGATGACGACGCAGATCACTGCGGCGACGATCTGAAGGGCTGACATGCGCCTCAGTCTAAACGGCGTTACCGGCGCGTAACTGCTGGGATGCCCCATCACATGTCACCCGGGAATTAGTCAACGCCCTCGTGTGCTAAAGGAAGTGAAGCTCTCGGGGGAAGGTTTCGCGATAACCACACGTTGGTATGCTCATAAGCAGTTCTAATCATCCCGCTCACTCGGATCACACGGAGGTCAGCCCGCATGCCCATCCTCGACGACGTCACCCAGGCCATCGGCAACACGCCGCTCGTGCGGATCAACCGCATCATCGACTCGGGCGCCACGGTGGCCGCGAAGCTTGAGTTCAACAACCCCGGCGCGTCCGTCAAGGACCGCATCGGCAAGGCGATCATCGAGGCCGCGGAGGCCTCCGGTGAGCTGAAGCCGGGCGGCACGATCGTCGAGGCCACCTCGGGCAACACGGGTATCGCGCTCGCGATGGTCGGCGCTGCGAAGGGCTACGACGTCGTCCTCGCGATGCCGGAGACGATGTCGAAGGAGCGCCGCGCGCTGCTCAAGGGCTTCGGCGCCGAGCTCGTGCTCACCCCGGGCTCGGAGGGCATGAAGGGTGCCGTCGCGAAGGCCGAGGCCATCGCCGAGGAGCGGGGCGCCGTCCTCGCCCGTCAGTTCGCCAACACGGCCAACCCCGAGGTGCACCGCCGCACGACGGCCGAGGAGATCTGGCGCGACACCGACGGCGCCGTCGACATCGTGGTCGCGGGCATCGGCACGGGCGGCACGATCACGGGCGTCGGCGAGGTGCTCAAGGAGCGCAAGCCCGAGGTGCAGATGATCGCCGTCGAGCCGGCCGAGTCGGCCATCCTCAACGGTGGTCAGGCCGGCCCGCACAAGATCCAGGGCCTCGGCGCCAACTTCGTGCCCGAGATCCTCAACCGTGAGATCTACGACGAGGTCATCGACGTCGACGCCGCCACCTCCGTCGAATGGGCGCGCAAGGCCGCCACCGAGGAAGGCCTCCTCACGGGTATCTCCTCGGGCGCTGCGCTCTACGCCGCCTCGCAGGTCGCCGCTCGTCCCGAGAACGAGGGCAAGACGATCGTCGTCATCATCCCGAGCTTCGGTGAGCGCTACCTGTCGACCATCCTGTTCGAGGGCGTCCTCGACGACTGATGTGGGGAAGACGACCGGCCTTCGAGGGGTTGCCCCTCAAGGCCGGTCGCTTCACTGGTGACCTGACGAGGAGGAACGGTGGCGAAGAACCCACTCACGCGCGTGCGTGACGCAGGCAAGGCCGTGGCCCGAACCATGGCCGAGGACGTCGACGCTGCGCTGGCGCGCGACCCCGCGGGCGGCTCGCGCCTCGAGATGGCGCTCGCGTCGCCCGGTCTGCACGCCGTGTGGAGCCACCGCGTCACACACGCCATGTGGCGGCGCGGCGGGCGCTGGAAGCTGCCCGCGCGCCTCGGCTCGCAGGTGACGCGCGCCGTCACCGGCGTCGAGATCCACCCGGGCGCGACGATCGGTCGCCGCTTCTTCATCGATCACGGCATGGGCGTCGTCATCGGTGAGACGAGCGAGGTCGGCGATGACTGCATGCTCTACAACGGGGTCAACCTCGGTGGGCGCACGCTGGCCAAGGTCAAGCGTCATCCCACGCTCGGTGACGGCGTCACGGTCGGCGCGGGTGCCCGCATCCTCGGGCCCGTCGTCGTCGGCAACGGCGCTCAGGTGGGCGCCAACGCCGTCGTCGTCAAGGACGTCCCGGCCACGGGCGTCGCGGTGGGTGTTCCGGCGAAGGTTCGGGTGCCCCAGGCGCCTGCCGTCGACCCGTTCACGGACCCCGCGCTCTACATCTGAACGCACCCCATCCGACGGTTCACCCCGTCACCTTGGGGTGAACCTCCCGACCAAGGAGGTCATGTGCGCGCACCACGCGTAGCGATCATCGGTGCCGGCCCCGCAGGAATCTACGCGGCCGACATCCTCACCAAGGAGCACGAGAGTGCGACGGTCGACATCTTCGACCGACTTCCGGCTCCGTACGGGCTCGTGCGCTACGGGGTGGCGCCCGATCACCCGCGGATCAAGGAGATCGTCAAGGCGCTGCGACGGGTGCTCTCGGGGGATCGCATCCGCTTCATCGGCAACGTCGACTACGGCACGGACGTCGACCTCGAGCGTCTGCAGCAGCACTACGACGCGGTGATCTTCTCCACCGGTGCGTCCTCGGACCGCCCGCTCGAGATCCCGGGAATCGACCTTCCGGGCAGCTACGGCGCCGCGGACTTCGTCAGCTGGTACGACGGTCACCCGGACGCCCCGCGCGATTGGCCGCTCACGGCGAAGAGCGTCGCCGTCATCGGTGCCGGCAACGTGGCCCTCGACGTCGCCCGCATGCTCGCCAAGCCCGCGGACGAGCAGCTCACCACGGAGATCCCGGACAACGTCTACCAGGGCCTCTCGCTGAACGAGGCGACGGACGTCCACGTGTTCGCTCGCCGTGGCCCGGCGCAGCTGAAGTTCACGCCGATGGAGTTCCGCGAGCTGTCGCACTCGCCGAGCGTCGACGTCATCGTCGAGCCGGAGGGCTTCGAGATCGACGAGGCTGGCCAGGCGGCGATCAACGCGAGCAAGTCGACGAAGCTCGTCGTCAACACATTGCTCAAGTACCTCGACACCGAGCCCACCGGGGCGCCGCACCGCATCCACATCCACCTCTGCCAGGCGCCGGTCGAGGTGCTCGGTGAGGATGCCGTGACGGGGTTGCGCACCGAGCGCACCGAGTTCGTCGGCGACGGCAACGTGCGCGGCACGGGGGAGACGATCGACTGGGACGTGCAGGCCGTGTACCGCGCCGTCGGGTACTACTCGTCGCCGCTGCAGAACCTGCCCTTCGACGACGCCCGCGGCGTCGTGCCGAACGAGGCCGGTCGCGTGCTCGACGAGTCCGGAGAGCCGATCGCGGCGACGTACGTGACGGGCTGGATCAAGCGCGGCCCTGTGGGTCTCATCGGCCACACGAAGTCGGACGCCTCGGAGACGATCCGTTGCCTGCTCGAGGACCTGCCGTCGCTCGCGGCGCCGACCGTCGAGGACGAGGAGGCGCTGCTGCGTCACCTGCTCGACAGCGGTGTCGACGTGACGCTGTGGGACGACTGGGAGCGCTTGGACGCGCAGGAGATCGCGCTCGGCGCGGGCGCGGGCCGCGAGCGCGTGAAGATCGTTTCGCGCGAGGACATGATCGCGGCCGGTCGCGCGCACGCGGAGCAGGTGGCTTCTTGACCCGAGCTCATCGTCAGGTCCGACGTTCGAGCATGACGAAGGGCCCGCGCCGTGTCGGCGCGGGCCCCTTCGTGTGTCAGGCGTTGGGTCAGCCCTTGGCAGCAGCCTTGAGCTTGGAGCCTGCCGTGACCTTGGCGGCGTAGCCGGCCGGGATCTCGATCTCGGCGCCCGTCTGCGGGTTGCGGCCCGTGCGGGCGGCGCGCTCGACGCGCTCGATCGTGAGCAGACCCGGGAGCTGGATCTTCTCGCCGCGGCCGACGGCCTCGATGATGACGTCGTTCAGGCCGGCGATGACGGCGGAGGCGTCCTTGACGCTGACGCCGGTGCGCTGGGCGATGGTGCTGGCAAGATCACTGCGGTTCATGGATGAATCCTCTTCTCTAACCTGTCGCAGCCAGAACGGTGCCCCGAAGGCCCCGCGTTAGGCCGCGTTGTCTGCGAATCTACGCGATGCGCCGCGAAATGTCGCGCCCGAAGGGGTGAAAGACCGGCTCGGAGTGCTTCACGACGCGTCGCAGTCGGAATTTGGGCGTACGACCCGAAAGGTCAGGGAAGCTTCTCGCCACCCGGGCCGAAACCGCTCGTGTCGGCGTGGAGTTCGCCGTCCTCGCCGCGGTGGATGGTCTCCGGCAGGTCCTTGTCGCCGCGGTTCGCGACGGCGTCCTTGGCGTCGCCCGCCTTGGCGGCAGCAGCCTGGCCCGCGTTCTTGCCTGCGTCGGCAGCCTTTTGGCCGACGGCAGCAGCGACGGCGGGGGCCTTCGTCTTGACCTGCTCGGTTGCGGCGGTGACCTTCTCCTGGACCGCCGGGTTCTGCCAGGCCTTGTCGGCCTGCTTCTTGATCTGCTCGTAGCGCTTCTCCCCGGCGCGGGTGCCGAGGACGTAGCCGACGACGCCGCCGGCGAGGAAGGAGATCTTGCCCATGATGTGGCTCCATGTCATGTGAACGGACAACTTGCCGTCGAGCCTACCCAATCTGCGTTGGCGCGCCAGTGCCTTACGATGGTTTCTCGTTGCGCGGTTGCCGTGCGACGCCTGGGTTCGGCCCTGCTGGGAGCGTCGACGACGATGCGCTCGACGGGTCGTTGCCCGTGGTGTTCGCGGTTGGTGCAGCGACGAGGAGGGCTCGCATAGTGGCCGAGTGCACCGGTCTTGAAAACCGGAGTTGGGAAACCAACCGTGGGTTCAAATCCCACGCCCTCCGCAGATGAGTAGGACCCCGCCGGATCAGCGATGAAGTCGCCCGGCGGGGGTCCTACTTCTCTGCGGCATGACAGGTTGGGGATTTGGGAGGGGCGACGCGCGAGTGAGCGGTAGCGAGCCCGCGCGGCGCGACGGTTCCCACGCCCTCCCTCCTAACGGTGCAGAGCGACCCAACTGCGATTTTCGTCCACAACGATCGGCCGACTGTTGCTCCTGCACACCGTGGGTGCTTGGGTGGCATGAGGGCCCCATTCGTCGGCGCTAACGGTCGACATCAGGGACCGCTGAAATGCTCGACGACACCCAGGACACAGGCGCCCGCACCAACACCACGCATCACGCCGGCGCCGGCGCCTACCCGTCCGGCATCCAGGGCGACGGTGTTCACGACAACACCCACCCGCCATACCCACGCGACGGCGCTCGTCGGACCACTACCCGCGACGCCGGTGCCCGCACGTCAGGCGCCGACGCCGACGTCAGGGCCGCCAGTGGTTTCGACCCTGCAGGTGTGATCGTCGCCCAGGCGAACGAGGCGCCCACCGCAGAACGCCCCGTCGAGGGCGTCGTTCAGGTTCTCTCACCCCGTCAGGTTCCGCTCGGCGGGCTGCGTGCCCTCGAGGTGCGACGCACCCTGCCGCACCGCGACCGCTCGTTCGTCGGGGCGTGGTGCTTCGTCGACCACTACGGCCCGGAACGCGGCGTCGGCATGGACGTGCCGCCGCACCCCCACACCGGGCTGCAGACGGTCTCGAGGTTGTTCGAGGGCGCCATCGAACACCATGATTCTGGTGGCGCGCGCGCCGTCGTCCGCCCCGGCGAGGTCAACCTCATGACGAGCGGCCGCGGCATCGTCCACTCCGAGGTCTCGACGCCCGGCACCGAGACGCTGCACGGCGTCCAGCTCTGGGTGGCACTGCCCGACGTGACCCGCGACGGCGCCCGCGCGTTCGAGCATCACGCGCCCGAGTGCGTGCCGCTAGCGCGGCTCCGGCAATGGCGGCGAACCCGTGTTCGCAGATCATCAAGGGCCGTCCGCTGCCTGCGTCGGCGTTCTTCGCGTTCAACACGAGCGCCGGTGGCACGATGAACCTGACGAACGGCAAGAGCTACGCGTTGACGGGCGGCACCGGCGTCGCGGGCTCCGGTACTGCCGGCACGCCGAACGGCGGCTGCAGTGGTCCTGCCAGTTCAACAGCCCAGGACTGCAACACGTACATCGGCATCTCACTCACGAACTCCTCCGGCACGAGCAGCGCCAACCCGGCCCCCGTGTCGCTCAGTGACCTCGTGACTGTCGACGGCTAGGGCACGACAACCGTGACGCTCAACGTCGCGTCCTTTATCAAGGACGGCACCAAATGGGCGGGGTCGGGCGTCACGTTCTCCTGACCATCGGAGCGCAGTGTCGGCGCACAACGCCTCCCCACCCAAGGATGTTGCGTCATGAACGCGCGCTATTTCGCGTGGTCGTGACACACCATGGGCCATCTCGATGCTCATTCTGCTCGGAGCGCCTGAGCCCCGACGGGGCCTGAACGGCCGCCTGTTTCACCACTTTCGCTGACCGGGCCGGTGCGACGTCAGCGCCTCAGCGCACCCGGTAGTCGATGGGTTTGCAGACGCCGGCGTTCGATTTCTCGGCCGAGCAGGCCGTCAGCCCGACGAACAGGTCGGCTTCGGCGCGGATGGCGAAGACGTCACCCGCCTGCGTCGGCGGCGGGTCGATGTGCAGTTCACCGTCGGGGCTCGTCCACACGTCCATGAAGATGTTGAGCGTCGTGCCGATGTGGTCGGGCGCGACGCCGACGGGTTCGAGCGCGCCGCACAGGTTCGCGAAGCAACTCGGGTGCGGGGCGCCGTCGAACTCGGGGTAGAGGATGTCGAACGTCTGCTGGCTGCACGGCGTCACCGTCATGTCGTGGATGCCCACCGAGTCCGCGACGATCGTCGCCATGACGCTGCTGCGGTTGCTCCACAACCGGTGCCCCGTCGATGGGTACAACGTGTTGTTGTAGTCGACGGTGCGCCCCGCCGAGAAGCACTCGGCGATGTCGCCCTGCATGACGGCGTAGAAGTCGCTCACCTGCTCACCGCACGGGTCGACGACCTCGAGCACCTGGCCGGCCGCCAGCGGCACGAGCACCCCCGTCTGCGGGGCGATGCGCGACCAACCGTCGGCGGGAGCTTCGGGGCCGCCCGCGTACGGCGGCCGCGGCGTCGGCGGGTGGGGGGAGCGCGGGCGTCGCGGGTCAGTCATCAGAATTCTCCTTCGAAGGGTGCGCGGTGAACGGGGCACGCCAGTCGTCCTCCACGTGCCGCCCAGAGTACTGACGCGCCTCCGACGAGCGTCCATGATCGGTGACGACCGGATTGATCGAACCCTGCAACGCAGCATCGCGGCGGCGGATCGCGTCGCGCATCCGGTCGAAGCCGCCGTCAGCTCGCAGCTGCTCGAACTGATCGTGCAGGTTGAACACGACCGTCGTCAGCGGAGCACGGCGCGCGATGCGCGAGGCCCGCGGATGCAACCCGACGAGGAAGAACGGCACGCCGCCGAGGCTGAAACTGAAGTGTGGTGACGTCGTGTCGGGTGACACGCGCTCGGCCCACGGCGCGTCGTCACGATCGTGCAATCGCTGCAGCATGCCCCACAGGAGGTTCTCGAACTTCCGCTCGTCACCCGCCCGCGGGCGACGGAAGACGGCGATGAACGAGCCGAACTCGCGCGGGCCACGCTCGATCGCGGCGAAGTCAGCCAGCTCAGCGCTGAGCGTTGAGAGACACGCGTCATCGGTCATGTCGTCGAAGACGCGGACGAGCGCGCCGTCGCGTTTCAGCGCCGAACGCGCTCCGAGGCACGGAAACCGAGGGTGCTCGATCATCGCGCCGATGACGTCGCGGATGGCTGCCTCGTCCGCGCCCTCGAGGCCCGCGTCGGCTTGTTCGGCGAGCCAGTCGGCGAGGTCACGGGCCTGCGACTCGTCGTCATCGGTTGGGTGGGTCGACGAGCCGGATGATGAGGTGGGGGCCGCGGCTGGCGGCCAGTGATCGTCAGACACATGACCACCGTAGCCGCGCGCCAGACCCCACAACACGGCTTGAGGGCGCGTCTGCACGTCCATCGCGCGGTAGGCGCCTCTGATGTGTGACTCGATGCTGTTGACGCTCAGGTGCAGGCGCTCGGCGATCTGCGCGTTCGGCATGCCCGAGCAGATGAGATCGACGATCTGCGCCTGACGTGCGGTCAGCCCGTCGGAGGGGACGGTCGGCCGCGCGTCCGTGGGGGAGGGTCGAAGCACCGCGGGGCGGACGATTCGACCCGCGACCACGTCATCGACCCCGGCGCGCAGATCGGCGGCGCTCGCCGACCGTCCGACGACTCCCGACGCGCCGCGCGCGAGGAGCCGGCTGATGGCGGCATCGTCGGTGTGCAGCGACGACACGAGCAGCTTCGTCGTCGGGTTCGCGGCGTGCAGCGCGCGCAGTTGATCCCAGGCGTTGCGGTTGGGTTCGTTCCACTCGAGCACGGCGACGTCGGCATCGAGCGCGAAATCGGCGCGCAGGCCCGGGCCACGCACGAGCACGAGGCGTGTCGCGACGCCGAACGCGTCGAGAGCCGCCATCGCGCCGCATCCGAACAGCTCGCTACGTGCGACGACGGCGACCGTGAGGCGGGGCACAGCTCTCCTTCGAGCGATCCGACGATCAAGGGTCGTGAGGTGTCGGTGGTGATGAAAAGTGTTGTCGCTCACCGTGTTTCGCGCCACACCCGCAAGGAGGTGAAGCGTCGGCTGCCTGATGGACCGCCGGTGCGCGGCGCCATGCTGGAAAGTGGTGAGCGCGTCAGGACCGGCCGTCGACGTGCAGTCCGCGCGCGACGCCCCACAGCACCGCCTCGCTGCGGGAGGCGACGCCCATGGTGCGGTAGGCGGAGCGGATGTAGCTCTTGAGCGTGTTGAGGGAGACGTTGAGTTCGTTCGCGATCGCGCCGTTGGGCAGGCCGCGGCAGATGAGCGTGACGGCCTGCGCCTCTCGCTCGGTGAGCCCCTCGGCGGGCCCGGGCCACCAGTCGTCACCCAGCTCGACGGGGAACGCGGGGTCGACGATGCGCTCGCCGCGGGCGACGCGTTCGAGTGCGGTGACGAGCTCGTCGGCCGTCGCGTGCTTCGTCAGTATGCCCGCGACGCCGAAGTCGGTGAGCGCGCCGACGTGCGCCTGCGGAGGGCCGTTGGTGTAGACGACGAGGCGCGTGACGGTGGCTGTGTCGCGCAGGCGCGCCAGCGTCGCCCACCCCGGCTCGGGGGCGGCGAAGCAGTCGAAGAGCGCGACGTCGGTGAGTTCGGTGGGTACGCCGCGGCTGCACGTCGCCTCGACGCGTGCAGTGTAGGGCGAGAGGAGTGCCTGAAAACCGGCCATGACGAGGGCGTCGTCGTCGACGAGGGTGACGCGCAATGCGCGGGGTGCGGGCGCGCCCCTCGACTCCTCACCCGTCGCCAGACGGAGGTGTGCGGCTCCATCGGTGCTCGGGTGGGACGACATGCGGATACCTTGCCAACATGTTGCGACACAAGGAAATTAACCATGACGAAATTCCGACATCGACCGTGTTGCGTGGGGCTGGTCGCGCGCACGGTGACCTCCTAGGCTGACGGTGGCACCCGTTCTCGCAGACCTGCAGGAGGTCGATGATGGAATCGCGCGACAAGTTCGTCACCAGCTACGTCGCTCATCACTGGGCCGCATCGAAGGGTGGGCTCGACCTGTTCGAGCGCGCGTCGCGCTCGCAGAGTTCGGCGCGCACGCGGAAGGTGCTCGCGACGCTGACGCGGGAGATCGCCGAGGACCGCGCACGCCTGCGCGTCATGGCCGACGCGCTCGGGGTGGGTGAGGCGCGGCTCGCGCAGCTCGCGCTGAGCGTCGGCGAGACCGTCAGCCGCGTGAAACTCAACGGCCGCTTCGTGCGCCGCTCCCCGCTGAGCGACGTGCTCGAACTCGAGGCGCTGCTGTCGGCCGTTCGTGGCAAGCGGGCCGGCTGGGAGGGCCTGCGCGTGCTCGCGACCGACGATGCGCGCATCGACGTCGCCGAACTCGACGACCTCATCGTGCGCGCTGACAGCCAGCTCGAACGCCTCGTCGCCGCCCACGCCGAAGCGGCCGCGACGCTGCGCTGAACTGACATTCGCTGCGCTCCGCTGGTGAGCCGTCGGACGAGTCGCCCCGCTGGACCGCTCGG
Source organism: Dermacoccus sp. 147Ba (assembly GCF_004151355.1). Taxonomy (NCBI): domain Bacteria; kingdom Bacillati; phylum Actinomycetota; class Actinomycetes; order Micrococcales; family Dermacoccaceae; genus Dermacoccus; species Dermacoccus sp. 147Ba. Next base: position 80,174 of record NZ_SEHL01000011.1, read on the forward strand.
GCGCCTCGCCTTGCCTGATCGCCCTGACGCGGCCTGACCCCAGCTGTCCAGGTTGGTCGGTGGTGACCGCCATGTGTGGCGTCCCTCCCGAGGCGCCTTCAGGGGCGCCACCTACGGGCCGAAAAGAACAAGGATCATTCACGTGTGGCGCTCACTACACTGCATGCCGCCGCGACATTCGAGGTGAAGTTCATCAGCACCCTGCTGTGCAATGTCATCGACGGCGAGGCACCGCACCGACGGCGACAGGCCGGCCTGGTGCTGAGCGGCCCCCGGCGTTGTGATTGCAAGCTCTGGGGGATGGGGCGGCCGCTGCGTCACCTTCGTCGATGGGATGGCGGGTGACTCACGGGTCGGCGCGTCGTTGCGTGCCTACCCGTGAGTTACCCGCTCTCCCGTCGCATGGCCGGGGGCGGGGCCGACGCGCTCAACCCATCGCGACGATGCGCTTGGCTTCCTCGACGGCGCCGTCGAACGCGAGCTCGGGGCGGGTGCGCAGCAGGTCGGTCGCGCGAGCATGTTCGGTGACGGCCGCGTCTTGGCTCCGGATTGCCGACGTGACCGCTGGGACGGCGGCGTCGCCGAGACCAAGCAATGCGACGCTCAACGCCATCTGCGTGCCAGCGTCACCACGGCCGAACTCCTTGACCAATTCGTCAGCGAGAGAGCCATGTTGACTCTCCGGGGCCAGCGCGGCGGCCGCGCGCCAGGCGGTGCGGGCGAGATCGTCGTCGGCGTCGTGCAGGAACTCGGGCGTGATCCAGGGCCATGCGCGCTCGTCGCCGACCTTCGACAGCACGTGCAACGCCTGCGTGCGCGCCTGGATGTTCTTCGACGCCAGCTCGCGCTGAACGCGCGGCAGGACGTCGTCAGCCGGCAGGCGCGTCAGCGCCCAGGCGAGGGTCTCGCGGACGAAGAAGTCGGGCTCGACGCCGCAGCGACGCACGAGCGTCTCCAACAGATCGGGATGCGGATGTGTGCCCGCCGCCATCGCGGCCTGCAACCGCACCGACTGATCCTGCACGTCGAGGGCGCGGGCGATGTTCGCGGCGTACTGCTCGGGCGTCATGCTCACTGCAGCGCCCGTCGCGCCCGCACTATTCCGCGCAGCACTCCAGGCGGCGCCGCCTGGACGTAGAACGCACGATGGCGGGTAACCCACAGGTCGGCGCCTAACCGCGCGCCTACCAGTGAGTTACCCGCCAGCCTGTGGTGGCCGGGCGGCCGGGTGGCCCAGCGTCTCGGTGGACGCCGACCCGATCCCAGGCCGTCAGTGCGTCAGGGCTTGAGGACGACCTTCTGGCAGCCGTCCTGCTTCTTCTGGAACACGTCGTACATCGTCGCCGCCTCGTCGAGCCCGACGCGGTGAGTCGCGAGTTGCTCGACGCCGAACGGGTCGGCGTCGACGAGCACGTCTCGCAGCTCGCCGGTCCACTGCTTGACGTGGCACTGGCCCATGCGCATCGCGATGCCCTTGTCGAACATCTGCATCATCGGCATCGGGTCGAGCGCGCCGCCGTAGACACCGGAGACGGAGACGGTGCCGCCGCGGCGGACGCTGTCGATCGCGGCGTGCAGCGCGGCGAGACGGTCGATGCCGGCATTCTTCGCGAGCGGCTCCGAGATCGCCGACGGCAGCTTGCTCACGGCCGACAGGCCCGCAGCGGCAACCGGGTTGCCGTGTGCCTCCATGCCGACGGCCTCGACGACGCCGTCCGCACCGCGCCCGTCCGTCAGGTCGCGCACCGCGTCGCCGACGGCGCTGACCTGCGAGCCGTCGAGGTCGTCGAGGTTGATTGTGCGGGCGCCGCGGGCCTTCATGCGCTCGAGGCGCTCCGGCACGCGGTCAACGACGATGACGTCCTCGATCCCCAGGTACTGCGCGCTCGCGACGGCGAGCTGACCGACGGGGCCGGCACCCATGACGGCGAGCGTGTCGCCGGGGCGCACGTTCGCCCATTGCACGCCCTGCCACGCGGTCGGCAGGATGTCGGACAGGTAGAGGTAGCGCTCGTCCTCGCCGGCCTCAGGCACCTTGATGGGGCCGAAATCGGCGTGCGGCACGCGGACGTAGTCCGCCTGGCCGCCGGGCACCGCACCATACAGGCTCGTGAAGCCGAACAGGCTCGCGCCGGTGCCCTGGTCGACGTTCTGCGTCGTCTCGCACTGCGCGAACAAGCCTCGGCTGCACATCCAGCAGTGGCCGCAGGAGATGTTGAACGGCACGACGACGCGGTCGCCGGGCTTGAGGTTCGTGACGCCCGAGCCGACCTCCTCGACGATGCCCATGAACTCGTGGCCGAGGATGTCGCCCTTCGTCAGGAACGGCGCGAGGACGGTGTAGAGGTGCATGTCCGAACCGCAGATCGCGGTCGAGGTGACGCGCACGATCGCGTCGGTGGGCTCCTGGATGCTCGGGTCGGCGACCTGCTCGACCGAGACCTTGCCCTGGCCCTGCCAGGTGAGTGCTCGCATCAGTTTCTCCTCGAGAGGATCACCGCGACGTGCGGCGATCGGGTGGTGGGGATGGGGTGGTGGGGAGCGTGGCGCCGGGAGCCGCCGCGCGTCGGTTCGGCTCCCGGGTTCGTCACAGCTCGGTCGTGGCGCTCTGGCCCTTCGGACGCTCGCCGCTGACGCGCGCCTTGACAATGCTCGCGAGCGCGGAGGCCTTGCCTCCGGGCTGGCCCCAGAACTGCGCGGACTCGCTGACGACGCGGACGAGACCGAGGTCCGGGTCGTCCTTGCCGCCGTCGTACCAAGCGGCGACGTCGTCGCCCCACAGCTCGTCGATCTTAGCGCGGTCGTCGACGAACTCGACGCGTCCCGCGACGGACAGCCACGAACCGAGGTGCGCGAACGACAGGTTGACCTGCGGGTTGCTCTGCAGCGCCTGCGCCTGCTCGGTGCCGAGGCCGACGAAGAACCACACGTCGGCGTCGTCCGTCACCTCCTGCGGCGTCATCGGGTGGCTGTGCAGGGCCCCGTCTACTGCGATCGAGGTGAGCATGACGAAGCGCTCACCACGCATGATCTCGACGACCTGCTCCTGCGAGATGTCGGACTTCGGGGTTCCAGCAGACATGGTGCGTACCTTTCGTCGGGGGCCTCGGATGGTCGGGTGGTTGGGTTCAAATCTTCGGGTGGCGCGACCCGGGGCCGCTCAACCCTCGGGTTCGAGGTTGCTGCGCGACGCGCGATCACCGAGGGTCGTGAGGAGCTTGACGAATCGTCCGGCCCTAGGTGCGAGCTTGGATCCGGGGACAGGCGTCGTCGCACCGGGAACGGGCCCGGGCAGCGCACGCCCGACGAGGCCCATGACGCGCGTCGTCACACCCGGCATGACGCCGTGGACGCGCGCGCCGAGCTTCGCGGCGGGCGTGAGGATGACGTACGGCTTGCCGGCGAGGACGCCGTCGACCATGCGTCGCGCGGCCTTCGTGGCGTCCATGCTGACGAACGGCAGCGACGCGGCGGGCGCAAACCACGCGTATTCGGCCTGCGCGTTGCCGTAGAACTGTGCGGCCGTGTGCGAGCCGGTGCGCATCAACCCCGGGGCGATGACGGTGGCGCTCACACCCGTGCCGGCGAGCGACGCGGCGAGGCCCTCGGTGTAGCCGATGGCCGCGAACTTCGCCGTCGAGTACGCGAGCAGGTGCGGTGCGCTCAGCAGGCCGCCGATGGAGGTGACGACGCCGAAGCGCCCGCGCCCGCGTTCGCGCATGCCGGGGATGACGGCGTCGGAGAGGTTGATCGGCCCCCACGCCATGATGCTCATCGCGCCTTCGATGTGCTCGTGCGTCGTGTTCTCGGCCGGGCCGACCTCTATGACACCGGCGACGTGGATGGCGACGTCGATCGGGCCGTGCTCGCCCTCGACCTGGGCGACGGCTCGAGCCACCCCGTCGCGATCGCTCACGTCCATGACGATCGTCGAGACGGCACTGCGCGCGTGGCCGTGGGAGACAAGCGTGTCGGCGGCCTTCGTCAGCGCGTCCGCGGAGCGAGATGCGAGGACGACGCGGTGCCCGGCGTCGGCGAGGGCGGTGGCGACGAGAAAACCCAGCCCGCGCGAGGCTCCCGCGACGAGTGCCAAGGGATTCTCTGACGAAGCCGATGCATTCTGGTTCGGCAAACTGACCGGGTGATCCGACTGGCTGCGCGACGTCTCCATGAGTTTCACCCTAGAGTCGATCCCTAATTTTTCCCATGGGTTTCGCCTCTCACACCGAGTCGTCACCCACACGGGTGCCCGGCGGCTCATGTCCCGTCAGCGCCC
>NZ_SEHL01000012.1:0-56287 GCF_004151355.1 Dermacoccus sp. 147Ba
ACCCCTGTCCACTACCGGGACCAGGTCAGCGACCGCGCTACACCACTATCGGGGACTCAACTCCTCGCCGTCGTGGGGCTGGCCACGCGTGCCCGCGATGCACTGGCACGTCCGCTCGTCAACCGCGGTGTCGAGGGCGGTACGGGCGTCGTCATGCTTGGTTTCGCGGGGGCTCTGGCCGCGGAGGGCTGACCTCGCGCCCGTTCGGCCGCCAGATTCGTGGTCGGTGGGCGTCCCAGGCAGGGTGCGGATAGGTTGAAGGCATGGCAACCAAGCGCATCACCTACGTGCTCATCGACGGCGAGAACATCGACGCGACGCTGGGCACGTCCATCCTCGGACGACGACCGCACCCGGACGAGCGGCCGCGCTGGGATCGGCTGCTGCGCTTCGCGGAGCAGGAGTGGCGTCAGGACGCCAAGGGCCTGTTCTTCCTCGCCGCGAACGGCCCCGAGCTGCCGATGTCGTTCATCCAGGCGCTGACGGCCCTGGGTTACCAGCCGATTCCGCTCTCCGGTGCGTCCGACGAGAAGGTCGTCGACATGGCCATCCAGAAGACTCTGGACGCGCTGCGGACCTACCAGGCCGACGTCATGCTCGTCAGCCACGACGGAGACTTCCTGCCGCAGGTGGAGCCGCTGCTCGGAGGCTCGCGCAAGGTGGGACTCATCGGCTTCAAGGAGTTCCGCAACTCGGGCTTCGCTCCCCTCGAGGCGCAGGGCATGGAGTTCTTCGACCTCGAGCACGACGTCAAGGCGTTTAACGCGACGCTGCCGCGTCTGCGCATCATCCCGATCGACGAGTTCGACCCGATCGCCTACCTCTGAGTGCTGGCCCGCCTCCGCACAGGGAAAGCAGGCTTCGCCCGAGAAGGGCCTCGTGGGAGCGTCACCGCGCCCACGAGGCCCTTCTTTCGTTACGGTCGCCGCGCCAATTGCTCCCGTGACGCGACGAAGGCCCTCACCTGTGCGGTGAGGGCCTTCGTCGTTCAGTGGAGGTAAGGGGACTCGAACCCCTAACCCCCTGCTTGCAAAGCAGGGAGGATAGTCAAGTTTTGCCTGATAAACGAGGGTTCCTGAAAGCCTCGGGGCGCACACGGGGCGCACATCCCTTCTTGCTCCCGAAGACGGGTTCGATCGACGGCGTCCTCGTTCCTCGGTCAACGCTTCCGATCACACGGCAAACGCCGACCCGCAGATGAGGCAGTAGAGAGTCCCGGTGTGATCTTCAGGGACCTTCACCGGCTCGAAGTCATGGCAGGGCGAGGTCACGATGACCATGTCGTCGGGTTCAACGAGTGGTTCGGCCGGCTCCGTCACGTCATCCCGCCCGCGCTGGTACGTGAATCCCTTCGTCCTGCGGAACATCGACTCAAGCTCGTCCTGCACGGCCTCGAGCACCACAGGCATGGCCACCGGTTCGAACAACTCGACCTGCTCTGGGGTGTTCCACGAGTCATCGGCGGCCGGCTGACCGCACAGTGGGCAACTGTAGGCCGCTGGCCGGGCATGGTTCTCTGCCTCCTCATTGGCAGGCCCGTTGTGCCATTTGAACTGCCGCCCGCAGTGCGGGCACTCTCGACGCAGGAAGCCGTCTGCGTCGAGCGGGACCGACACCTGGATCGTGTACTCATCGTCCACTTACGAACTCCTCAGCTCTGATCTCCACACCATCGGCTGTCTTCCCGGTAAGCACCACTGTGAAGTAGGCAGGCGATGACGACGCCATCGAAAGGAACCGGGCAGCACTTACGGACTTCCCAGCTGGCAGCCTCGGTACCGGGAACCCCTCCTCGCGCCACTCGCGCGTGCTTTCCCGGTCGTCGGCCAGAGCGAAGTCGAGGTCATACACATCGCCGGGCCCGTGGTTGGTGATGGTCATGCGCTGCTGGCTCTTGCCTGACTTGCTAAGGGTCGCCTCAAGGCGCGGCTGGCCCGACGTCTGGGATGAAGGAAGCTTGCGACCGAGCGGCAGCCCGCCGCCTGGCGGGGCCGGCGGTGTCAGGTCACCCTCGGTGTGCCAATCGGTGCCCCCTAGGTTGACGGCGCATCCGGCGGTGCCCAGGCGCTGGGCAAGTTGCTGGCGCTTCGCCGTGCTGTTGTCGAGACGAACCACGTGACGACCGTGAATGTCGCTGAAGCTCTTGATCTGACCGAGCTCCACGATGATGGTCCGGTCCGCATCGCGCGCCAACGCCATGCCCGCCTCGAAGAGGACATTCGGACGAGGCTGCATCTGCGGGCTTGTCTCTGGGTCGCCAGGGTAGGTCAGCGACTCATGAAGGTGCGCGACGTCGTCTGGCGTCTGAAGCACAACCACAGCCTGGGCCGCTCCGAAGGCGACGTTGAGGACGTCCCCGATGTACGGCGATCCCTGTCCGGTCATCGAGATTGCCTCGGACCACTCAATAGGCTCCAGCCCAATCGAGCGAAGAAAGGCGAATAGGCCCTTTCGCGCGGCCTCATTCCGCCCGTGGATGACGAAGACCGCTCGACGGTCGGCCTCCGATTGTGCTTCTGTCACTGGCAGTCCCTCTCGTCCGACTTGTGTCCAAGCCTAGATGGCCGCACCGACAACGATGGCTACTCGGGGAACGCATCCCGGTCGGGTCAGCCCGATCAAGACATGGTCGCGACGATCGCGTCGATCTTCCCCATGAGCGGCGCGAGACCCTTCTTCGAGAGGTGCCCGTACCGGTCGAGCGTGATCGACGGGCGGGCGTGACCCATCGCGTGCGAGACGCTCAGGAGGTCGGCACCGGCCTCGGAGAGGGAGATGGCGGCGAAGGTGTGCCTCAGCCCGTGAACGGTGAGGCGGGGGGCCCTGTTCCGGCCGACCCCCGTTCGCCTTCGTGATCGCTCGAGTCAGGGCCTGGTTGGGGAACTGCGTGGCGATCGCGCAACCTGCCTTGCGGGTGCTCGGAAACAGCCAGTCGGACTTGGGGCGATCGCCTGCGAGGTCGACCAGCCAGGGAAGCACTGTCATCGGGATGGGGAGCACCCGCCGTGAAGCTGTCGTCTTCGTGGTATCGGTGCCGGCCCCGCCGTTCTTCACGCAGGTGTCCCTCCCTCAGGTCACCGACGAGCAGTGATCGTGCTTCCCCGGATCGGTGGTCGTCGGCTTCCGGGCTTGTTCCGCTGCTTCGCGCTTCCGGCGAAGACTGAGGGCCCGCGCGCGAGGCTGCCGGTCGAGTGCGTAATTGTGGCTTTCGCCGGGACGCACGGGCGCACATGGTCGGATCGCCGGTTCACCACCCGCGTCATCCCGCGGATCTCAGGACGCACGAGACGCAGCCGACCCAACACAGACTCATACCGATATTCGACCAATCTAGTACCAATGCGCACCGGTCACCGAACCTCGGGTACGACGACACGGATGCAGCAAAGTGCCGCTGACCTGCACCGATGCTTACGCCGAAGGCCCGCACCATCCCTGGTGCGGGCCTTCGGTTTCGGGTGGAGGTAAGGGGACTCGAACCCCTAACCCCCTGCTTGCAAAGCAGGTGCGCTACCAATTGCGCCATACCCCCGGAGGGTGACGGTCAGTTCTTGCCCGGTGCGGTGTTCTCCGGCTGATCCGTCGCTTTCGCCCACAGCTCCTTGCCCAGTTGTTGCTTCTGGTACTCACTGTTCGCGTAGATGGCTGTCGCCGCGGCGGCGGCGGCGAGAAGAACCTTGTACATCGGGAACTCCCAAGCGAACTCGAGGGGCAGTGGTGGTGGGCCTAACTGGACTTGAACCAGTGACCTCTGTCTTATCAGGACAGCGCTCTAACCGACTGAGCTATAGGCCCCTGCACCGCTTCCGCGCCTGCTCGTTCACCGAGCGGCACGAGCGTTGAGATTACCCTACGCCGCGCGCGCCCCGCAAATCCGAGGGGCACCGGCGACGCAGGGGCCGTCGCGCAGACGAGCCCCACCCGGATCTGGGGAACTTCTGCCGATCTGACGGCGATATATCGCGGCCAGATCCACACATCTGCACCGGCCCGAACCGAGGATGCCCACAGACGCCCGAAGGCCCCCACCACGAGTGTGGTGAGGGCTTTCGAAACAGCTCCCGCGGGCCTGAAAACCCAGCAGCAGACCAACCGGACCAGCGCAGACCTTACGAGACCACGCTGGAAGCCGACCGCCCCCGAAGGCCTGTCGCACCGAGGCTGGGCAGCGAGCTTGCGAGCTGCCCAGCCCGGAAGACGGGCCGAGGGAGCTCACTCGTCGCTGAGGGTCAACTGCACGCCGCCGACGAGGGAGGCGCAGATGTTGTAGAGGAACGCGGTGAGGGTGGCGATGGCCGTCATGAGGATGATGTTGAGCACGCCGATGACGATGCTGAACGAGATGGCGCGTCCGAATCCGACGTAGTCGAGGATGTCGAACTGCGATCCCTGACGGTCGAGGGTGCGCAGCATGTCGTTGGCGGCGCTGAAGGTGCCCATGCCGGCGAGGACGGTCCACAGCGTCGCGACGAGCACGACGGACGCGATGGCGACGGCCACGGACAGCAGGAAGGCGATCTTCAGAACCGACCAGGTGTCGACGCGCGACAGGGTGAGGCGCACGCGACGAGGCGTGGTGCGCCGCGGTGCCGGACGCCCCGCGCCGCCCTTCGGCGCTCCCGCGGCCGAGCGGCCGGCTGGTGACGCGACGCGCTGCTGCGGCGGGCGTCCCTGGCGTGGTGCCGCTGCGGTCGCCTCAGCGCCCGGCAGTTTGGTGCGCGGTTCTCGCGAGTTACTCACTCACTGTCTCCCGACTCGTCGTTCTCGGCGGTAACGGCGTCCTCCGAGGGGTTTGTCACCTCTGCGTCATCAGCCGTATTCGCATCCGAACCTACCTGCTCGTCGGCAATTTCCTCGGCTTCCTTCTCGGCGTTGCGCGCAACCGCGACGATGGAGTCGCCCTTGCCCGGGGTGGCGAACTGGACGCCCTGGGTGTTGCGCCCGGTCTCGCGCACCTCGCTGACGGCGCTGCGCACGATCTTGCCCTTCTCCATGACGACCATGACCTCGTCACGGTTCTCGACGACGAGCGCGCCGACGAGGTCGCCGCCTCGTTCGGAGATCGTGGCGACCTTGACGCCGAGCGTCGCGCGGCCCTTCGTCGGGTACTCCTCGACGGGGGTGCGCTTCGCGAGGCCGTTCTCGAAGACGACGAAGACGTAGAGCTTCTCGGCGGCGCCGCGCTCCACCTCGTTCGAACCCTCGGGCACGACGCTGAGCGACAGCAGTTCGTCGCCGTCGCGGAACTTCATGCCGGTGACACCGGACGTGGAGCGGCCCATCGGGCGCAGCGAGTCGTCCGTGGCGGCGAAGCGCACGGCCTGACCCTTGCGCGAGACGAGCAGGACGTCGTCGCTCGCCTCGGCGAGCTTGGCGCCGACGAGTTCGTCACCGTCACGCAGGTTGACGGCGATGAGGCCGCCGGAGCGCGGCGAGTCGTACTCGGACAGGCGCGTCTTCTTCACGAGGCCGTTGCGGGTGGCGAGCAGCAGGTACTCGTGGTCGGAGTACGTGCGCAAGCGCAGCACCTGGGCGATCTGCTCGCCCGGCTGGAACGCGAGCAGGTTCGCGACGTGCTGGCCCTTGCTCTCGCGCGAGCCCTCGGGCAGTTCGTAGCCCTTGGTGCGGTAGACGCGGCCGGCGTTCGTGAAGAACAGCAGCCAGTCGTGCGTCGACGTGGTGAAGAAGTGGCCGACCACGTCGTCGCCGCGCAGCGTCGCGCCGCGCACGCCCTTGCCGCCGCGACGCTGGCTGCGGTACTCGCTCACCTTCGTGCGCTTGACGTAGCCGCCGCGCGTGATGGTGACGACCACGTCCTCCTCGGGGATGAGGTCTTCCATGTTCATGTCGCCGTCGAACGGCACGATCTGGCTGCGACGGTCGTCGCCGTACTTGTCGACGATCTCGGCGAGCTCGTCGGAGACGAGCTGACGCTGACGCTCCGGCTTGGCCAGGATGTCCTTGTAGTCGTCGATCTGCGCCTGGATCTCGTCGTGCTGCTCGATGATCTTCCGACGCTCGAGGGCCGCGAGGCGGCGCAGCTGCATGTCGAGAATGGCGTTGGCCTGGATCTCGTCGACGTCGAGCAGGTCGATGAGGCCGGCGCGGGCCTCCTCGACCGTGGGGCTACGACGGATGAGGGCGATGACCTCGTCGAGCGCGTCGAGCGCCTTGAGGTAACCGCGCAGGATGTGGATGCGCTTCTCGGCCTCGTCGAGGCGGTACTGCGTGCGTCGCTGGATGACGTCGATCTGGTGCTCGACCCAGTAGCGGATGAACGCGCTGACCGGCAGCGTGCGGGGCACACCGTCGACGAGGGCGAGCATGTTCGCGCCGAAGTTCTGCTGAAGCTGCGTGTGCTTGTAGAGGTTGTTGAGCACGACCTTCGCCACGGCGTCACGCTTGAGCACGATGACGAGGCGCTGGCCGGTACGACCCGACGTCTCGTCGCGGATGTCCGCGATGCCCGCCATCTTGCCGTCCTTGACGAGCATGGCGATCTTCTCGGCGAGGGCGTCGGGGTTGACCTGGTAGGGCAGCTCCGTGACGACGAGGCACTGACGGCCCTGGATCTCCTCGACGTTAACGACGGCGCGCATCGTGATGCTGCCGCGACCCGTGCGGTAGGCGTCCTCGATGCCCTTCTTGCCCATGATGAGGGCGCCCGTCGGGAAGTCGGGGCCTGGGATGCGGCGCAGGCACTCCTCGAGCAGCGCCTCACGGCTCGCCTCGGGGTTGGCGAGCAGCCACTGGGCGGCGTCGGCGACCTCGCGCAGGTTGTGCGGCGGGATCTGAGTGGCCATACCGACGGCAATGCCGGCGCTGCCGTTGACGAGCAGGTTCGGGAAACGGCTCGGCAGCACGGTGGGCTGCATCGTCTTGCCGTCGTAGTTCGGCTCGAAGTCGACGGTGTTCTCGTGGATGTCGCGCACGAGTTCCAACGCGAGCGGCGCCATGCGGCACTCGGTGTATCGCGGGGCGGCGGCGCCGTCGTTACCCGGCGAACCGAAGTTGCCCTGGCCGTCGACGAGCGGGTAACGCATCGACCACGGCTGAACGAGGCGCACCATGGCGTCGTAGATGGCCGAGTCACCGTGCGGGTGGTACTGACCCATGACATCACCGACGACGCGGCTGCACTTGTTGTAGCCACGGTCCGGTCGGTAGCCACCGTCGTACATCGCGTAGACGATGCGGCGGTGCACGGGCTTCAGGCCGTCACGCACGTCCGGAAGCGCACGGGAGACGATGACACTCATCGCGTACTCGATGTAGCTGCGCTGCATCTCGGCGTTGAGGTCGATGGGGTCGACGCGGTGGGCGACCGGGGCCTCGACGGCGGCGCGAGCCTCCGGAGTGTTCGGCACCTTCGGCGTCTCGCCGTCACCGGGCGTGCCGGCGGTGGCCGCTGCGGCGCCGCTCACGGGCGCGTCGGGGTCTCCGGCGGGCACCTCGGGGAGGTCGGCCGCGTCGTCACCCGGCAGGTTCGTGTCGTCAGACATAGTTTCTTTCCTTCGACGAAGGGAAATTCATTGAGTTCTTAGGTGGTGTTCCACGTGAAACGAAGGACGGGAACGTCCGACCGTTCCACGTGAAACACGATGTTCAGTTGGCAAGGATCGCAACCCAGCGCGCACCTCGCGTCAGATCCGACCCCGGACGGCGACGCCCCCTACGGGAGCCGACCGCCCACGACGTCGCGCCGCCGATCAAGCGCGGGAAGCAGGGGATGCGACGAAGGAGCAGACCCTGAAGCCCGCGCGCTGAGAAGGCGCGACAGAGGTTAGATATCCAGGAAGCGGACGTCCTTGGCATTGCGCTGGATGAAGCTGCGGCGCGACTCGACGTCCTCACCCATGAGCACGGCGAAGATCTCGTCGGCTGCCGCGGCGTCCTCGAGGGTGACCTGCAGGAGCGTGCGCGCCTCCGGGTCCATCGTGGTCTCCCACAGCTCCTGGTAGTTCATCTCCCCGAGACCCTTGTAGCGCTGGACGCCGTTGTCCTTCGGCAGACGACGGCCCTTCGACTGACCTTCGGCGATCATCGCGTCGCGCTCGCGGTCGGTGAACGCGAACTCGTGCTCGTGGTTGCTCCACTTGAGGCGGTAGAGCGGCGGCTGCGCGAGGTAGACGTAGCCGGCCTCGATGAGCGGGCGCATGAAGCGGAAGAGCAGCGTCAGCAGCAGCGTGCGGATGTGCATGCCGTCGACGTCGGCGTCGGCCATGAGCACGATCTTGTGGTAGCGCGCCTTGTCGATGTCGAAGTCCTCGCCGATGCCGGTACCGAAACCGGAGATGAGGGCCTGGACCTCCTGGTTGGCGAGCACCTTGTCGATGCGGGCCTTCTCGACGTTGAGGATCTTGCCTCGGATGGGCAGGATCGCCTGGTTGAACGGGTTACGACCCTGCACGGCGGAGCCGCCTGCGGAGTCACCCTCGACGATGAAGACCTCGGACAGGCTCGGGTCCTTGCTCTGGCAGTCCTTGAGCTTGCCCGGCAGACCGCCGCCCTCGAGCAGGCCCTTACGGCGTGCGGTCTCACGTGCCTTGCGGGCCGCCATGCGCGCCGAAGCGGCGGCAATCGCCTTGTTGACGATGGCCTTGCCCTCGCGCGGGTGCATCTGCAGCCAGTGGTCGAACTCGTCGCGCACTGCGGCCTGGACGAAGCCCTTGATCTCGGAGTTGCCGAGCTTCGTCTTCGTCTGGCCCTCGAACTGCGGCTCGGCAAGCTTGACGGAGATGACGGCGGTGAGACCCTCGCGGATGTCGTCACCCGTGAGGTTGTCGTCCTTCTCCTTGAGCAGCTTCTCGCGGCGGGCGAAGTCGTTGACGAGCTTCGTCATCGCGGCGCGGAAGCCCTCTTCGTGCGTGCCACCCTCGTGCGTGTTGATCGTGTTGGCGTAGGTGTGGACCGACTCGTTGTACGCCGTCGTCCACTGCATCGCGACCTCGACGGAGAGGTAACGCTCGGTGTCCTCGGCCTCGAACGCGATGATGTCCTCGTTGACGACCTCGGCGCGCTTGCTCGAGTTGAGGTGCTTGACGTAGTCGAGCAGACCGTCGTCGTAGCGGTACGTGACCGACTTGCCCTTCTTCGCCTTCTCGGCTGCGGCGTCGGCCGTCTCCGCGTCGCCGCCCTCGGCTGCTGCGTCAGCAGCGGCCTCGTCGGCCGCGCCCTCGTCGAGCACCTCGGCACGCTCGTCGGTGAGCGCGATGGTGAGGCCCTTGTTGAGGAACGCCATCTGCTGGAAGCGAGCGCGCACCGTCTCGAAGTCGTACGTCGTCGTCTCGAAGATCTCGGGGCTGGCCCAGAACGTGATCGTCGTACCGGTCTCGTCGGTGGCCTCCTCCTCGCGCAGGGGGCCGAGCGGCACGCCGCCCTCGAACTCCATGCGGTAGACGTGGCCCTTCTGGCGCACCTCGACCTCGAGGCGCGTGGAGAGCGCGTTGACGACGGAACTACCGACGCCGTGCAGACCACCGGAGACCTTGTAGCCGCCGCCGCCGAACTTTCCGCCGGCGTGCAACTGCGTGAGGACGAGCTCGACGGTCGACATGTCGTACTGCTCGTTGCGGCCGGTCGGGATGCCTCGACCGTTGTCGCTGACGCGTAGACCGTTGTCCGGCAGGATCGTCACGTCGACGCGGTCGGCGTGGCCGGCGAGGGCCTCGTCGACAGAGTTGTCGACGATCTCCCACACGAGGTGGTGCAGGCCGCGTTCACCGGTCGAGCCGATGTACATACCGGGGCGCTTGCGAACCGCCTCGAGGCCTTCGAGGACCTGAATGGCGCTGGCGTCGTACTCGGTGTCGATCTGCGAGCGCACGTGTGCCTCGGGCGGAAGCACCTGCTGTGCTTCGCCGCCGGGGATCGGCTCGTTCGTCGCGTCGTCGTGCGTGGGCTGGTCGGCCACTGTGCTCCTTCACCGTGCGGTGCCTGCCACGGTGGTGCGGACGCGACACGGGGTCGAACGTCACAGATCGGCGTACGAAGGCCGAGAGAGGGTGGCAGGTCCTGATCGTGTCCATTCTACCGGGTCAGTGGACGCAGGACTGCCCCGAAACATGCCCACACAGGCATTTTCCGCGATTTTCTCTCGCCCGGCGTGCCGGGGATCGTCCCTGGGGCCACCGAAGGCGCTCGGGGCCGTCTGCGACGTGTCGCGCGTCCAATCTGAAGGGGATCAGCCGGCGCCTTCCTGAACCCAGATGTCAACGTCGGGATCGCTCGCCCGGAAGCAGTTGACGAGCCCACCCCGGCGCGAGCAGGTGAGGTCGATGTACCCGTCGGAACCGGCGACGTTCTCCTTGCGATAGGCGCTGTAGACCTTCAACGGGAAGGAGGCTGTGTCAGGCTTTCGCGCCACCTGGCTCAACGCTGCGTCACGCACGGTGACGAGGAAGGGGCAACTCGAATAGTGCCCCTGCCCTTGGCGCACCTGAACGGCGGTGTTGGTCTGCTGACTCGTGCGGTCGCCACACAGGTTCCACGTCGTGGCCGGGAACGGCGTCAGACCCGTTCGCGTTGGAGTCGGGGTGCTGGTCGGAGCCTCGGCCACGGAGCTTCGGCTCTCACTGTGCGCTGGGGACGACGGCGCAGGCGCCGCGGTTCGGGAGTCGCCACCGGTCTCGCTCGTCGTCGACGACGGCGCCGAGGACGAACTGCTCGAGGAACTCGAGGAGGAGGAACTCGAGGAGGAGGAACTCGACGTCGACCGCGCGTCGCTCGAGGTAGCGGGGTCGGAGGGCGGCGGCGGGGATGCGTCCTTCTGTCCGCGCGTCAGGGCGAGCGCCCCCAGTGCCAGCGCGAGGACGAGCACGGATGTGAGCGCGACGGCGATGACAAGGCCACGTGAGGGCGATCGCCGCTCCGGCGTCTCGGCCTCTGGCTCGTTCCAGAACGCCGGGGTCTTCGGTTCCGCGTCGTGCTCGGGGCCCGACGCGCGCGTCTCCTCGTCGTGGGTCATGGCCCGACCGAGTCCTTCACCCACGCCCTCACAGCAGTGCCACCCGTGCAGAGGCTGAGGTGATCGGAGCGTTCACAGGTGAGCGGCACGTACGCGCGCTTCGCGACGCTGTAGGGGTTGATCGTGAACGAGGTAGCGCCCGAATCCTGGGCGAGGTGCGCCAGCACGTTGCTCCGGATCTCCACGACGTAAGCGCAGCTCGTGTTCGACTCGCGTGCAATGCGGATGTCGGGAACGGTGATGGGGTCGCCCTGGCCGCACGTCGTCACGCTGTCGTTGGGGAAGGTGGCCTCGGCAGCGCTCGGGTCGCTGGGCGTGGAGGACGGTGCCGAGGCAACGGTCGAGGACTGGGTGCTCGCCGGCGTCTCGTCGCCCCCGGATATGAAGAAGGTGACGGCGGCGAAGCCGACGATCGCGGCAGCGACGAGCAACACCGGTACGAGCCACTGCTTCGGCCCGCGAGGGGGTTCTCCGTGGTACTGCTGCGACGCGCCCCCGCTGTCGGCCATCGTCCGGTCGGCCGTGACCCACGACGTCGGTGCTTCGTGTGGCTTCGGCGACTGCGGTAGCCCCGTGTCTCGTCCTCGTACATGGTGATCGTCTTCCCCTCTCCGCCGTCAGTCTAGGTGGAGGAGGAGACGCCGGTTGCCACAGTTCAGCCGACGCTGTCGCTCACCCAGAGACGAACGTTGGAACCACCGGTGCATTCGGAGAGGTGGTCGGCGCGGGTGCAGTGCAACGTCACGACCTTGCGCAACGAGGAGCTGTACGGACTGACCGTGTAGGTCGTGGCACCCGGATTCTCCGCGAGGTGCGCGTTGACCTTGGTCACGACGTCGGCGACGTAGGAGCAGGTGGAGTTCGTGCCGCGGGCGAGACGAACGCTGGACGTGGGTACGGCCTCGCCCGAGCCACACGTCGCCACGGTACCGGCAGGAAAGGATGCCTTGGTCGCCGCGGAGGAGGAGGGCGTCGTCGACGAGGACGTCGGCGCCTCGGACGTCGATGGAGCGGCTGTCCCGGTCTGCGGCTGCGTCCTGGACGACGGTGTGTCGGAGGGAGCCGTGGCCGCCGACGGCTGAGCGACGGGTGGCCGGCTGCCCGATCCCCGGGTGATGAACCACGCCGTGGCGAACGCGAGGCTGGCGAGCACGATGACGAGCGCCGGCGCCAACCAGTCGGGTCGGCGTGAGGTGCGGTAGGGCACCGGTTCGCTGGCCTGACCCCACAGGTCGGCCACACCGGGCTCGGTTTCGGCACCCGGGTCGGAGCCACTGCCGCGTGACGGGGGTCGGTCGATCCCCCGATTCCACTCGTCGAAACCGTTCGGATCGTTCATTCGTCACCTCTCGTTCCGTCCTCATGTTCCACGTGAAACGCGGGGTGAAGCGATCGCGCCCCCTATGGCGCCGGACATACCACGCTAGCGGTGGACTGCGTTGTGTCGGAAATGTCAGCCGTAGGTGTCCCGCGGACCACGCCCGGCGACACGTCGGGGACCTCGCACCCAACTGGGGGCAGAGGGACCGACGATCTTGAGCTCCGCCACCACGCCGTCACCGACGCCCTGTTCGATCGACCGGATGATCGTCGACGCAAGCAAGGTCAGCTGGGTCGCCCACGCCGTCGACTCCGCCCGTACCGTGAGAATGCCGTTCTCGAAGCTGACGGGAGAGGCGTGGTCCGCGACACCCGGTCCGACGAGATCGGCCCACCGTGACATCACGGTGCCCGCGGCGACATCGACATTCCATCCGCGGTCCTCGAGCAGTCGCTTCATGTTGTTGCCGAGCAGCAGCGGGTCGCGACCGTTGCGTCCGCCTCGTCCTTTGCGCGCGTCGTGTGTGTCCGTGGCGCGTGGGCTTCGACGCATGGGTCGAGACCCCGGACGGAACCCGCGTTCGGCGGCACCCCGTTGAGCGCGAGCCAACGCCGCTCGGGCTGCCGTCAGGGGGTCGTCCTCGACAGCAGACGTCGCGGGTGCCTCCACCGAACTCTCGTCGAGTGCCGCGTGCGTCGACCGGGCGTCCGTGGACTCGTCCCCGCGGCCGTCGCCGTCGCCGTCAGTCATGATCGGCACCGCCGTCATCGGACGTTGCGTCGGCCGACCCCGAGGTGGTGCCGGATTCGGTGAGCGGGGCAGCATCCGCCTCCTCGGCGGAGACCGACCCCTTCGTCACGTAGTACGTGCGCCCGCTGAGTGCGTCGGGGACGTCCTCGGCCACCGCGGCGGTGATGAGCACCTGCTCGGCGTCGGCCACCATGGCGGCCAGGCGCTCGCGTCGTCCCGCGTCGAGCTCGGCGAAGACGTCGTCGAGCACGAGAACCGGGTCGGTCTTGAGGTCGTTGCGCAGGAGGTGGAAGGCCGCAAGACGCAGGGCGAGGGCGAACGACCACGACTCACCGTGGCTGGCGTAGCCCTTCGCGGGCAGGTCACCGAGTGTCAGCGTGACGTCGTCGCGGTGCGGCCCGACGAGGGTCACGCCCCGGTCGATCTCGCGCTGACGCATCTCCTCGAACGCTTGGTGGAAGGCCTTCTCCAGTTCCTCGCGCTCGGGCACCTCGCCGTCGGCGATCCGACGAGCGACGGCCTCCGGCAGCGACGAGACGTACGTGAGCCGAGCCTCCGAGCGGCCCGCGCTCACCTCGTCGTACGACGACGCCACGTGCGGTGCCAGATCGCGCAGCAGACGCAGGCGAGCATAGAGGAGAGAGGCGCCCACCGCGGCAAGGTGGGTGTTCCACTCGACGAAGGTGTCGAGAGTCGTTTCACGTGAAACGGCCTCTTCGGGGGTCAGCGTGCCGCCCCGGCTTCCCTTTCGCAGGACGGGCTGCGCCGAACGGAGGAGGGCGTTGCGCTGCTTGAGGATCTTGTCGTAGTCGGAGCGTGCGCCAGCCCACCGAGGCTGGCGAGCCACGAGCAACTCGTCCAGGAAGCGGCGACGTTCTCCGGGGTCGCCCTTGACGAGAGCCAGATCCTCCGGCGCAAAGAGCACGGTACGCAGCGTGCCGAGGATGTCACGGGGGCGCGTGGCAGCCGATCGCCCTACGCGTGCCCGGTTCGCTCGGCCGGGCACGATTTCCAGTTCGAGCACTGTTTCACGTGAATCACGGACGACGGCCGCACGGACGAAGGCGCGTTCCGCACCGAACCGGACGAGGGGAGCGTCGTTCGAGACACGGTGCGACCCCAGGGACGCGAGGTAGCCGGCGGCTTCGACGAGATTCGTCTTGCCCTGGCCGTTGAGTCCTACGAATGTGGTGACTCCTTCGGTGAGATCGACTTCCGCTTCGCTGTAGGAGCGGAAGTCACGCAGCGACAGGTGACGCAGCCTCACGTCGAACTCGTGTGCCCTGGGGTCGAAAGAGGAAGACTCAGTGCTCGCTCTTGGCGGCACCCGGACGCGACGCGCCGTCGTCCTGCTTGGGCTGGGCCGCGGGCGAGACCTCGGCCTGGCCCTCCTTGGCGACGCGGTAGGGCTCCTGGCCGAACTGCATGACCTCGTGACCGCCGAACTGTCCGCGCAGCGCGGCGACGGCCTGCATCTGCGGGCTGTTCTCCTGGCGCGACGTGAAGCGGGAGAAGAGAGCGGCGGCGAGCACCGGCATCGGCACGGCGTTCGCGATGGCCTCCTCGAGCGTCCACCGACCCTCACCGGAGTCGGTCGAGTACTCGGAGATTCCCTCGAGGTGCGGCGTCTCCTCGAGCGCCTTGACCATGAGATCGAGCAGCCAGGACCGCACGACCGTGCCGCGCGTCCAGGCCTTGAAGCAACCGTGGACGTCGGTGACGATGTCCTTCGCCTCGAGCAGTTCCCAGCCCTCGGCGTACGCGTGCATGAGGCCGTACTCGATGCCGTTGTGCACCATCTTGGCGTAGTGACCGGCGCCCACCTTGCCCGCGTGGACGAAGCCCTCTTCGCGAGGTCCTTCGGGGCGCAGCGCGTCAAAGACGGGCATCATGCGCTCGACGTCCTCCTCGGCGCCACCACACATGAGGCCGTAGCCGTTCTCCTTGCCCCACACGCCACCGGACACGCCGCAGTCCATGAAGTGCACGCCGGTCTCGGCGAACTGCTCCGCGTGCCCCAGGTCATCGGACCACTTGCTGTTGCCGCCGTCGATGACGAGGTCACCCTCGGCGAGCAGGCCCTGCAGCTCGGACATGACCGAGTCCGTGATCTTGCCGGCCGGCACCATGACCCAGATGTTGCGGGGAGCCTCGAGCTTCTCGACGAGTTCCGCGAGATCGGCGACGTCGCTGATCTCGCGGTTGGTGTCGAAACCGATGACGTCGATGCCGGCGGCCTTCATGCGGTCACGCATGTTGCCGCCCATCTTGCCGAGGCCGATGAGTCCGAGCTGCATGGTCTAACTCCTTGCTGAGGAAGTCTGGTTGCCGCACCCGAAGGCGCGGCGTTCGGTGCTCACGCTACGCCGCCGTCGCGGGAACGACCACATGCCGTCCGACACCGCCGGACGAGGCTGGTCAGTTGGCGAAGCGCACCGGCATGATGAGGTAGCGGTAGCTGTCGTCGGCCTCGCCGTCGAGCTCGTCCTGACCGGACAGCACGGCCGGACGCGTGGGCTGGGTGAAGCCCAGGCGCACGTACTTCGTGCCGACGACCCCGAGGCCGTCGAGGAGGAACTGGGGGCTGAAGGCGATCTCGAGTTCCGGCCCTTCGATGCGGGCTTCGAAGGTCTCCGAGGCCTGGGCGTCCTCGCCGGTACCGGCCTCGATGCGGACGGCGTCGTCACCGAAGCGCAGACGCACGGGCATGTTGCGCTCGGCGACGAGCGAGACACGCTTGGCGGCCTCGACGAGCATCGCCGTCTCGACGACCGCCGTCGTGTCGACGCTCGTGGGGAACAGGCTCGTCACCTTGGGGTAGTCGCCGTCGAGCAGGCGCGTCGTCATGCGGCGCTGGCCTGCCTCGAAACCGGCGAGGCCGGAGCCGGTCGACGCGCCGCTGAGCGACAGCGAGACGCTGCCCGCCGCACCGAGCGCCTTGGCCAGGGAGTCGAGCGTGCGAGCCGGGACGAGGGCCGCGTACTGCGCGTTCTCGTCACCGCCGTTCCACAGCACCTCACGCATGGCGAGGCGGTAGCGGTCGGTGGCCAGCAGGGTGAGCTTGTTGCCCTGAACCTCGATGCGCACACCCGTGAGGATCGGCAGGGTGTCGCCGCGGTCCGCGGCCACGCTGACCTGCGCGACGGCCTGGGTGAAGACGTCACCGCCGATGACGCCGGTGGGCTCGGGGTTCTCCGGCAGCGTCGGGTACTCGCCCGTCGGCATGCTCTGGAGGCTGAACTTGGCCGAACCGCAGGTGACCTGGACCTTGGAGCCCTCGCTCACGAGCTCGATCGGCTTGTGCGGCAGGCTCTTGCTGATGTCGGCGAGCAGGCGGCCGAGCACGAGCACGGTGCCGGGCTCCTCGACGTCGGCGTCGACGGTGACCTTGGCCGAGACCTCGTAGTCGAACGCGGAGAGCGTCAGGCCGTCCTCGGTGGCTTCGAGCAGGACACCCGCGAGCACCGGAACCGGCGGGCGCTGCGAGAGACCTCGAACGGCCCACGCCACAGCTTCGGCCAACACATCACGTTCAACCCGGAGCTTCACGTCCACCGTCCTCGTCACTTCGTGGTTCGCCTACGTCGTGGGGAAGCGAGCGCAGGAGCACAGGTATTCGCGGTGAGCTTAACGCAGGTGGAGCTGACGCCCCAAGCGTCGAGGAGCTGTCCTAGGCGGTCGCCGCGGTTGGCCTGGGTGTGGATTCGTGGGGCGCTTGATCGCGATGGAGAAAGAGTTGGTCGTCGTCATAGGGGGTGTGGATTCTGGGGACAACCACATCTGTGCCGGAGATCCCGCGGTTTCCGGTTGTGGGCAGCGTGGGGATGGTCGTTGGGGACGACACAGTGGGGGTGTGGACGGATTTTTCGCGTCCACAGACGCCGACGGCGCTCAAGGGGTGTTATCCCCTGATTTCGACCGTTGTCCACGGAGTTATCCCCAGATTCTGTGGAAAAGCGTGTGACGAAGGGGTCCTGTTCATGTGGGGCAGGTGAATCACAGTGGTGTTGTCCACAAATCCACAAGGATGTCCCCAGGCGGATTTTCGCGGAATGTCGGGGCTTCTCCGGCTGTGATGGGGCGTCCGAGCGGTCGTTGCACACAGCGTCCCCAGGGTTGTCCCCAGAACCTGTGGACAACCCCGACTATCGGCCCCAAGCTCAAGACCGACGGGACGAGCCGGGGACAGTGCGTCGGACGCTCTGACGGAGCGCGTTGACGGGGCGGGTCGAGACGAGGTGCCACAGCCACATCGCGGCCCCGAGCATGACGAGACCGAGCGCCGTGACCGCCATCGTCCAGGCGCTCTCGGCCGCGAAAGGAGCCACGAGACCTGCCACGAGAGCGCTTGTCACGAGGTTGACGAAGGTGCCCGCCGACGCCGCGCTTCCGCGGGCGTGGGGGAACTGGTCAAGCATGGCAATTTGCAGGGTGGGCAGTGACAGCCCGATCCCATAGGCGATGAGAGCGGGAGCCACGATGGCCCACGGCAGGACGTCGCCGACCGGCGTCACCGAGACAATGGCGCCCGCTGAGGCCGCGAGGAGGGCGAAGCCCAGGCCGTAGGTGATCTGACGGTCGCTCGTCACCCGTCCGGCGAGCCGTCCACTCGTCCAGGATCCGGTGATCATGCAAGCCACCATCGGGACGAAGAACACCCAGAAGTCTGATTCGCCGAGACCGAGCAGTCCGATGAGGAACAACGGTGCGGCGGAGATGTAGAGGAACTGGCCCGCAAAGGAGAACGCGGCTGCGAAGGCCACGCGCATGAAGCGGCCGCTCCGCATTGCGGCGAGCAGCCCAGACACGAGTGAGCCCACGCGCAGCGGCGTCCGGTGCTCGGCGGGGAGGCTTTCCGGCAGAGAAAGAGCAACCGAGACGGCCATGATGATGCCGAAGGCGACGAGGAACCAGAAGATCGTGCGCCAGGAGCCCACCTGGAGGAGGAGCCCGGACAGGACGGGCGCCACGGCCGGTGCGACACCGAAGATCATCGAGACCTGGCTCATGAGTCGCTGCGCTTCCGCTCCCTCGAAGAGGTCACGGATGACGGTTCGCGCGATGATCTGCCCTGCACCGGCCGCGAACCCTTGGAACATGCGGAAGACGAGCAGCATCTTCAGGGAGGTCGACAGGGCGCATCCGATGGACGCGACGACGTAGACGCCGATGCCGATGAGCATGACGGGACGCCTGCCCACGGCGTCGGAGATGGGGCCGTGGAGCAGGCTCATCAGCGCGAAGGCGAGGAGGTAGACGCTGACGACCAACTGCATCGCGGCTGGTTCCACGTGAAACTCCGCACCCATTTCGCCGAAGGCGGGCAGCGGCGCATCGACGTTGAACGGGCCGAACATCGACAGGCCGGCCAGGATGAGGGTCAGCAGGACGCCGGCGCGTCGTGGGGCGGAAGTCACCGACCGAGCCTACGAGAGAGGGTGTGTTTCACGTGAAACACACCCTCGTGGATCAAGCGCTGCGGCGCCTGATCTGTGTCGTCAGCTCGGTGATCTGGTCGTAGATCGGCTGACGTTCGCCGATGAGCTGGCGGATCTTCTTCTCCGCGTGCATGACGGTGGTGTGGTCACGTCCACCGAAGTGCTGCCCCAGTTGGGGGAAGGAGTGCTCGGTCAGTTCACGCGAGAGATACATCGCGATCTGGCGCGCGGTGACGAGGTTGCGCGAGCGGGACGTGCCCTTGATGTCGTCCACCGTGACACCGAAATAGACGGCCGTCTCGGAGATGATCTGATGCACCGTGATCTGCCCGGTCTCACTCGGTACGACGTCCTTGAGGACGAACGCCGCCTTGGCCCGGTCGACCGGCTCCTTCTGGAGCGAGGCGTACGCAGCGACGCGGATGAGCGCGCCCTCGAGCTCTCGGATGTTCGTCGAGATCTTCGAGGCCACGAGTTCGAGGACGTCGTCGCCGATGTCCATGCGCTCGGCGTTGGCCTTCTTGCGCAGGATCGCGATGCGGGTTTCCAGTTCGGGAGGGTGCACGTCCGTCGTGAGGCCGGACTTGAACCGGCTGCGCATGCGGTCGGCGAACGTCGTCAGCTTCTCCGGCGGCTGGTCGGAGGTGAGCACGATCTGCTTGCCCGAGGAGTGAAGAGCGTTGAACGTGTGGAAGAACTCCTCCTGCGTCTGCTCCTTGCCCTGGAGGAACTGGATGTCGTCGATGAGCAGGACGTCGACGTTGTCGCGGTAGCGGCGCTGGAAGGTGGCCGCACGGTCGTCGCGGATGGAGTTGACGAAGTCGTTCGTGAACTCCTCGGAGCTGACGTAGCGCACCCGCAACTTGGGGTGGTAGTCGTGCACGTAGTGCCCGATGGCGTGCAGCAGGTGGGTCTTGCCGAGGCCCGAGTCACCGTGGATGAACAGCGGGTTGTAGGCCTGTCCGGGCTCCTCGGCGATCGCGATGGCGGCCGCGTGGGCGAAGCGGTTGCTGTCACCGATGACGAACGTGTCGAAGGTGTACTTCGGGTTGAGCCGTGGCGAGTACTCCTCGTCGCTCGGCGGCGGAGCGTCCGTGCGGCCACCCACGGAACGGGGGGGCAGAACGACGCCGGGGTGCGCCGATCGAGGACGCGGAACCTGCTCGGCCGCGATCTGGGAGCCGCCCGGCAGCGAGAATCCGAGTGTGCCGTCGGAGTGGTCGGGCTCCTGGGCGTTCATGTCGGGATTCGCATCTGCGCCAGTCTGTGCAGCACCTTCCGCATCGGCGCCCGCGCCGTCGAGTTCCTGGACTGCGGCCTGGAGGCTCTCGTCGACGGAGATGGCGACGCGAACCTGCTGTCCGAGCTGGTTCGAGAGTGCCTCGGCGACCTGGTCGCGCAGCGGACCTTCGAGCATGCGCTTGGTCTGTTCGAAGGGAACGGACAGCAGGACGTTCTCACCGATGAGGCCGACGAAGCGCGTGAGGTTGAGGAAGGCTCGGTCACGAGAACCGATGCCGTGCTTGCTCATTTCCGCCAGGGCGGCGTGCCACGTGCGTTCGTAGTCGACGGGTTCGTCGGTGGTCACGAAGGCTCCTCCTGGTGCGGTGCTCGTCTGTGGAACGCCCATACTAAGGGTGGTTTCCACAACGTTATCCACAGCCTGTGTACCGGAGTGTCGCGGCTTCGGGGCGCTGGAGAGGACAACGGGTTTGCTTCCGGACACGTTAACGGCGTGTCGACTGGATTTCACCCCGCCCGTATGAATCACACATGTGTTAGTTGCGCGTGCGCGCCGTTGAACATCGAGTCGCGCGTGTGTCGTTTTGACCGGCTTGGTCGCGGCCCGTACAGTTGACGGCGATTGTCTGCGCCCCAAATGGGGCTCGGGTCGAGACGCGCACATCGCCACATCGCCCGAAACAACCGAGAAATCGGCGGCGCGACAACTAGACCACCAGTACGACGGCGACGCGTCAGCGCTCGCCCATTTCATCGGAGATCGACGTGAGCAAGCGCACCTTCCAGCCCAACAACCGTCGCCGCGCCAAGACGCACGGCTTCCGTCTGCGTATGCGTACCCGCGCCGGCCGCGCCATCCTGGCCAACCGCCGCGCCAAGGGCCGCAGCAAGCTCTCCGCCTGAGCCTCGGCGGCAACGGCCGTGCTGCCAGCGCCTCACCGTCTGCGTGACGCCGGGCAGTACCGCGCCGTTCTGCGGAATCGCCGCTCCGGTCGAGCCGGCGGTTCGCTGCTTGTGGTCCAGATGATCGACGCCGACGCGTCCGGCCTCGCGCACCCGGAAAGGGTGGGGCCGCGCGTCGGTTTTGTCGTATCCAAGGCCGTGGGAAACGCCGTGGTTCGCTCGCGCACGAAGCGGGTGCTGCGTCATCTCGTGCGTGACGAGTTGCCTCGCCTCGATCCGAGTCTCGACATCGTCGTGCGCGCCAACCCGGCCATCGCCGGCGCCGGCACGGACGCCGTCCGTGCCGAACTGCAGCGCATGCTCACGAAGGCGCACAAGCGGATTCGGACCGACGACGGCGTTCCACGTGAAACGGCGAGTGCCGGAGCGGAGCGATGACGACGTCCACGGCCGACGATGTGACGGGTTGGCGACATGTTGCCGTCTGGCCCCTGCTCGTCATCGTGCGCTTCTATCGCCGCTGGATCTCGCCCGCGCTACCTGCTACCTGCCGGTTCTACCCGACGTGCTCGTCCTACGGCCTCACGGCGCTCACCCGGTTCGGGCCGATCAAGGGCACCTGGCTCACCCTGAAGCGTCTCGCGCGCTGTCACCCCTGGAACCCCGGCGGGGTCGACCACGTTCCACCGAAGGGCCACTCGGCCCACGGGGAGCACGGACGGTCCGACGCCGCACCTGCACCCGTCAAAGCGAAGGATGATTGATGCTTGACACCCTGCTCTATCCGCTCGAGTGGTTCGTCGCCGCCATCATGGTCGGCTGGCACAAGCTCTTCACCCTCGTCGGGCTGCCTGAAGCGTCGGGCTGGACCTGGGCCCTCTCGATCGCCGGACTCGTGATCGTCCTGCGTATCTTGCTCATCCCGCTCTTCGTCAAGCAGATCCACGCCTCGCGCCGCATGCAGCTCGTGCAGCCCGAGATGCAGAAGATCCAGAAGAAGTACAAGGGCAAGAAGGACCCGGAGTCCCGCCAGAAGCAGCAAGAAGAAATGATGGAGTTGTACCGGACCACCGGTACCAACCCCATGGGTTCCTGCATGCCGATCCTGCTGCAGGCACCGTTCTTCTTCGCGCTCTTCCGCGTGCTCAACAACCTCGACGACATCGCCCGCGGTGACCGTGGGCCCATCGGCTTCCTCACGAAGGAGCTCGCGAGCCAGGCCGAGAGCTCGACTCTTCTCGGAGCGAAGCTCTCGTCCACCTTCATGGGAACGTCGGGCTGGGGTGCAGCCAAGTGGGTCGCCGTCCTGCTCATCATCCTCATGTCGGCGACGTCGTTCATCACGCAGCACCAGCTCATGCGCCGCAACATGCCGAAGGCCGCGCTCGAGGGCCCGATGGCCAAGCAGCAGCAGATCATCATCTACCTCATGCCGCTATTCTTCGCGATCTCCGGTGTGAACTTCCCGATCGGTGTTCTCATCTACTGGTTCGTCACGAACCTGTGGACGATGTTCCAACAGTGGTACGTCATCCGTCGCATGCCGACCCCTGGTTCGGACGCCGAGAAGAAGCTCGAGGAGCGCAACCGTTCCAAGGGCCGTGAGCACAAGACCGTGACGATGGACGACCTGCGCAAGGAGAACGAGGGCAAGCCGAAGACGCGTTTCCAGCAGGCGATGGACCGCGCTCAGGAGCAGGCCAAGGCGCAGCAGGCCGCGAAGAGCGGTGCCACGCCGGCGTCCGCGAAGAAGGACAAGTCGGTGAAGACCTCGGACACCTCCACTGAGGTTTCCAGCCCGGTCAAGGAGAACGTCCGTCCGGCCAAGGCCCAGCAGACCGGCCCGCGTAACCAGCCCAAGAAGAACACCCCGCGCGCGAAGCGCAAGAAGAACTGAAAGCAGAGGTAGCAAGGATGTCCGAGAACACCTCCGCGCGTTCCGACGTGACGAACCTCGAGCGCGAGGGCGAGATCGCTGCCGACTTCCTCGAGAAGCTGCTCGACATCGCCGACCTCGACGGTGACATCGACGTCGAGGTCGACGGTGACCGCGCGTCCGTCTCCATCGTCGACTCCGAGGAGGGGCAGGTGCCCCGCTCGCTCGTCGGTTCGAACGGCAAGACCCTCGATGCGCTGCAGGAACTCATGCGCCTCGCCGTCCAGGCCGAGACGGGTGAGCGCAGCCGCGCGATGCTCGACATCGCCGGCCACCGCGCCGAGCGACGCTCGACGCTGGAGACCAAGGGTGCCGAGGCTGTCGCGCGCGTCAAGGAATCCGGCGAGAAGGTCGAGATGGAGCCGATGAGCGCGTTCGAGCGCAAGGTCGTCCACGACGTCGTGCTGGCCGCCGGTCTCACCTCCGAGTCCGAGGGCACCGAGCCGAACCGCTACGTCGTCGTTCTTCCGAACTGACGTTTCACGTGGAACGACCGGACGTGAACACCCCGGAGGAGCAGCCGACGATCGGTGAAGCGGCTCCACCGCCGCCCACTCCGGATGCCGCGCGAGAGTTTCTCGGTGCGCGTGTCGACGTCATGGAGCGCTACGTCGCGCACCTGTGTGACACAGGGGTGACGCACGGCCTCGTCGGGCCACGTGAGGTTCCGCGCATGTGGGAACGGCACGTGCTCAACTGCGCCGTCGTCCATCCCGGTATTGCGGACGAGAGCGCCGTCGCCGATATCGGCGCCGGCGCCGGACTGCCCGGCTTGGTGCTCGCCATCGCACGGCCGGACCTGCGCTTGACGCTCGTCGAGCCGTTGCTGCGCCGCACCGTCTGGCTCGAGCGCGTCATCGACGACCTCGAACTCGACAACGTCGAGGTGGTGCGGGCTCGGGCTGACGAGTTGTGGGGCAAGCGTTCGTTCGACGTCGTCACCTCCCGTGCCGTGGCCCGGATAGGCGAACTCGCCCGATGGTCGTTGCCCCTCGTTCAGCGGGGTGGCGAGATGTTCGTGCTCAAGGGTTCGAGCGCGGCTCTCGAACGGGACGAGGACGCCTCGATCCTGCGCAAGCTCAAGGTCGTCGAGGCGGACGTCGAGACGTGGGGCGCCGGAATTGTCGACCCGGAGACCGTCACCCTGCGCCTGAGTGTCGAGGGCGTGGCACCGCAGCTCACCCGGAAGCAGGCCGGAACCGGCCCGTCAACGGCGAAGAAGAAGGCGGCGCGCAGACAGGGTCGTCGCGACTGAGCCCAGTTTTCTTGACGTTGTCCCCAGGTGTGCCGGCTAGCCGGCACACCTGGGGACAACTGCGTTCGGGGCCGTTCGCGAAGGTGACACAATGGGCGGGCTCGTCAACGCGACTTCAAGGAGAAACGGTGACAACGACCGCACCCGTGGGCTGGCCGGCGATCACGCCGGGCGCCGCTGAATCTGCCTCTTCACCGACACCGGTGGGATGGCAGGGGTTGCCGACGTCGGCCGTTGAGGAAGTCGTCGTCGAGACCGCTGTCGACCTTGACGGCGCCCCTCGTGATTCACGTGAAACGAGGATGACGAACTCGGAAGGCGCAGAGTCAGTGGTGCTCGACCCGCAGACGCCGGTGCAGGCGGAGGCGCTCGAGCCGATCGCCGAGACCCCTGCTCCTGAGAACGATCCAGATGCCCGACGTGATGTTCCGGCGGACGATGCTTCAGGCGTCGCTCCCTCCGAGGCGAAGGGCTACGACATCCTCCTCGGGAGCCACGATGTTTCCCGTGAAACATCGCAGGTGGATCAGCCCGCGGTGACACAGCAGGACGGCGCTTCGACACACAAGCTCGAGGAAGTCGCCGTCGAGGACGAGGCCGCGGTGGGTGACGCGGCAACGACCGTCACCGAGGTACCGGCGGCAGATCCGGCCGAGGCGAGCGAGCCCGCCTACGTGCCTCGGCATCACGCGTCGGGGGCCGACATTTCGGCCTCTTCGGAGGGTGCAACGGCACCGGCGTCGACCGAGTCGGCCACCGCGGCCGGCGCCCTCAGCGCACCTGCTTCCATTGACGACGATGCTGCGCAGATCCCGGCCGACACCGCCTTGGCCGCTCAGGCTCTGCCCTCCCGCAAGGCTCGCCGAGCCGGACGACCGCGGGTGCCGAGTTTTGACCGCGTCACGGACGATGCCTGGCGCGAACAGGAACCCGACGAGGACGAGCCGGCGGTTCCCGCTTATGCCCCTCTCGGGTCGACCGTCACGCACGAGACGTCCGGCCAGGACATGATGACGAGCGAGGAACCCATGGAAACGCCGCTCGCGCAGAGCTCCGACGGGGAGCAGGAGGTCCGGGCACGCGCGGCCCGCGCCGCCCTCACGAGTGTGGAACGACTTCCGCGTCCGGCCCACCCGCGGGTGCTGACTGTGGCCAACCAGAAGGGTGGCGTCGGCAAGACGACGACCACGGTCAACGTGGCCGCCGCCCTCGCCCAGGCCGGCCTCCAGGTCCTCGTCATCGACATCGACCCCCAGGGCAATGCGTCCACGGCACTGGGCATCGAGCACCACTCGGACGTGGCGAGTGTCTACGACGTCATCGTCGAGGGCACGCCCCTGGCCGACGTTGTCCAGGAGTGCCCGGAGATCCCGGGCCTGTGGTGCGCTCCTGCCACCATCGACCTGGCCGGCGCGGAGATCGAACTCGTCTCGCTCGTCGCCCGCGAGTCGCGCCTGCACCGAGCGATCAACGCGCAACTTGCGGCGGCGAGTGACGAAGACCGCTACGACTACGTCTTCATCGACTGCCCGCCGAGCCTCGGTCTGCTCACGGTCAACGCCTTCGTTGCGGCGGACGAGGTCTTCATCCCGATCCAGTGCGAGTACTACGCTCTCGAGGGGCTGAGCCAGCTCCTCAAGAACATCGAGATGATCAAGATGCACCTCAACCCGGGCCTCCACGTCTCGACGATCCTGCTCACGATGTACGACGGACGCACCAACCTGTCCGCGCAGGTGGCCGAAGAGGTGCGCACGCACTTCCCGGACCAGGTGCTCGGCGCCCTGGTGCCGCGTTCGGTGAGAATCTCGGAGGCACCGAGCCACGGCGAGACGGTCATGACGTACGACCCGTCGAGTACCGGCGCTCTCAGCTACCGCGACGCTGCGAGGGAGATCGCGCTGCGCGGCACAGAGGTTCCGGAACCCTCCGGACGTATCGGCCGATGACGCCCACACACCACCCCGCCGGCTCGACCGGCATGTTCGGATCACGAGCCGTGAGCGGTTCGATCGACTCAGTAGGAAGTGGACTGCGATGAACGACAAGCGACGCGGCCTCGGGCGAGGTCTCGGTGCCCTCATCCCCAACGCGACCGAGCCGACACGGGTGACGCGACCCACCGACGTCTTCTTCACCGACAGCAAGCGCGAGCAGGCTGCTCAGGAGGCCGCCGCGGCCCCCGCAGCCCGTGAGTCGCGCTTCAGCGAGGCCCTCACGCCCCGCCCTTCGTACAACCAGCCGCGCGAGACCGAGCCCCGCACGGCGCCGCGCTCGGCCACGCACCGGCGTGCTGACCTCGCGGCCGCGGCGGCCGCGGTGACGCAGCCCGCCGGCAAGGCTCCCACCGTTTCACGTGAAACGGAGATCGAGAAGCTCGAGAACGCCACGCCGAGCGAGACGCCGACCGAAAAGGAACAGCCGGAACTCGCTCCCGTGCCCGGCGCCGAGTTCGCCGAGATTGCACCTGCGCTCATTCGCCCGAACCCGAAGCAGCCGCGGTCGGTGTTCGACGAGGAACACATGGCCGAGCTGGTCCACTCGATCGGCGAGATCGGCGTTCTCCAGCCCATCGTCGTGCGTCCCGTGCCGGCGGAAGACCCCGAGCACGCGACGACACCGTACGAGCTCATCATGGGTGAGCGCCGTTGGCGCGCCTCGCAGGAAGCCGGCCTCGAGGCCGTACCGGCCATCGTCCGTTCGACCACGGACGAGGACCTGCTGCGCGACGCGCTGCTCGAGAACCTCCACCGCAGCCAGCTCAACCCGCTCGAAGAGGCCGCCGCGTACGCGCAGCTGCTCGAGGACTTCGGCTGTACGCACGACGAACTCGCCTCGAAGATCGGTCGCAGCCGCCCGCAGATCTCCAATACGATCCGTCTGCTCAAGCTGCCCCCGGTCGTCCAGCGTCGTGTCGCAGCAGGCGTGCTGTCGGCCGGCCACGCCCGGGCCCTGCTCGGCATGAGCGACCCGGCCGCCATGGAGCGTCTCGCCCAGCGCATCGTCGCCGAGGGCCTCTCGGTGCGTGCCACCGAGGAGATCGTCGCGATCGGTGAGGACAAGAAGCCCCGCCGCACCGCCACGCCGCGGGAGCCCAACCCGGAGCTCGACGACCTCGCGTCGAACCTGTCGGACAAGCTCGACACGCGCGTCGGCATCACGATGGGCAAGAACAAGGGCAAGCTCACCGTCGAGTTCGCCTCCGTCGACGACCTCAACCGCATCATGGACGCCCTCGGGATCGATCGTGACTGAGCGCAAGAACCCCACGCCGGACGGCGACCTGCCTGAGAACTCCGAAGCCAAGGGCGCTCAGGGGGAGCACCTGAACCCCGACGGCAGCAGTGCCCTCGACTCGACGCAGGACGGACGCTTCACCCGCGACGACGTCGCGAACTCCCCGTTCCAGCAGGGCACGGACCCGTTGAGCGACCGGGCGATCGATCGGCGCACCGGTCGTCCCTCGATCCAGCTCATCGTCTTCGCGATCCTGGCCGTCGTATTCGGGTACTTCTTCGTCAGCGACCTCATCAACGGCGAGTGGCTGAAAGCCGTCCTCGGCGCGGCAGTGCTGGGCATCTGTGCGGTCGCAATCACCCGTGAGCTGCGGGGTGGGCGTCCCCGCGACTGACCGAACCATGCCCGCTCGAGCGGGCGAGCGCACCGGCCCCACGTCCGACATCGGGCGTGGGGCCGCTGTGCACACCCGCACAGACACACGGAACATCTGACGAAACACCGGCGTCTTCAACCAGTTTCATTCCGGCATCGGCTCTCTGCGCACCGTAGGGTACGGGGCATGGAAGCAGCAGCCGACTTCATTGCGACGATCAACGACAAGTTCTGGTATCTCGTCATCGCCCTGCTCGTGGCTGCGGGCCTCTGGTATTCGGCGCGCACCCTGGTGGTCCAGGTGCGGCTGCTGCCGGAGATGTTCCGAGCCATCAAGGAGACGCCCTCCGGTGCCGGCGAGAACGACGGGATCTCGGCGTTCCGCGCCTTCACCATCTCCGCGGCGTCCCGCGTGGGTACGGGCAACATCGCCGGTGTCGCGGTAGCCATCGCCATCGGTGGCCCCGGCGCCGTGTTCTGGATGTGGATGCTCGCCATCCTCGGTGGTGCCACCGCGTTCATCGAGTCCACGTTGGCGCAGCTCTACAAGGTGCGCGGCAAGGACGGCTACGTCGGTGGTCCGGCGTACTACATCCGCGAAGGCTTGGGCCGCAAGGGCATGGCCGCAACGTTCGCCGTCGTCATCACCGTGACGTACGGCTTCGTCTTCAACGCCGTGCAGGCCAACTCGATCAGCGCCTCGGTGCAGGCCAACTTCGACGACGCCAAGGGCCTGGCCTGGATCATCGGGCTCATCGTCGCCGCGCTGACCGCAGCCGTCATCTTCGGCGGCGTGCGTCGCCTCTCTGCCGTCACGGAGATCATCGTGCCGGTCATGGCCGTCGCCTACGTCGGCGTGGCGCTCGTCGTCGTCGCGATGAACATCGGCGAGGTTCCGGCGATGATCGGCCACATCGTCGGTCACGCCCTCGGCTTCGAGCAGGTCACGGGTGCTGCGTTCGGTGCGGCCCTCATGCAGGGCATGCGTCGTGGTCTGTTCTCCAACGAGGCCGGTATGGGTTCGGTGCCGAACGCCGCCGCAACCGCAGAGGTATCGCACCCGGTCAAGCAGGGTCTCGTGCAGGCCTTGGGCGTCTACTTCGACACGATCATCGTGTGTTCGGCGACGGCGTTCATCATTCTGCTGACGCAGCCTAAGTACGGCGTGAGCGACCCGGAGGGCATCGGACTGACGCAGACCGCCCTCCAGTCGCAGGTCGGATCGTGGGCCGGGCCGTTCCTGTCGATCGTCATCTTCTTCCTCGCCTGGTCGTCGATCCTCGGCAACAGCTACTACGGCGAGGCGAACATCCGCTTCCTCACCGAGTCCAAGCCGGGCGAGGGCCTGCTCACGGCGTTCCGTGTCGGCGTCCTCGTGTGTGTAGTCGGCGGTGCTCTTGGTTCGGTGGCCCTCGTGTGGAACATAGCGGACCTCGCGATGGGCATCATGGCCACGATCAACCTGCTTGCCCTGCTCCCGCTCGGCGGGCTGTCCGTGGCGCTGCTCAAGGACTTCCTCACGCAGCGTGCCGCCGGCAAGGATCCCGTGTTCGAACGCTCGAGCCTCCCGCAGGCGAAGAACGTCCAGCTCTGGGACGCGCCCCCGGCGCGCAGCGCAACACCCGAGTGATCGGCGCCTGACCTCCGTCAGCGCTCGACACGAAAGACTGCGGCCCCGTCGATTCGACGGGGGCCGCAGTCTTTGCTGAAAGCGATGATCAGCCGATGAAGGGCTCAAGCTCGCGCAGGAGCTTCGGCTTCGGCATGGCGCCGACGATCGTCTTGACGACCTCGCCGTTCTGGTAAACGTTCATCGTCGGGATACCCGTGATGCCGTACTTGGCGGACGTCGCGGGGTTCTCGTCGGTGTTGAGCTTGAAGACCTCGATCTTGTCGCCGTTCGCGGCGGCGATCTCCTCGAGGATCGGCGCGATGGCGCGGCACGGGCCGCACCATTCGGCCCAGAAGTCGACGAGGACGGGCTTGTCGTTCTTGAGAACGTCAGCCTCGAACGTGGCGTCGGTGGTGGGCTTGGTGGTTGCCATGGGGCATTCCTTCCGGGACGTCGGTCAGTGCTGGTGAAGAGAAACGGTGGGGACGACGCGCGTCAGCGCGGCTCGTCCGTGCCCTGCGGCTCTGCGGTGAGGGACGCGTCGGGCTTGGGCTCGCCGGCGGCGTCGAGCGAGGCGAGGAAGCGCTCCGCGTCGAGGGCGGCCGAACAGCCGGAACCGGCGGCCGTGATGGCCTGGCGGTAGACGTGGTCGACGAGGTCGCCGCAGGCGAAGACGCCGTCGACGTTGGTGTGCGTCGTGCGGTCCTGGACGAGGACGTAGCCCTCGTCGTCGAGGTCGATCTGGCCGGTGACGAGTTCGTTGCGCGGCAGGTGGCCGATGGCGATGAACAGGCCCGTGGTCTCCTGCTCGCGCTCCTCGCCGGTGACGGTGTCGCGCAGCGTGACGCTCGAGACCTTGGCGTCGCCGTGGATCGCGACGACCTCGCTGTTCCACGCGAAACGGATCTTCGGGTCCTTCTCGGCGCGCTCGGCCATGATCTTGGAGGCGCGCAGCTCGTCGCGGCGGTGCACGAGGGTGACGCTGTTCGCGAAGCGCGTGAGGAACGTGGCCTCCTCGACGGCAGAGTCGCCGCCGCCGACGACCATGATGTCCTGGTTGCGGAAGAACGCGCCGTCACACGTGGCGCACCACGAGACGCCGTGACCCGACAGGCGCTTCTCGTCGGGCAGCCCCAGCTCGCGGTAGGCCGAGCCCATGGCCAGGATGACGGCGTTCGCCCTGTGAACGACGCCCTCACCGTCGGTGACCGTTTTGACATCGCCCGTGAGGTCGACGGCGGTGACGTCGTCACGCACGAGCTCGGCGCCGAATCGCTCGGCCTGGGCGCGCATGTTCTCCATGAGGTCCGGGCCCATGATGCCGTCGGAGAAACCGGGGAAGTTCTCGACCTCGGTGGTGTTCATGAGCGCGCCACCGGCCGTCACGGAGCCCTCGAACACGAGGGGCTCGAGGTTGGCACGCGCCGCGTAGACGGCAGCGGTGTACCCGGCGGGGCCGGAGCCGATGATGATGAGGTTGCGCACGGCCTGGTCGCTCACGAAAGCTTCCTTCGTCGGTTTGATGCGGTTCGCGTAGGTCAACGCACTCTATCCGCGCGTCATTCCCCGGCGCACACGCGCGCTCGGCATCAGGTGGAGATGGGCGTCGGCCCCGCCTTGAGGTCATCGGCCTTGCTGCACGTGCGCGAGACGACCCAGGCCGTCTTCTTGCCGTCCTTGACCGTGACGACGATGACGGCGGGCTGGCCGTCGTAGGAACCGAAGTCGGCGTACACCTTGTCCGGCGCCTGCGCGAGGCCGGCGTCGACGGCGTCGAGGCAGGACTGCACACCGGTGCCGGTGGCCAGCGGGCCGAGCGACTGGGCGTCGGCCTGCTTGGGCTCGATCGGGGTGCTCGTCGAGGTGGGCAGCGAAGCCGCCTGCGTGGCGAGCGAGTCCGACGTGTACTGCGTCTCGGTCTGGGTGACGCGCACCCGCGAGGCGTAGTTCTGCGTGCCGTCGTTCGCTCCGCTGCTCACCGACGACGACGGGCTCGGGCCGTCAGCGACCTGGGCGTCGTCGTTGCCGCCGAGCGACTTCGAGACGCCGACGGCACCGATGGCGACGGCGGCCGCAGCACCGAGCGCGAGCGCGGCCTTGCCGAAGCCACCCTTCTTGCGGGCACGGTGCGCGTCGAGCGAGGCGACGGAGTGATCACGCTCGGACTCGGCGCGTGCGGACGTCTCCGCTGCGGGACGGGCAGGCGCGGGACGCGACGGCGTCACGGACGCCGGGCGCGTGGAGTCGGGGTCGTACTCGGCACGCTGCGCGGATTCGGTGCGGCGCGGACGGGCCGGCAGCGGCACGACGGTGGAGCTGCCGGACGAGGCCCGCTTGCTCTCGTCGAATCCGGAGGCGCGGTCGCCGAACTCAGCCTTGAACGCCTCACGCATACGCGCCTCGACATCGCGGGGCATGGCGAGTTCGGGCCCGTCCTCGGCTGCGCTGCGGCGCAGCAGAGCCGAGATCTCGTCCTGGACGTGTTCGGGTGCGAGGTCGGCGGGCTGCTCGTCCTTCGAGCGGCCGCTGTTGGCCGCCTCCCACTCGTCACGGAAGTTCCGGGTCATCTCGGGCCTCCTTTCTGCTGGGCATACGTTCGCTTCATGGTCTCCGACGCGAGGGACGTCGCTTCGGTTCCATCACGGTTCGAGAATTTTTCGGAACGTTGCGTGAGGAGCCGGCGAGGCGCGTTCAGGTGACCCCGAGGAGCTCGGCCAAAGCGGTGCGCCCACGGGCGCAGCGGGACTTGACGGTGCCTTCGGCGATGCCGAGTTGTTGGGCGACCTCGGCGACGGACAGGCCCTCCATCTCGAGCAACACGAGGCAGACGCGCTGGCCCTCGGGGAGCTTGTCGAGGGCCTCGCGCACGTCGAGGCGGACGTCGGTCTGTGCGTGTTCGTCGCGTTTGTCGGCGATGTCGTACTCCGGCCACTCCTGCGTGGGCTTGAGCCGGCGCAGTCGATCGAGGGAGGAATTGACGATGATGCGGTGCAGCCACGTGGAGAACTGGGCGTCGCCGCGGAAGGAGTCGATGCGTCGGAACGCAGCGATGAAGCCTTCCTGGACCGCGTCTGCGGCGAGCTCCTGGTCGCGGGTCGTGCGCAACGCCACGGCCCACATCTTGTCCTTGTAGCGTTCGAACAGCACTCCGAAAGCGTCGGCGTTGCCCTCGCGATACGCGTCGACGAGAGCGACGTCGCTCAACTCGCGAAGTTCGTAGCCGTTCACTTCTCTACCGAGACCTCGGAGACGGCCGACTGGTAGTAGGACGTGCCGGGCGCGAGGCTCTGCGTCGTGATGAAGATCGTCACGTAGCTTCCCTTCGCAGTGGACGAGATCGTCTGCTGGCTCGTCGCATTCGAGACCGAACCCACCTTCTTGCCCGCGGTGCCGGGCGCGTCACCGACGTAGACGTTGGCGGTGAGCGGCTGGCCCTCACCCGGCGTGATCTTGATGCTCTTCACGTCGGTCGAGGTGCCGAGATTGAGTGCGAGGCCACCGTAACCCGGGTAACCGCCCCAGGGGCGGTTGCGATACAGAAGGCTCTTCCATGCTGTGCTGGCGTCACCGTCGACAGCCTGCGCCATGGAGCTGGAGTCGTTGACGCGCATGCCGCGCTGATTGACGACGGAGGCGCTCTGGACCTTCACGGGAGTGCCGGCCCGACTGGCCGAGCCCGAGGGCGACGCGCCGGACGACGCAGCGCCCGAGGACGCGGAGCCGGAGTTGGACGCGGCAGGGGTGTCGGCATTACCACCGATGCCGCGGATGCCGAGGACAGCGAGCACGAGGGCACCGATGACGAAGAGCGCGACGATACCGAGCGCGAGCTTGCTGCTGCCCGCGTCGGGGTCGTCGGTGCCGCCGTGGAAACCGGGGACCGGCGGCTCGAGCTCCTCGAACGAGGGGTCGTACGTCGTGCGGTGGTAGGCCGCGTCCTCGTCATCGAGGGAGAACTGGGTGGTCTCGTCGGCGTCGAACTGGACCGGGCGGCCGATCATCGTCGCGTCCGCCGGATCCTGCTCATTCGCCGCACGGGGCGCGGGCTTGCGCGGCAGGGCTGCGCGCGGGCCCTCCGCCCGGGCGCCCGGATCGGTGTCGTCGTCGGCGTTGCTGAGTCGTCGAGCACCCTTGGCGGCGCCCGCGGTGCCTGCGGCGGCCAGGGCGGCCGCGCCGACGGCACCGACGCCGCGTCGGCCCTCACCCTCGATGCGGTCGGCGGCACGACGCACGGTGAAGTTCTGGTCCTTCTCGTCCTCGTCGCCCGCGGCGTCGTCCGAGCGTCGTCCCTTGCCGGGTGCCGTGATCATCTGTGCCGACCAGGGGGCGAGCTGACGGGCGACCTCGCCTGGCGTGCGCGGTGTCTCGTCGTAGTTGAGCGACTGGCGGCACATCGTGTCGAGGTCGCTCGGGATGCCGTCGACGACCTCGGACGGGGTGGCGATCTGCCCGTCGGCGCGACGCTCGGCCACGGTGAGGCCCTTGAGGCCGGTGATCTCCTCGGCCTTGCCCGGCCACTCGCCCGTGAGCGCGGTGTAGAGCAGCTTGACGCACGCCGCCGCGTCACGCTTGGTGGCCTCGGCGGAGGAGATGTCGTCACGGCCGGCGAGGGCGCCTCCGACGGCCACCTGTGTGACGGCGATGGAACCGTCTGCGAGGCGCAGCACGTGGCGGGGGGAGAGCGTGAGGTGGTGCAGGCCCCGCTGACGCGCGGCCTCGAGGGCGCTCGCAGTCTCACCGACGATGCGGCGAGCCTCCTCCGGGTGCATGGCTTCGAAGCGGACGAGATCCGCGAGGCTGTGCGCGCCCGTGTGGGCCTCCTCGACGACGAAGGAGTGGTCGTCGTCGCTCCCTGCGTCGAGCACGCGCACGAGGCGGTCGTCCTCGACGCCGGCGGCGCGGCGGGCGCTGTCGAGCGCAGCCGCGGCATGGGAGGACTTGGAGCCGAATACCGTGATGGCGACCTCGCGGCCCAGCTTCTCGTCACGGGCGAGCCAGCGGGCGAGCCCGGGCGCGTCCGAGATCTCGGACGTCAGTTCGTACCGGTTTCCCAGCACTGTGCCCTTGGTGATGCCCTGCACTCGAACTCCTCGTCGTCGACGCCATCGATGTCGCTGCCGTCCGGGTACGACGCTGGACGTCGGGTGAGCGCGGGCGACAGCAGGCTCGGCTCATCCTAAGCAAGGGGCCTGACAACCGGCCGGTATCGCGGGGCGTTCGGCGCGCCGAACGCCGGGCCCCGGCGAGCGCGAAGCCCGCCGCCCCGAGGAGGGCCGGCGGGCTTCGAGGTCAGGAACGCTTGAGGCGCCGCGCGACGGGGCCGGTGAGGCTGTTGATCTCCTCCACCCGCAGGCGGTTCGCGACGAACAGGTACACCGCGAGGAAGATCGAGCCGACGACCGCGATCTCGAGGAAGGAACCGAAACGCGACACCGGCAGCGCGTCGTGCAACGGTAGCTGCACGAGGAAGCCGACAGCCGTGGCGAGCAGTGAGGCGATCGCGAGACGTACGTACGTGCGTACCGTCTCGGACATCGGCACGTGACCGATCTTGCGCTTGAGCAGGACGAAACCGACGGATGCCTGGACGACGTTCGACAACGTCTGCGCCAGGCCAACGCCGACGCCGACCCAGTGGACGCCGGGCTGGCCGAAGAAGTGGGCGCCCTGCAGCCCGGTCCAGTCGGTCAGCGCACGCCCGAAGATCTCCTCGGTGAGGTTGTGCCAGTTGAACCACGGGAGGGTGAGCCCGATGGCGGTGCCGGTGCACAGGATCTGCATCCAGAAGGGCGTCTTGGCGTCACCGTAGGCGTAGAACACGCGCTGGATGATGAGGCAGAGGCTGAACGGCACGAGGCCGATCATCATCGTGATGGCGATCGATCCGATGGCCCACAGGCTCGACTCGACCGGCCCGACCCACAGGCCCACGAGGGGGAAGACGAGGACGAAGCAGCCGAACGTCAGCATGACGGACGCGATACCCGACAGGCGGATACCCGTCGTCATGTCGTCCTTGACCTTCTGCGTCTCGCCGCGACCGGCCGCCACCGACATGCGCGTGAACAGCGCCGTCACGAGAGAAAGCGTGATGAGCGAGTGGGGCAGGCTGAACAGGAGGAAGGCGTTGCTCTGGGCTGCCTTGTTCGGCTGGCCGTCGGGCTGGGAGGAGAGCAGCTGCGTCGTGACGACGAGGCCGATCTGCTGGACGATGACGGCGGCGAAGGCCCATCCGGCCATCGTCGAGGCGCTGCGCAGACCGACGCCGCGGAACTGGAAGTTCGGCGAGTAGGTGTATCCCGCGCGCTTGAGGAGCGGGATGAGCACGACGGCCTGGGCGAAGATGCCCAACGTCGCGGGCAGCGCCAGCATGATCATCATTTGGGTCGTCATGCCGCTGAAGCCGGGCGTGTCGGCGCCGTGCGGGTACATGAGGATGTAAGCGGCGAGGCCCGCAATGATGACGACGTTCGCGAGGGCGGGGCTCCACATGAAGGCGCCGAAGCGACCCCGGGCGTTGAGCACCTGACCGAGGATCGTGTAGAGGCCGTAGAAGAAGATCTGCGGCAGACACAACAGGGTGAAGATCAAGGCCACGTGTGCCTTGTCGTCGGTCATGTTGTTGTTGTCGAAGAGGCGATAGACGAGTGGCGCCGCTGCCATGAAGACGACGGTGACGCCCGCCAGGATCATGAATGTCAGCGTGAGAATGCGGTCGGTGTACGCCTTGCCGCCGTCGGAGTGCTCGAGCGCACGGGTGATCTGTGGAACGAGGACGGCGTTGATGACACCGCCGGCGAGCAGCAGGTAGATGATGTTGGGCAGCGTGTTCGCGACGTCCCACGTGTTCGCGACGCCGGTGCTCAGACCGATGGCGGCCACCGTCATCGAGGTTCGCAGCAAGCCCAGAACGCGCGAGACGAGCGTGCCGGCCGCCATGATGGCCGAACTGCGCAGGATTCCGCCGCGCCCGCCCGTGTCGGCGGCCTGGTCGGCTGCGTTGCCACCGACCTCGCCGGGGGAGGTCTGTGGAAGCGCCTGGGTTGCGGGCGCACCCCCTGTTTCACGTGAAACGCCGGCCTCGCGGCGCGAACGGCTCGAGACGTTGAGCGCGGCGTCGGCGTCGGTGTCCCACGTCTTCTCGGCCTCACGACGCTCGCGGTAGGCGTCGACGTCGGAGCGGGAGATGACCTGCGTGTGGTCGCTGCTCGCGTGGCTCCGACTCTCGTCGAGGTTGCGCAGCCACTGAGCCTCTTGGTCGGCCTCGAACCAGGCGTCGTAGGCCGAGCCGATGCTCGTGCCCGCGACGGAGGGCATCTGCGGCACGTGCCGTCGGGCGCTGGATTCGTACAGCGCGCCGAGAGAGCCGGGGCCGTCGTTCGACATGGGCAGGGTGCTCCTACAACTGGATGTCCCGCGCGAGCTCATCGCGTCGGCGGGTGCCCTTCTGCCTGTTGCGCACGAGGCCGTAGCAGAAGACGAGCAACGCCACGATACCGAGCACCCAGAAGATCCAGGTACCCGTGGGACGCGCGTTGATCTCGATCTCGGCCCCGTGCTTGTCGCTCTCGCCGAGGCGGACGTCCCCCGGGCCGGTGACCTTCGCGTCGACACTCACGCGCCCGGCGGCCTGCGCAACCGTGGGGACGCGCACCGACGTCTGTCCCTTGCCGGGGATGTCGACGGCGTCCGGCTGGCTGCGGAAACGCACGGCGTAGGTCCGCGGCGTGAGCTTGACCTCGATGCCGTGGACGGCGCGGGCCA
This sequence comes from Dermacoccus sp. 147Ba, assembly GCF_004151355.1. NCBI lineage: Bacteria > Bacillati > Actinomycetota > Actinomycetes > Micrococcales > Dermacoccaceae > Dermacoccus > Dermacoccus sp. 147Ba. The sequence continues at coordinate 36,800 of NZ_SEHL01000012.1, forward strand.
GGCCGTTCTTGACGGTGACGCTGATGGGACCGGAATCGGAGAAGAAGTTGACGCGTGACGGCACGACGGCGATCTGTTGGGGAATGGCGGAGACGGTCGACGACGCGTGCTCGACGAGACCGTCGACGTCGGCCGGGTCGCCGCGCCAGCGGGTGCTCGTCACCTGGTCGAGGTTGCGAGTCCAGGCGGGAACGATGTCATCGCCGTCCACGACGATCTCGGCCATTTTCGTCAGGGTGGCGAGGGTCCTGTCGGCAGTCGTGATGTCGCCGGCGTCGAAGGCGGGTGCGGCGACTCGCGGCCACACGGTTTCGGACGGCGGGGCCTGGGGTGCCAGATCGACGACGGGCGCCGAGGTGGATTCCTCGGTACTGAGAGCTGCCGGCTGCACCCAGGGTGCCTGCTTGAGAGCCGAGGCGATCGCCTTCAGCCGACCGACGGGGACGGTCTCGCGCCCGCCCATGATGACGAGCGAGCGCTCGGCGGTGGGCTGCTGCTGGTAGATCGCCAGACTCGATGCGCGCAGCGAGGCGGCGGCCTCGGCGTTGGACATGGACGCGTCGTTGAGCGTGCGGCTCAGCGGCGCGTTGTACCCGACCATCGTCACCTGATTCGTCGTGCGTCGTGTCGCCGAGGTGACGGCAGCGACGTCGGTGCGATCGAGGGAGACGTTCGGGGTGAGAACCACGGGCCGCGAGCCACGCGTCTTCTGCCACGCGGCGGTCAACCGGGCGGTGGAGCCGGCGTCCAGCGGCGCGACAGGTGCCGCGACGACCGTCTCGGACAGTTCGGACAGCTCACTCGAGAGCGGACGCGAGAGCGAGCGTTCGAGGATCTTCTGCGACCCGGCGGGGCGCCGGGCGCTCGTCAGCGCGGAGAGGTCGGGGTCGCCGTAGGGCGTGAAGGCGATGCTCTGGTTGCCGGGACGCTCGGCGAGCTTGGCCCGCAGGTTCGCCGCCAGTTCGTCGACGCTCGCTGCGGGTTCGCTCGGCTGGGTGCCGGGCGACGTGGATCCCGAGTCGGCGGAATCCGTCGACTCCGAACTCTCTGAAGGCTCCGACGTGCCCGAGGAGTTCGACTCCGTCGAACCTTCGCTCGACGGCGATGCGGAGCCGGACGCCGATTCGGACGGGCTCGACGTGCCGTCGGACGTGGGGGAGGCAGACGGTGACGCCGGGCTCTCCTGCGTCGTTTCCTGCTCGGCCGTGGGGAGAGTGCCGTCCTGAGCCGCAGCGGGGTCGAGCACCGCAGGGTCGATGAGCCACGTGACGGGCACGCCAGGGTCGGAGGTGATGAGCCGCTCGATCGTCGAACCCGGACCGATCGCCTTGCGCCACGCCTCGAGGCGTTCCTCGCCGGTGGCCGTGAGGAGCTTCGGGTCGTTCGGCAGGGTGACGGGCACGACGACGGACGCCGACATCCGCGTGAACGTGGCGTCCTTCGCAGCCCACGAGACAAAGCTGTGGAGCCTCGTCGTGGGTCGGCCGGCACCGCGCAGTTCGATACGCAGCGGCAGCGTCGCCATCGTGTAGCTGAGGTCGAGTTCGCTCGAGGTGAGGGACAGCTTCACCGTCTCGGAGGTGCCGGGCATGATCGTCGGCACATCGGCGTCGGCGGACGCCGACGCTCCGAGCGGTAGCTTTCCCTCCTCCCACCGCTGCTGCGCGGCGAGGGAGTCGAGAGGCCGAGTACCCACACGAGCACGCAGAGTGGCTCCGTCGATGGGCGTGTCACCGGTGTTCTCGACGATGACGCTCACGGTGGTGCCGGAACCGGTCGTCGCGGTGGCCGGAGCGCCGCTCGTCATCCACATCCGGACGTCGCCGTTGGTGACGATTCCGGGCCGTGGGAGCGCGCTGACGTTCGAGCGGGGGTTCGGCGGTGCGGCGCTCGCAGCAGGAGCGAGGCCGAGGAGCGCGAGCAGGCAGACGAGGGCCGCCACGAGCGCGCGGGCCGACGCGGAGCGTGTCATCTGGGGGCCGGAACCGATCAATGTCCGGTGAGCCGGGCCCAGGCGGTGGCTGCGATGCGGCGCTCGTTGGGGAAGGTCAGCTGTTCGTGGGCGCGGTCGAGGCGGAACCAGCGCGCGTCGATGGCCTCGTGGTCGGGGTCACCTTCGATGCTGATCTCTCCGCCGACCGCTTCGAGCAGGTAGTGGTGGACCATTTTGTGGATGCGGAAGCCCGGAATCGAGAACCAGTAGTCGATGACGCCGAGCGTGACGAGGGCGCGGCCCTTGATGCCGGTCTCCTCCTCGACCTCGCGCTCGGCCGTCTGCACGAGCGTCTCGCCTTCTTCGATGTGGCCCTTGGGCAGGCACCACTCGACGCGTCCGGCTCGGTTGTGCCGCGCGATGAGAGCGAGATAGGCCTGCTGGTCACGAACGTCGACGACGACTCCGCCCGCAGAAATCTCCTCCAGCGAGCCCAGGCGTGAAGCCCGCTGCATGCGCGACGAGGAGACGGTCATTGCTCCACCTTAACGAGAGCGGCTGGGAAATTCTGGTGCCGCCGGGCCCCTCGATACCCTTGGCCGGTGACGCCTACTCGAGCAGCCTCCGTTCAGCCCGCGCAAAACCGACCGAACGGGTCGGTACCGAGCGGAGCGACGATGCTGGCCGAGGCTGTCTCGCACCTCGAACCGGTCATGCCGATGCTGCGCGAACTGGGTGAACGCTTCACGTCGGCGGGCCACGAGATCGCCCTCGTCGGTGGGCCGGTGCGTGACGCTTTCCTCGCGCGCACGTCGCCCGATCTCGACTTCACGACGTCGGCGCGCCCTGAGGACACCGAGCGCATCGTCGCCGGATGGGCTGACGCCGTGTGGGATCTCGGGCGTGCTTTCGGGACGATCGGCGTCCGTAAGGGCGATTTTCAGGTCGAGATCACGACGTACCGAGCCGACGCCTACGACCGCGAGACGCGCAAGCCGGTCGTCGAGTTCGGCGACTCGCTCGACGACGACCTCGTGCGTCGCGACTTCACCGTCAACGCGATGGCGCTGCGGCTGCCCGACCTCACCTTCGTCGACCCGTACGGCGGCCTCGCGGACATGGCGGCGCGGAGTCTGCGCACACCCACGTCGCCGGAGGTCTCGTTCGGTGACGACCCGCTGCGCATGATGCGCGCGGCGCGTTTCAGCTCGCAGCTGTCGTTCGACATCGCTCCCGAGGCGTTCGCGGCGATGACGGAGATGGCCGGCTCGATCCGCATGATCTCTGCCGAGCGGGTGCGTGACGAACTCGTGAAACTCCTCATGTCGCCGGCGCCGCGGCGCGGGCTGACGGCGCTCGTCGACTCGGGTATCTGCGAGTACGTGCTGCCCGAGGTGCCGGCGCTCGCGTTGGAGATCGACGAGCACCACCGTCACAAGGACGTGTACGAGCACTCCCTCACGGTGCTCGAGCAGGCGATGGACCTCGAGGGTCCGCGCGACGTTCCCGGGGTCGAGGAGGCGGAGGTCGTCGAAGGGCCCGACCTCGTGCTGCGCCTGGCCGCGCTGCTGCACGACATCGGCAAGCCGGACACGCGTCGCTTCGAATCGGGCGGCGGCGTCAGCTTCCACCACCACGAGCTCGTCGGTGCGAAGCTCGCACGAAAGCGGTTGCGGGAGCTGCGCTTCGACAAGGACACGATCAAGGCTGTGTGCCGGCTCGTCGAGCTGCACCTGCGCTTCCACGGCTACGGCAACGGGGAGTGGACGGACTCGGCGGTGCGCCGCTACGTCACGGACGCCGGACCGTTGCTCTCACGCTTGCATCTGCTGACGCGCGCCGATTCGACGACGAGAAACAAGCGCAAGGCAGCTCGCCTGCAGGCCACCTACGACGACCTCGAAGCCCGCATCGAGCGGTTGAAGGCCGAGGAGGAACTGGCGGCCGTTCGTCCGGAACTCAACGGCAACGAGATCGCCGAGGTGCTCGGCATCAAGCCCGGCCCGGTGCTCGGCAAGGCCTACCAGTACCTGTTGTCGGTGCGCCTCGACGAGGGAGTCATCGGCAAGGAGGCGGCGGCCGACCGGCTGCGGACGTGGTGGGCCGAGCAGCCTGAGTCGCAGGGCTGAAACCGTGTGTTCTTCGGGTGCCGGCCGAGGTCGCGTGCGTAGCGTGATGGCTGCATGTGTCATCTGCTGATGCGAGAGGGAGTGGCGCGATGACGACGGTTGAGGTGGTCTGGCGCGGGCTGGACGACGAGTCGCGTCTCGACGTCGCGTCGGTCGAGTTCGACGCCGACGGCGGCTTCGTCGCCACGGGGCGGCAGTCGACGGAGCGCTACCGCGCCCAGTGGGATCTCGTCGTCGACTCGTCCTGGCGCACGCGCCTGTTCACGGTCGACGTCGAGGGCCACGCGCCGTCGTCGGCGGCCGAGGATCTCGACGCCCCCGACGAGACCGGTGGCTCCCCCGAGCCGGTGTGGCAGCGCCACCTCAATCTGTGGCGTCGTGACGAAGGGTCGCGCTCCGTGTGGCGGTGCGAGAGCGGCGAATCCGGTGATGTACCGGGCGATTTCGGCCCGATCGGCATCGCAGATGACGCGCTGGAACTCTTCGTCGAGTCCCTCGACGTCGATCTAGCGGGGTGCCCGCTGACGAACACGATGCCGATCCGCCGGCTCGGCGTGGACGCGGCCGGCGTCGGGGAGCGTCCGATCACGACGGCGTGGGTGTCGTTGCCCGACCTCGCCGTCATCCCGTCGGCGCAGGTGTACTCCTCGGGCCCCGAGGGACTCTCGGACATCGCGTCGGCCCTCGACGATCGCGTCGTCTCCGTCGTGCACTACCGCTCGGCAACGCGTGACGTGAGCGTCGACCTCGCCGTCGACGCTCACGGCCTCGTCGTCACCTACCCCGAACTCGCGGCGCGCATCGACGTCGACTGACCCGCTCTCGGTTGCAGCGTGACCACGTCTGAAGCCCGGCCGCTGGTGCGGCCGACGTCTCTCGTGCTCAGTCCGCCGGCGTCGAGCGTGCGGCGGACGCCGTCGGATTCCTCGTCGTAGAGCTCCTCGGGCAACTCGCGGCTCACTTCTCCTCGATCTTCACGCTCGTGATCGTGTGCTTCTTCACGGGCGTGCCTTCCTGTGAACCGTCCTGGTTGCCGTCGGCCTCGATCTTCTTCACGACGTCCATGCCCTTGCTCACCTGGCCGAAGAGCGTGTACTGCGGCGGCAGGGCCGTGCCGGAATCACCGGTGACGATGAAGAACTGTGAGCCGCCCGAATTCGGCTGGCCCGTGTTCGCCATCGCGATCGAGCCCTCCTTATACTCGCCCTCCTGCGGGAACTCGTCCTCGATCGTGTAGCCCGGCCCGCCCGTGCCGTCACCCTTCGGGTCGCCGCCCTGCGCCATGAAGCCGGGGATGACGCGGTGGAAGCTCACGCCGTCGTAGAAGTGGTAGCGGGAGAGGACGACGAAGTTGTTGACGGTCTTCGGTGCCTTCTTCGCATCCAGCGTGATGACGACGTCGCCGACGTCCGTCGTCATCGTCGCGGTGTAGGTCTTGTTCGCGTCGATGCACATGGGCGGGGCGTCGTCGAAGCTCTGCTTCTTCTGCGCGGAACCGTCGGCCGGCGGGCACTGCGTCGAGGCATTCGCACTGCCCGAGCCTCCCGAACTCGACGAGCCGGACGACGAGTCGTCCTTGCCGCATCCGGCGAGAGCGAGCGAACCGGCGAGCAGGCCGAGGGCAACGGTGCGGCGGGGCAGCGAGAGGTTCATGCTGCGCAGGGTACTTCGCCGACGCGCGCGGGTGCCGAGAACTGCTGGCGCGACGACGTGTCGGGGCGGTCGCCGATCAGTCGACCGTCACGAGGTGCAGCAGCAGGCCCGCATGACGCTCCGTCGCACGCCGCGCTTCCCGCAGCACGGCCAAGGGGTCGTTCGGATCGTCGTTCGTTTCGGCCGACGACACGACCGACAGGCCGACCATCTCCATGCCGCGCTCGCGGGCCGCAAGGGCACCCAGCACGGTCGACATCCCGACGCAGTCCGCCCCGGCGTTGCGCAGCATCTTCACCTCGGACGGGGTCTGATACTGCGGCCCGGGAACGAACGCGAAGCACGCGTCACGCAGAGACGGCTCGTGCTCACGGGCGAGTTCGGCAAGGTTCTGCGACCACATGCCGCGCAGGTCCGCGAACTTCGCCGAGCCGACGAGCGGCGTCGCGAACGTTGGGTTGAGGTGGTCACGAATGATGAGCACGGTGCCGGGGGCGATGTCGTCGCGCAGCGAGCCGCAGTCACTCGTGAACACGACACGCTCGGCGTTGAGTGCCGCCGCAACCCGAATGGGGTGGACGACGGCGTGCACCCCGTACCCGTCGTAGAGGTGCGCTCGCCCGGTCTGGACGAGGACGTGGCGCACATCGCCGGCCACGTCGCCGGGATCGTCCGAACCGATCCGCACGAGGAGAAGTTCGGCATGGTTGTCCTCAGCCGCGGGCTCGACGAAGCCCGGCACGGACGGTGCGTCGGCACGCCACAGCACCTCGACCGACGTCTCTGCGTCGATGTTTCCCGTGAAACCGTCGGCGTCGCTCTCGTCTGCGGCGGAAGTCCCCGTCAGCGCGTCCAAGGCTCCGCGCCATCCCGTGCCGAGGATGAGGAGAGCGTCGACGTACTCGACGCCGGAGGCGGCCCGAATGTAGGCGGCGGCCGAGTCGGCCAGCGTCATCGCGGCGTTGAACTCCGCGGCCGCGTCGGTGGGCCAAGAGGGCAATCCGTGGGTCTGGCTCTGCGTCATGTCTTCAACGTAACGCGGCAGCGTGCGCACAGGAGGACTCCCCGGCGGACTCCGGATGTATCGAACCGAGACATTGCGTGGTGCACAATGGACGGCGATACCTCTGGCCGCACATGTGTTCGGCCTGTTCTGGAAGGAACGCCCATGCGTAAGTCCCTGTCGATGGCGGCCGTCGCCGTCCTCGCCACGTCGCTCACCGCCTGCAGTGCGACGGGTGGCCGCAAGGCCGAGGAGCAGGCGTCGATGAACGCCGGCAAGGCCACGACGCCGCGCATGACGGTTGCGCTCATCACGCACTCCGGCCCGGGCGACACGTTCTGGGACATCGTCCGCAAGGGCGCCGAGGACGCGGCGGCCAAGGACAACGTCAAGCTCGAGTACACGGCCGACCCCGACGGCCCGAAGCAGGCGAACCTCGTGCAGCAGGCCATCGACAAGAAGGTCGACGGCATCGCCGTCACCCTGTCGAAGCCTGACGCGATGAAGAGCGCCGTCGACGCCGCCCGCAAGGCCGGCATTCCGGTCGTCGCCCTCAACGGTGGTCTCGACGACTGGAAGAAGATGGGCGTCGAGAGCTACTACGGCCAGGACGAGAAGATCGCCGGTGAGGCCGCGGGCGACAAGCTCAAGTCCGGTGGCGCGAAGAAGGTTCTGTGCGTCATCCACGAGCAGGGCAACGTCGGCCACACCGACCGCTGCGCCGGTGTGAAGAGCAAGTTCGCGCAGACGGAGAACTTCTACGTCAACGGCAAGGACATGCCGAGCGTGCAGAGCGCCATCACGAGCAAGCTGCAGCAGGACAAGACGATCGACTCCGTGCTCGCCCTCGGTGGTCCGTACGCGATGACGGCGACGAAGTCGGTCAAGGAATCCGGTTCCAAGGCCAAGGTGTTCACGTTCGACACCTCGAGCGAGGTCATCGGCGCGATCAAGAACGGCTCCGTGCAGTGGGCTGTTGACCAGCAGCCGTACCTCCAGGGTTACCTCGCCGTCGACTCGCTGTGGCTGCGCAAGAACAACGGCAACATCGTCGGTGGTGGCCAGCCGGTGCTCACCGGCCCCGCGTTCATCGACAAGAACAACGTGGCCGACGTGGAGAAGTACGCCAAGAGCGGTCGCCGCTGACCCTCACCCGGACGCATCACGCCTGACGATGCCCGCCGCACCTCACGTCGAGGGCGGCGGGCATCGTCGTGGGTGAGGCTCGACGGGTTCGACGTCTCGCCTGCGCCTTGGGGTGTGACGCGTCCACAGTTACTCGTCGGTGGGACGCGCGGGTAACCGATCGGCTCTGCGACGATGCCAGCATGGCCGCCCAACACATCGCTTCCGACCTCGTCGCCAACGTTCACTCCGTCGCGGTGCGCGTCGGGCAGAAGGTCGAGGCCGGTGAGGAGCTCGTGCTCCTCGAGTCGATGAAGATGGAGATCCCGGTCGTGCCCGAGGAACCCGGCACGGTCGTCGAGATCCGCGTGGAGCCCGGTGACGTCGTGCAGGAAGGTGACGTGCTCGTCGTCCTGCAGTGACACCGGCCGGGAGGCCGACCCGCTGACGACGAAATGTATCGAGTCGATACACGCGTGACCTACGATAAAGGACGGCGAGGGCGCCCCTTCGCCATGCCCGCACATCCGAAAGGGAGTTCCGCGTGTCGACTCCTGCCACTTCGAGCGACTCGTCGAGCGCTGCCGACGACCGGGTGAGGAACCGCCACGTTCTGGCGCGATACCTCTCCCGCCCCGAGATCGGCTCGCTCTTCGGCGTTCTCGCGATCGCCCTGTTCTTCCTCATCGTGGCCGAGCCGTTCCGCCACATGGCGAACACCGGCACGATCCTCTACCAGGCCGCAACCATCGGCATCATGGCCGTGCCCGTGGCGCTGCTCATGGTCGCCGGCGAGTTCGACCTCTCCGCAGGTGTCGCCGTCACGACCGCCGGAATGTCGGCGTCGTTGCTCGCCTGGTACTTCAACTTCCACGTGTGGGCCGCCGTCGGGCTGAGCCTCCTCATCGCGCTCGCGATCGGCGCGATCAACGGTTTCATGCTCAACCGCAGCGGGTTGCCGAGCTTCCTCATCACCCTGGCGACGTTCTTCGTCCTCCAAGGCGTCAACCTCGGCCTGACGCGCGCCGTCACCGGCGGCGTGGCGAGCAACGACATCAGCGACATGGCCGGCTTCGACTCGGCGAAGGCGATCTTCGGAGCGTCGTTCTCGATCGGCCCCGTCAACATCAAGATCCCGATCATCTTCTGGATCATCCTCACCGTGATCGCCGCGTTCGTCCTGCTGCGCACCAAGATCGGCAACTGGATCTTCGCCATCGGTGACGACGAGAAGGCCGCTCGCGCGGTCGGCGTGCCGGTGTGGAAGGTTCGCATCGGCCTCTACATGTTCATCGGCTTCTGCGCCTGGCTGTCGGGCATGCACCTGCTCTTCGCGTTCAACCGCGTCCAGTCCGGTGAGGGCATCGGCAACGAGTTCATCTTCATCATCGCCGCAGTCGTCGGTGGCTGCCTGCTCACCGGCGGCTACGGCTCGGCGGTGGGCGCCAGCCTCGGCGCGCTCATGTTCGGCATGACGCAGCTCGGCATCAACTACGCGGGCTGGAACCCCGACTGGTTCAAGGCGTTCCTCGGCGTCATGCTCCTCGCGGCCACGCTGCTCAACACCTTCGTCAAGCGAAAGGCGGACTCACGATGATCCGCATCAAGACGGGGCAGCCCGAGAAGCCCGGCAAGGGTAGTGTCGGCGGCGAGCACGCCGAGCGGCCCGGAAGTCTGCCGGTCGACGGCACCGACGCGACGAAGTGCGACGCCGTTTCACGTGAAACTGCCGAGACGCCCGCGGAGCGTGAGAACGCGCCGATCGACTCGACGCCGGCTGGCCGGGTGACGAGCGACGACGTCGCCGACCCCGACGCGCTCGTGCAGCTCCTCGACGTCGGCAAGGCGTACGGCAACGTCGACGCACTGCGCGGCGTCGACCTCACCGTCCGCCCGGGCGAAGTGACGTGCGTGCTCGGCGACAACGGCGCCGGTAAGTCGACGCTCATCAAGATCATGTCGGGCCTGCACGACTACACGTCGGGCACGATGCTCGTGGCCGGCGACGAGCGGCACTTCAGCTCGCCGCGCCAGTCGCTGGCGTCGGGTATCGCCACGGTGTATCAGGACCTCGCGCTCGCTCCGCTGCAGTCGGTGTGGCGCAACTTCTTCCTCGGCAACGAGCTGACGCGCGGCCCGTTCGGCGTGCTCGACATCAAGAAAATGAAGGCCATCTGCGGCGAAGAGCTGACGAAGATGGGCATCGTCATCCCCGACCTCGACCGTCCGGTCGGTGGGCTTTCGGGTGGTCAGAAGCAGTGCATCGCCATTGCGCGTGCCATCTACTTCGGCGCGAAGGTCATCATCCTCGACGAGCCGACGGCGGCGCTCGGCGTCAAGCAGTCCGGCGTCGTGCTCAAGTACATCCAGGCGGCGCGCGACGCGGGCCTGGGCGTCGTCCTCATCACGCACAACCCGCACCACGCCTACCTCGTGGGCAACCACTTCGTCGTGCTCAAGCTCGGCCGTGTGGCGCTCGACGCGTCGAAGGACGAGGTCAGCCTCGACGAGCTGACCGCCCAGATGGCCGGCGTCTCCGAACTCGAGGCCCTCGAGCACGAACTGCGCAAGGACGACGTCACGGTGAGCACCTCACCACTCGACGTCGACTGACGCCCCATACCGAAGTGCCCCGGATCGCTCGGCGATTCCGGGGCACTCGTGCGTTCAGGCCGCCGGCGTCAGCGCAGCACGTGCGAGTGGGCGAGGACGAAGTTGCGCTCGTCGTAGCCGTACGCGCCCGCAACGGCCGAGAGGATGCCCGAGAGCGGGTCGTGCTCGTGGCGGATGACGACGAACTCGTCCACCCGCGTCAGGGTCAGCCGCGGCCAGACGCCGAGGCTCGTGCCGCCGTCGATGGGGATGATGACCTGCGTCGAGCCGTTGCTCACGCGCAGTTCCGAGGCGGGCACAGGCATCGTGCCCTGCGTGCCCGTGGCGATGAGGACGCGGTTCATCGGCTGCGTGAGGTCGATCGTCAGGGTGTTGGCGCGGGCCGCCACGGTTGAACCGTCCTGCAGCGCCAGCAGGTCGAACCCGCGCTGACGCACGCGCCACTCGACCGTGAGGTAGCCGATGCCCGACGCCAACCGGTCGAGCGCCACGACGCGGTGCAGCTTCACGGTGCGCCCACCGACGACGCTGATGCCCTGTGGCGGCCGCGACGGTCGACGGCGCGCAGGCACGACATCGACACTCTTGCGTCCAGTGTTGTGCCGGGGCGCAGCCACTGAGCTGCTCGACGCAGGGGACGGCTCGCTGCCGCCCCACGACCCACCGAGGCTCTGCGTGGGCGCCGCGCTCGGTGCCTCCGCCTCGATCTCACCCGTCTCGACGCGCTCGCCCTGCTGACTGTCGGACAGATGCACCGGGCTCGGCTCCGCGCTGATGACGCGCAACCACGCGCCGTCAGGGTTGCCGAGCTGCGCGTCGGGGACGTCGCTCGGACGCGCGGCTGCCTCGGGCGCCTGCGGCGGCACCGGGGCGGGCTGGGGTGAGGGTGCGTGACGCGCCGCGTCACCCGAGTTGTAGCCAGGAGGGGGCTGCAGCGTCACAGCCGGCTCCCCGCCTGCTGCAGCGCGCCGTCGAGCCCGGCCTCGAAACCACGCGCGGAGACGTTGACGCGCCACCCGTCACCGTCCCGCACGACCTCGGCGACGGCGGCGGCCGTCACCGGACCGATGGCGCGCGCCAGGTTGTCCGTGCGCGCGATCTCGCGGCCGGACGAGTCGTCACGGAACGTGATCGACAGGTCGCTCACCTCGTCGAGGGTGCGCTTCGACGCGTTGGCCCGCGGGTGGACGAACGCAAGCACGACGACGCGCTCGACGTCCGCCGGCGCCGCGGCGAGGTCGACCTCGACAACGCCGTTCGACGCCCCCAGCCGCGTCGTCTCGTCCGGCGTGGCCGGCTGGTTCGAGTGAACGACGTGCTCGCGGCTCTCGACCCGGTCGCGCACGAGGGGCATGGCGGCCAGCCCGATGCGTTCCGACAGCGCCGTCTCGGTACCCGTGTTCCAGCGCACGTCGATCGACAGCACGCGCACACCGGCGTCACGCCCGAGCGGGAGGCCGTCTCCGGGAGCCAGATTCGTCGTGTCAGGCATGTCCGAACTTCTCCTCGAGGAACGCGCCCTGGATCTCCAGGGCGTCACGGGCACTCTCGATCGAACGCTTCGCAGCCGACGCCGCGACGCCCTCGATCGTCGTCAGTTGCCGGATGAGCATGTCCTGCGCCCCGCTGACGCCGCGCGCGGCCAGGTAGGCGTTGATCGTGTCGGGCACGTGGGCACTCGCGGTGCGCTCCAACGTGACGAGCGTCTGCACGTCGAGCAACTTGGCCGACGGGTCGCCCACGACGTCCTCCAGGTGGTCGCCGATGAGCCGGCACAACACCATGGCCCGCCCGGGCACCTGACTGCCGAGCGAACGCAACCACCGCACGTACGGCACGAGCGCAGCACCGACGGCGTCGACGGTTCCGGGCGTCGGGCCGCTCGGGCGCTGCGGTTCGTCGCGCGAGAACCACCCCACGTCAGATCACCTCAGGAACGGCCCGGCAGCTGACCGCTGTTACGCGACTCGTTGCTCTCGATCTGCTCCTTGCGCGCACGCTCCATGTACGGCTCGGCGCGCTTGATCTGCGTCTGCAGCGACGAGATCGTCTGCGCCATCGAGTCGGTGGCGGCGGCGCGGTAGGAGTCGATGGCGTCCATCGTGGCGAAGACGTTGGTGAACGCGTTCTCCAACTTCTCCACCTCGACGAGCGACTCGGTCGACTTCGCGTTGATCTCCGCACCCTGCGTGCGCAGCTGCTTGCTCGTGGCCTCGATCATGTTCGACGTGGTCGAGCGCAGTGCGTTGATCTGGTCGAGCACGAGCTTCTGGCGAGCCAGCGCCTCGGAGACGATGACGGCCGTGTACAGCGCGGCGACCGTGGTCGACTTCGCGCGGTCGACGGCCTGGATGAGCTGGTCGTTGTTCTGCAGCACGAGGCCGAGCGACATGTAGCCCTGCGTCGCGACGGCGATCTCCGTCGCGAGGTCCTGACGACGCTGGCGCACCGTGAAGAGCACCTGCGACTTCATGGCGTCGGCCTTCTCCGTGTCGCCACGCGCCTGCAGTTCGGCCACGCGCTGCTCGATCGCGCCGTCGAGCTGCGTCATCTTCTCGTCGAGTTCACGCAGACGCAGAAGCGCGTCCCACAGACGCGTCTGCTCGAGCTGGATGCCCGCGTTGTCCTTGCGCAGGTCGTCCTGACCCGATTCGAGCGCGGCGATGATCGAGTTCAGGTGCGTCTGGCTCGACTGGTACTTCATGAAGTAGCGGTCGACCTTGTCGCCGCCCGGCAGCCACTTGAGCACCTTCTTCGCGCCCTTGAGGTCGGCGCGGTGCGGGTCGAGGTCGGTGATCGTCTGGCGCAGTTCGACGAGGGTGTTGCCCACCTTCGTCTGCGACGAGTCCTTACCCGCGAGGGAGGGGCGCTGCAGGATCGAGTTGCTCACCTGCGTCGCCTTCATGGACTCCTCGCGGCCCATGTTGGTGATCTCCTTGAGCCGCGCACGGAACTGCGGGTCGTTCGGGTCGATCTCCTCGAAGCGCGCGACCGTCTGCGTGGCCTCGGTGGTGGCCACCTGCTTGGCCTGCTCGTCGATGGGCACCATCGCCGCGGCCTTCTCCGGCTCGACGAGGTCGACGGCCTTCGGCGGCGCCAGCATCGTCTCGGGCTCGGGGGCCTGCTGGGCCTGGGGAGCCTGCTGAGGCTGTGCCTGGGGCCCGCCGTACTGCTGATTCGGATCCTGGTACGGCTGCTGTCCGGGGTTCGTCATCGTGCCTCTCCTGCGAAGGTTCAGGGCGAATGAAGGAGCTCGTCTTCGAGCCTAGTCCACCCACCCGACAACGAGCCTGTGGTGCGGGGCGTTCCCGCAGGTGGAGCGGTTGTCGCGGTTCGACGTGTCTGCGTGGGCGCACACACATCGTCGGACGATGGGGCTCAGGCGTGTCGGCGCTACGCTGGGTGTTCAAGAGCCCCCGCATGCCCTTTTCCCAGGGTCGGGTGTGCCCGGTTCGTGCCCGCTCCCCGGAAAGTGTTCTCCATGCTTCTCAAGACGTTCGGATGGTCGGTGGCCATCACGGTCGCCGGCCTCGTCGGCGGTTTCTTCCTCGGGGGAGTCTCCGGCCTGGCCATCGTCGCCATCCTCATCGTGCTCGAGGTCTCGCTCAGCTTCGACAACGCCGTCGTCAACGCGACGATCCTCAAGCGGATGAACGCGTTCTGGCAGAAGATCTTCCTCACGGTCGGCATCCTCATCGCCGTCTTCGGTATGCGCCTCGTGTTCCCGCTGCTCATCGTCTGCCTGACGGGTGGCGTCGGCCCGATGAAGGCCATCGACCTCGCCATCAAGGGCGGTGACCAGGAGACGCCCGGCACGTACGCCTACATGCTGCACGAGGCTCACCCGAGCATTGCGGCCTTCGGTGGTTCCTTCCTGCTCATGCTGTTCCTCAACTTCGTGTTCGAGGACCACAAGGTGAAGTGGCTGAAGCCCATCGAGCGTCCGCTCGCGAAGATCGGCAAGCTCGACCAGCTCTCCGTCGTCGTGGCGCTCCTCGTGCTCGTGCTCGCCTCGCAGTTCCTCGCAGAGGACGCAGGAACCGTCCTGTTCTCCGGGGTGCTCGGCGTCATGACGTACCTGCTCGTCGGTGGTCTGGGCGACCTGTTCGAGCAGCAGGGCCTGGCCGAACACGACGCCGCGGACGACGCCGACGAGGCGGAGGCCGACAGCAAGGAGAGTGCCGAAAACGGCAAGGACGGGAAGGAACTGCCCGGTGTCGGCAAGGCCGCGGGCAAGGCCGCGTTCTTCCTCTTCATGTACCTCGAGGTGCTCGACGCGTCGTTCTCGTTCGACGGCGTCATCGGCGCCTTCGCCATCAGCCAGGACATCTTCATCATCGCCGTCGGCCTCGGCGTCGGCGCCATGTGGATCCGTTCGCTCACGGTCTACCTCGTGCGTCAGGGCACGCTCGACGACTACGCCTACCTCGAGCACGGCGCCATGTGGGCCATCGGGGCGCTTGCGACGATCCTGTTCATCAGCATCAAGCACGAGGTGCCCGAGGTCATCACCGGCCTCATCGGCGTCGGTTTCATCGGTGCCGCTTTCCTCGCGTCGGTACGCCGCAACAAGCGGATTGCCGCCGAGGGCGGAGAGGTCGAACACGTCCACGCCTGACGGATCTCGAGGCTGGTCAACGACGGCCGCACCCCACATGGGGTGCGGCCGTCGGTGTTTCTGCAGTGAAATCGCTTGTGGCCAAACGGCCAACGCGCCGACGGTCGCTGACACACTTCACGACATGCTCTGGGGCTGGGTGGGTGCTGCGTTGTTCCTTGCGGGCGCCCTCGCGCTCATGACGCGTCATGTCGTCCCGGAGGTCGCAATGCCCGGTTCGGAAGCGGCGTACGAGCGTCGACGCGACCGGGAGGCCCTGCTCGCGGTCGCTGCGCTCGTAGCCGCGGGGGGCATCGTCGGGCGCTGGTGGAACGAGGCGCCGGGTTTCGCCACGGCCCTGCTCCTCGTGCTGCCCCTCCTACTCGCGCTCACCCTCGTCGATCTCGACGAACACCGCCTGCCCAATCGCCTCACCCTGGCGTGCGTCGTCGTGACGACCTGCGGCCTCGCCCTCGCGACGCTGGCGACGTCATCCGCCGGCTGGCTCGAAGCACGGCGGGCGCTGGCCGGGGCAGCCTTGCTCGGGCTGTTCTACCTTGCGCTGGCCCTGCTCGGTGGTGGGCGTGGCATGGGCCTGGGAGACGTGAAGCTGGCCCCCTCCCTCGGTGGCCTGCTCGGTTGGGTCGGGTGGGAGACGTGGGCGGCGGGCGCGTTCGGCGCTTTCCTCCTCGGTGGCCTGTGGGGTGTTGTCCTCATGCTCCGGGGTCGAGGCCGGAGCGCGCGAATGCCCTTCGGGCCGTTCATGATCGGCGGCGCCCTGGCCGCGCTCTGCCTCGCCTGAGCGCAGCGAGGCACATCGCGGCCACCTGCGTCGCGCGTCGAGTTCATTCATGGCGGCGGACCGCGCTCACCCACCTCGATGAGGTTCGACATTGAGGGACTCAGCGAACTGCCAGGGACTCGGCGTCGCGTTTTCGATATGTCGAGTCGATATATCTGCTAGAACTGTCGACGAGCGTTCACCCGCTCGCCATTTCCCGTCAGTGGCCGTTCTTGAAAGAATGAGCGTTCGCATCGGACGCGGGGATGGCCACGCCACCCGGCCAGACGAAGGAGAAGCGCATGTCACGCCGTGGCACAGTGCTCGAATTCGCTGTTCTCGGGCTGCTGCACGAAGCACCGCTGCACGGGTACGAGCTGCGTAAGCGACTCACCGGTGTGCTCGGTGCCTTCCGTGTCGTGAGCTACGGGTCGCTGTACCCGTGCCTCGCGAAGCTGTCGCGCAAGGGCCTCATCACCGAAAGCGCGTCGTTCGCGCCCGGGGGGCGTCGCCCGCGTATCACGTACGAGATCACGGACGAGGGCCGTGACGTCTTCGCCGATCAGTTGTCGCGCTCCGGCCCGGCTTCCTGGGACGACGACAACTTCGACGTGCATTTCGCCTTCTTCTCCCGCGCGAGCGCCGAGGTGCGCCTGCGCATCCTGGAGGGGCGACGCCTGCGTCTGCAGGAGCGTCTCGAACGCTCCCGCGAACAGGCGCGTGACAGTCGCAGTACGCGTGACTCCTACATCGCGGAGCTGTTCCGCCACGACGTGGAGTCCACGGAGCGTGAAGTGGGCTGGGTGAACGAACTCATCGAGATCGAGCGGAAGGCCGTTGCCGATCCGCGCCCGCTGTCCTCCGAGGTCTGACCACATTTCCTCTGGGGGCTCGTCCATCAGGAGTGAGTTCCATGGGTTCCATCCGCGTCGCCATCGTCGGCGTCGGCAACTGCGCCAGTTCGCTGGTTCAGGGCGTCGAGTACTACAAGAACGCTTCCCCGGACGCGCACGTGCCGGGTCTCATGCACGTGACGTTCGGTGACTACCACGTCGGTGACGTCGAGTTCGTCGCTGCGTTCGACGTCGACGCGAAGAAGGTCGGCTTCGACCTTTCCGAGGCGATCAACAACTCGGAGAACAACACGATCAAGATCGCCGACGTGCCGCCCACGGGCGTCACGGTGCAGCGCGGTCACACGCTCGACGGCGTGGGCAAGTACTACGCGCTGACGATCGACGAGTCGGACGCCGAGCCGGTCGACGTCGTCCAGGCGCTCAAGGACGCGAAGGTCGACGTCCTCGTCTCCTACCTGCCGGTCGGCTCGGAGACGGCCGACAAGTTCTACGCGCAGTGCGCGATCGACGCGGGCGTCGCCTTCGTCAACGCGCTGCCGGTCTTCATCGCCTCCGACCCGGAGTGGGCGAAGAGGTTCGAGGACGCCGGTGTGCCGATCATCGGTGACGACATCAAGAGCCAGGTCGGCGCGACGATCACGCACCGCGTCATGGCGAAGCTGTTCGAAGACCGCGGCGTCGCCCTCGACCGCACGTACCAGCTGAACGTCGGCGGCAACATGGACTTCAAGAACATGCTCGAGCGCGAGCGCCTCGAGTCGAAGAAGGTCTCGAAGACGCAGGCCGTCACGTCGAACCTGTCGGGTTCGCTCGCGGGCAAAATCGACGACAAGAACGTGCACATCGGCCCGAGCGACTACGTCGCGTGGCTCGACGACCGCAAGTGGGCGTACGTGCGCCTCGAGGGTCGCGCGTTCGGTGACGTGCCCCTGAACCTCGAATACAAGCTCGAGGTGTGGGACTCGCCGAACTCGGCCGGCATCATCATCGACGCCATCCGCGCCGCGAAGATCGCCAAGGACCGCGGCGTCGGTGGCCCGCTCCTGTCGGCGTCGAGCTACCTCATGAAGAGCCCGCCGGAGCAGCGCGAAGACACCGTCGGCCGCGAGATGTTGGAGGCCTTCATCCGCGGTGACGAGGAGCGCTGAGGATCAAGCGAACGGAGGTAGGACCGCAGCGAAGCGAGGATCCTGCCGAAGTGAGCGATGACGAAGCGCTCGAGAAAAGTGAGGAGCGCTGAGTCGTACCTTTCGCCGCGTCTTCCGGCGGGGTGGCTTCGCAGGCTCAGCCGCCCCGCTCGGTGCGACACGAGTGTTGACGAAGCGCTCAAGACAAGGAGGAGCGCTGAGTCGTAGCCCTCTGACACTGCACGGTGTGGAATCCGCCCTTCGTGTGCCCAAGCCCCGAGCTTGCGCACATGAAGGGCGGATTTCTTTCCTACGGAGGTGGTCGTCGGTTGGTGCCATCGAATGAGGACTCCGCCGTCCTGACCTCTTCGTGAGAATGCGTATCACCGCCGGTCGGCGTAACGTCACGGCCATGACCACAGCTGTTGCCTGCTACCAGGCCGTTGCCGCCGACGCCCCCCTCGAGAAGGGCACCGTCGAGCGCCGAGACCTGCGTCCCGACGACGTCCGCATCGAAATCGAGTTCGCCGGAATCTGCCACTCCGACATCCACACCGTGCGCGAGGAGTGGGGCAAGATCACCTTCCCGATGGTGACCGGCCACGAGATCATCGGTCGCGTCACCGAGGTCGGCTCCGACGTCACGAAGTTCACCGTCGGCGAGCGCGCCGGCGTCGGCTGCCTCGTCGACTCCTGCCGCGAGTGCGAGTGGTGCCTCGCCGGCGAGGAGAACAACTGCCCGAACTCCGTCGGCACCTACAACGGCATCGACCGCTTCGACGGCACGCCCACCGCCGGCGGCTACTCGACGCAGATCGTCGTCTCCGAAGCCTTCGCCATCCACATCCCCGAAAGCCTCGACGCCGCAGCCGCCACCCCGCTGCTGTGCGCCGGCATCACCACCTATTCGCCGCTTCGCACCTGGGGCGTCAAGGAAGGCTCCAAGGTCGCCGTCGTCGGGATGGGCGGGCTCGGCCACGTCGCCGTCAAGCTCGCCAAGGCCATGGGCGCCGACGTCACCGTCATCTCCCAGACCCGCTCCAAGGAAGAGGACGGACGCCGCTACGGCGCCACCGACTGGATCGCGACGACCGAAGACCCCGACGCCGTCAAGAAGCGTCGCGGCGAATTCGACGTCATCCTCAACACCGTGTCCGCACCCATCAACGTGCGCCACTACCTCGCCGCGCTGCGCCCCCACGGCGCCCTCGTCATGCTCGGCCTGCCCATGGACAACCTCGAGTTCAACGCGGCCAACGTCATCCTCGGCCGCAAGTCCGTCACCGGCTCCAACATCGGCGGCATCCGCGAAACGCAGGAAATGATCGACTTCTGCGCCGAGCACGACGTCACCGCCGAAATCGAACTCATCAACGCCGACACCATCAACGAGGCCTACGACCGCGTCGTCGGCTCCGACGTGAAGTACCGGTTCGTGATCGACGCCAAGACGTTTTGATTCTCCCTTGCCCCGTGTTCCGGCGGGTTCACTGACGGCGCTCGTAGGCTCGCGCCGTCAGTGAGCCCGCTCGGTTCGACAGGGCTTCGGGTCGCACGTTCCTCGTCGGTGCGGAGTCCGCTTCCAGCGTGGTGCTGTTGAGGGGGAGTGTCTCGGCTTCGTGACCTGGCCGGGGGCTGCTCGGTAGTCGGCTGAGGTGCGTGGCGCGCCT
>NZ_SEHL01000013.1:0-44711 GCF_004151355.1 Dermacoccus sp. 147Ba
ATCAACAAACCCCACCCAGTGGTGGCGGCCCGTTTCCGGGGCAACTTGTCTAACTTAATCCATCCGGCTCTTGGGCGTCAAATCCAACCCGCCACCGCCACAACCGTGACCAGTGAGGATCTTCATCTCGCGCACTTGGCTCCAGACAAATCCATCAAACCCAAGCACCCGACCCGCACACTCAACCACCAACCAAACAGTCAGTGTGAGCGGCCCCGGCCGCGATGCCCTTCCGGGCTGACTCCGTAAACATTAGGCGACCGGAGAGTGTCGGGCAAATCGAGGGCGTGTGAACTGGCGCACGTTCGTCGGGGGCCGGTTTCGGCGTCAGCGCCTGGTGGTCACAGGCCGTTCTGCGAGCCGGCAACGATGCGTCGGTGGTCGGGCTCGAACCCGTGGCGCACTCCCCACAGAACAGCCTGACTCCGGCTCGTCACCCCGATCTTGCGGTAGCCCGTGCGGATGTAGCTCTTCACCGAGTTGATCGACAGGTGAGTCTGGGCTGCGATCTCGTTGTTGGACAGCCCCTGTGTGATGAGCGCGAGCACCTCGGCCTCACGAGGCGTGAGCCCCTCTTCGCGCCCGGGCCACTCACCGGCGATCGGCCCCGTACCCACTTCGGCGGAGACGATCGTCTCCCCGGCGTGGACCCGCTCCAGCGCTGCGACGAGTTCCGAGGCCGGGAGCGTCTTCGACAGGTAGCCCTTCACGCCGGCCTCCAGGCTGCGGCGCACAAGATCCGGCTGAAAGTTCCAGGTGTAGACCACGACGTCGCCAACGTTCGGGGCGCCGATGAGGTGCGACAGCGTGACCTCGTCACCGTAAGCCTGGCCGAACGTGTCGTACAGGACGATGTCGCACTGTTCGGCGACCTCCGGCTCCTGGGGCGTGGTGTCCAGTTCGACCACGACGACACGGTCCTTGTACCGCTCGAGCATCTTGACCAGGCCGTTGACCACCACTTCGTAGTCGTCGACGACGGCCAAGCGGATCGGGTTAGCGTTCATCACCCCTTGAGGCTACGACCTCCACCCCCGCGGCGAACCCACCCCTGTGGGTGAGAAGTTGGTGAAGAGTTCCGCTTGCCAACGTGATTCGGCATTCCTACGAATCGGCTGACAACGGCGGCCACAGGCGTCGGGTGCAGCGGGTGGTCACGAGCGTCAGACAACGCCCGGATTGCCGCGGCCGGTCAGGACTTGGCGGCGCGAGCTCGAGCCAACCTGTCGGCCACCTGCATCGCACCGGGCTGGGGCGACTTGCCCTTCGCCAGGCGCTTCGCCGCCGACTTCATGCCGAGTTCGTAGAGCGGACGCGCGTAGCGCTTCGCCCCGTAAGCCACGCGCCCGTCGGGCTCGGTGAGGATGATGTGCTTGCCCGCCTTCATCCCCGCGAAGGCGGCCGCGGCGACCTGCGCGGCCGAGCGCGGCGCCTCGTCGATGAGCTTCGTCGCGCTCTCCTCCATCTCCCGGTCAGCGCCCTCGAGGGAACTCGCGAGGTTCGTGCGGAAGAACGAGGGGCAGATGACGCTCACGTCGACGCCGAAGGGCGAGAGTTCGTGGGAGACCGTCTCGCTCACCGCAACGACGGCGGCCTTCGTCGCGTTGTACGTGGCCATGGCCGGCGCGTGAACGAGGCCGGCCAGGGAGGCGGTGTTGACGATCTGGCCGCTGCGGCGCTCCTTCATCATCGGCGTGAACGTGTGACACCCCCGCACGACGCCCATGAGGTTGATGGCGAGCGCACGATCCCAGTCGGCCATGCCCGCGGCCTCGATGCGACCGCCGACGGCGATGCCGGCGTTGTTGACGAGAACGTCGGGGTGGCCCCAGTGCGA
Organism: Dermacoccus sp. 147Ba; assembly: GCF_004151355.1. Taxonomy (NCBI): domain Bacteria; kingdom Bacillati; phylum Actinomycetota; class Actinomycetes; order Micrococcales; family Dermacoccaceae; genus Dermacoccus; species Dermacoccus sp. 147Ba. The sequence goes on from NZ_SEHL01000013.1 coordinate 1,838, forward strand.
CTGCACCCAGGTGCGGGCAGCAGCCCAGTCGTCGTCGCTGCGGACATCGAGGCGCAGGTAGTCGACGCCGTTCGGCAGGAGGGAGGGGTCAACGCTCTCGTGGATGTCGGTGGCGAGCACTCGCGCGCCGTCAGCGGCGAGGAGCCTCACGAGTTCGAGACCGAGCCCCGAGGCGCCGCCCGTGACGAGGGCGCACGCGCCCGCGTAGTTGCGCATCTTCCGTCCGAAACCGATCATGCCCCCGACCGTACGGGCGCATCGCCTCCGTCGCTGTGCAAACCGGCATACTCGTGACCATGGCAGGCCACCGCATCTTCGACACCCCGTTCGCGAGCATCTACCCGCACTACGTCACGAAGGTGGAGCGCAAGGGGCGCAGCGTCGCCGAGCTGCACGAGGTCATCACGTGGCTCACGGGGTATGACGACGAGGGCATCCGCCGCGTCATCTACGACGGGGTGACGATGCAGGGCTTCTTCGACGAGGCCCCGGCGTTCAACACGAACGCGGAACTCATCACCGGCGTCATCTGCGGGCACCGGGTGGAGGAAATCGAGGACCCCCTCACGCAGCGGATCCGCTACCTCGACAAACTCGTCGACGAACTCGCCCGAGGGAAGCAGATGACCTCGATCCTTCGCGGCTGAACGTCAGCGGCGCAGTGCGTCGATCTCGAGGCGGACGTAGTCGAGCACGGGCTCGCTCATCGCCTCACGCACGGCCCGGGTGAACTCGCGGGCCTCGTCATCCGTCATGCCGTCGAGGTATCCACCGAGACAGATCGTGGCGAGGTAGCGCTCCATCGTGGCCGGATCGTCGATGCGCACGGGGCTGGGACGCAGTTCGACGCGCTCGACGTCGAAGCCGTGACGCCCCAGGCGCTCCTTCGTCTCCTGCGGCCCCACGAAGCCCTTCGGCTCGTTCGGCACGCCGCGAACTCGGGAAATGGCCGCCTCGACGATGGCGATGTTGCCCTCGGCGCCAGAGTCGGACGCGAGGCGGGCGCCGGGACGCATCACCTCGGCGAGATTCGCGAACAGCGCGTCGTGGTCGGCGATCCAGTGGAAGCAGGCCACGCTCATCACGGCGTCGAAGGAGTTTTCGAGGTCGAGCGGCTGCTCGAGGTCGCGCACGTGGAAGCTCGCACGCTCGGCTGGCCGATCGGCGAAGCGCTCGCGTGCCTGCTCCACCATCTGCGACGACCCGTCGATGCCGACGAGCTCGACGTCGGGGAACCGGCGCAGGAGCTCCTCGGCGTCGCGGCCCGTACCGCAGCCGGCATCGAGGACGCGCTCGGTGCCGGCGAGGTTCAGGCGCTCGATCGTGCGCTTGCCCCAGGCAACGTGCGGCAACGGCAGCTCGTCGTAGACCTTGGCGTTCCACTCTCGGGTCATCGGCTGCACCTTCCGTCGAAGTATCTTGACATCAAGATACTTGATTCGTTCTCATTCGAGAAGGGCTGCGATGTCCGCGCCGCTCAGGCGACCACCGCCGGCCCCTGCGTCGACGACGTCCTCGAAGAGCTTGCGCTTCTTCTCCTGCAGCTCGACGACCTTGTCCTCGATCGTTCCGGCGCTGACGTAGCGGTAGACCATGACCGGATTCGTCTGCCCGATGCGGTGGGCGCGATCGATGGCCTGATCCTCGGCGGCCGGGTTCCACCACGGGTCGAGGACGATGACGTAATCGGCCTCGGTGAGCGTGAGCCCGGTGCCGCCCGCCTTGAGCGAGATGAAGAACGCGTCGGCGTCGCCGTCCTTGAACTCGTCGACGACCTGCTGCCGGTTGCGGGTCGAGCCGTCGAGGTAGGCCGTGGAGACACCGGCATCCGCCGCGGCCTCACGCACGATGGTGAGGAAGTCGGTGAACTGGCTGAAGACGAGCGCACGATGCCCCTCGCCCGCGATGTCGGCGAGTTGCTGGACAACGGCCTCGACCTTGCGCGAGACGCTCCGCTCAGAGAACTCGTCATCGACGAGCGCCGGGTCGAGCGCGAGTCGGCGAAGGCGCGTGAGCGCAGCGAGAATCTCGACGCGGTTGGCGTCCGGATCCTTGAGCAACCCCATGACGCGCTGCTGCTCGCGGCGAAGGTGCCGCTTGTAGACACGCTCGTGCTGAGGCGACAGCGCGACATCGACCCGCTGGATCTGCTTCTCGGGAAGGTCGGGGGCCACGTCCTGCTTGCGCCGACGCAACATGAGCGGCCCAATGCGGCGGCGTAGCGCTGACAGGGCGTCGGTGACGACGTGCCCCTCGCCCTGCTCGATCGGCTTGCGGTAGCGCCGGATGAAGTCCTCCGGTCGGGGGAAGAGGCCCGGCGCGACAAGGTTGAACAGCGACCAGACATCCATGACGGAGTTCTCGAGCGGTGTGCCCGAGATGGCCAGGCCGAACGGCGCCCCGATCTTCTTGATGGCCTGGAACGTCTGCGACGTGTGGTTCTTGACCATCTGGGCTTCGTCGAGCACGAGGGCGCGCCACGAGCAGGCGTGGAAGTTGTCGGCATCGAGGCGGGCCACCGCATAGCTCGTCACGACGACATGGGCACGCTCGTCGCGGATCTCCTGGGCCACCTCCGTGCCGCGCTTCTTCGACGTGGCGTTGAGGACACTGACACGCAGCTTCGGCGTGAACTGCGCCGCCTCGCGTGCCCACACGCCGAGCACCGAGGTGGGCGCGATGACGAGGGCCGGAGCGTCGTCGAGTTCCCCTGCCGCGCGGGCCCGTTCGAGCATCGCCAGCGTCTGGATGGTCTTACCGAGGCCCATGTCGTCGGCCAAGACCCCGCCGAGACGCGCGTCCCACAGATTGGCGAGCCAGGCGTAGCCCTCGAGCTGGTAGGGCCGCAACGTGGCATCGAACGCCACCGGCGTCTCGACCGCCCGCGGGTTCCAGCCCTGCTTCGTCAGGCCCTCGACGGCCTCCTGCCATGCCGTGCGCTGCTGCTCGACAACCCCGAGCCCCACGAGCTGGTCCCACAGGCCGATGTCGTAGCGGCTGATCTGCAGCTTCTCCGAGGTCTTGTCGGTGAGCTCCTGGGCTTCCTCGAGAACGCGTGAGATGTCACGAAGCTGGGGCGAGTCGAGCCGGAAGTACGTGCCCGACGGCAGCATCATCGTCTCGTCGCCGCGGTGCAGCGCTTCGATGAGGTTGGGGTAGGGCACCTCCTGGCCGTCGACGCTGATGGTGATCTGCAGGTCGAGCCAGTCCGGCTTGTTGCCGGCCTCGTTGACGCCCACCTCGATGATGGGATCGTCCTCGGCCTCCTCGTAGACCGGCAGCTCACCCGCCATGACGACGTCGACGCCGTCGACGGCCTTGAGTTCCGGAACGGCGTCGGCGAGCTTGACCGCCTCCATGCCGAGGAGCTCGGCCTTCGGCTTGACCCACAGATCGAAGCCGGGCACCGAACGCGTGAGGCGCAGACGCCCGAGGAGGACGGCGGCGCGGGCGATGACGGCGCTCTCGCTCGAGAACTTACGCCCGCGACCCACCGGCGTCGACGTGACTCGCTTGTCGCCGTAGGTGAAGAACGTCTCGACCTCGACCTTGCCCACCGTCTTCGGCGTGACGACGAGGAGCAGACGCGGTTCGACCGGATCGCTCAGGGTGTTCGTGACGTCACTGATGCTTGTGTGACGACGCAGGCGGGGCAGGAACTCGCTCTCGAACTCGGGGATCTCGTCCTCGGGAATCTCGATGACGTCGCCCAGCAGGAGCGGTTGGAGCACCGAGTGCGGCGTCTCGTGGAACGGTACGAGCCGCAGGCTGCCGCGGTCGAACACGGCGACGCCGTGAGCCGGCTCGCCGATGAGGATGGCCGTACCGAACTCGGGTCCGAGGTCGACGCCGACGACGTCGGCCGTCAGGACGAGCCCGGCCTCGCTGCGGTGGATGCCGAGCGTGACCTCCGCGGGCTCGGCGAGCGTGACGCCCTCACCGGGCGTGGCCGCGAGCATGAGCGTGATGCCGGCGTCGGCCACCTCGCGAAGCCCCGGCCAGACGCCCGGGCCGAGTTCGTCGAGGTAGACCGTCTGACCGCTGCCGACCTGGGGCTTGTGCGCCGCGACGAAGCGCTTGAGCACTTCCTGCTGATGCTCTTCGGCCTCGGAGATACCCGCGCTGCTGCGCACGTCGACCCACGTCGCCGTGCGCGACCAGCGCCCGGTGCGCATGAGCTTCGTCGGCTTGAGCTCGAGGCGCTGCACCGGCGTCGAGTCCGACATCGACGCGGGCCGAGCCTTGGCCTCGAACTGCAGACCGAGCTGGGCGCGCCACGAACTGCTCGTGGGACTCTCGACCCGCTTCTCCACCCGCTCGGGCTCCGAGGGTCCGAGGGATTCCGACAACCGTGCCCGCCAGGACGCGGTGGCCACGCCGCTGCCGCCGAAGAGGGGCACGACGTTGGACTGGGCGCTCGAACGTGCGGGGGTGCGCGAGACCGAACCCTTGCTCACGCCGTCGGTAATCGCACGGCGCGCCGCGATGATGGCGGCGACGGCGTGCTTGCACTCGGTGGCGACAGGGCACGTGCACCGCGAAACCCACAGCGGCTCACCGTTGGCCGCCTCGCCCTTGTGCGTGACGAGGCACTGGTACGGGGCGAGCCCGTTGCCGGTGACGGTACCCATGAGCACCCGCCCACGGTCCGCCGTGGCCAGCGCGACGACCTTGCCGCGAATGGCATAGTCGAGGCCCCGGCTGAACGCACCCTCCCCGACGACGGCCGCCAGACCGACATCGGTGCTCGACAGCACCCACGTGGCCTCGTCCGGCTCGAACTTCATCGTCACGTGCGCGAGGTTAACGCAGCCCACCGACAACGCCGGAGCTCCGCCCGTGCGAGGTGCGGACCGGGACCGAGGTACCCACCTCGCAACCCGCCTACGATGAGCTTGTGAGCCGCGAGCGTCAGCCCATCACGCCCCCGACGATCATCCTGCGCACGCCTGCCCCGACCGACGACCTCGACGCGGAACGTGCGTGTCTCTCCCCCGACGAGCTTCACCACGCGAACACGCTGCGCGACGGCGAGACCCACCGCATGTTCGTCGCCCGCCGGGCCCTGCTGCGCACCGAACTGGCTGCGCGTCTCGGCGGGTCTCCGGCCGAGATCGTCATCGACCACCGTCCGTGTGTGCAGTGCGGCGGCCCGCACGGACGGCCCTATCCGCGTGCAGCCGATCTGCATTTCTCGGTGACCAGCGTGCGTGGCCCGCGTCCCGTCGTCGCGCTCGCCCTCGCCGAACGTCCCGTCGGGTTCGACCTCGAGGAGGTGGCCGAGCTCGACGTGGTCCGCGACGTGGCGACGCAGCTGCACTTGCGCGAGCGGGCTGCCGTCACCGCAGCGCTCGAGACGTCCTCGCGGGCGGCGTGCAGCGTCTTCACCGAGATCTGGACGCGCAAGGAGGCGCTCCTGAAGGGAACGGGCGAGGGCATCACGGTGCCGATGGACCGCGACGACGTCAGCGACGTGCGTGCCCGCCCGATCCCCGGGTGGACGGTGGCGATGTGGGAGACCGATCGCCCCGACGTCGTCGGGGCATGGGCTCTCAGCGATTGAGCCGGCTCAGCCCCACCCGAGTTCATGCAAGCGGTGGTCGTCGATGCCGAAGTAGTGGCCGATTTCGTGCAGCAAAGTGACGCGGATCTGCTCGACGACTTCCTCCCGCGTCCTCGAGAGTCGCTGAATCGGACCGGAGAACAGGTAGATGCGATCGGGCAAGCTGCCCCATCCATAGCCATCTCCGCGGTCAGGCAACGCGACGCCCACGTACAGACCGAGCAGCTCCCCACCGTCGACGTCGGCGAGCTGCTCGGGCGTGGGCTCGTCCTCGACCTGGAAAACGACGTTGTCGAGGCGGTCGAGGAACTGCGTCGGCACCGCGTCGAGCGCGTCACCGACGGCGTCCTCGAACTCCTGGCGCGACAACCACACAGGGTCAGGACTCGCGCAGGCTGCTGACGATGTCCTTGGCCAGCTTCTGTGCCCGCTCGGCCGTGCCGGAGCTGACAGTGATGTTGCGGTACGAGCCCTTGCCGTCCGGCACGTAGAGCGCCACGCCGCGGACGGTGGTCTCGGCTACCGGCAGGCTGTACTCGTACTGCACACCCTGTCCGAGCGGCGTCTCGATCTCCCTGAAGGAGACGGGCTTTCCGCCGATCTGGTCGAACGACGAGTCGAGTTGGCCCTTCGTGGGCTTCACGGGGATGGCGACCTTCGTGACGTTCGCGTTGTCGGCGAAGTTCGACGTGCCGGACAGATCGATGACGACGATGTCGGCCTGGGTCTCGAACTGCTTGACCATCTGCTCGGGCGTGAGCCCGGACTTCTTCGCGAGCGGTTCGATGTTCTTCTTCGAGCGCGGGTTGTCGAGAAGCGACGCCTCGACCTTCTGCCAGCCCGACGGCACGGCGAAGCTCATCCCGGCGTCAGGAGCCGTGACGAGCTTTGTGCCGGCCGGCAGAGCCGCGTTGCCCGCATCACTCGACGAGGCACTCGAGGAGGAAGTCGGGGACGAGCTCGACGAGGACGATTCGGACGAGGTGGACGACTCCGTCGCGGACGATTCGCTCGACGACGACTCCGGCGGCGAACTCTCGCTCGTCGAACTGGAGCTCTGCGACGAGGAACTGCTCGTCGAGGTGCCCTCCGCACCGAACGTGCCGCACCCGGCGAGCACCGTGGTGAGCGCGAGCCCTGCCGTGACCACCCTGAGCGACTTCATGACGAACCCCTCCCGAACACTGCCGACTGTGAGGCTCACACTAGCGCGGCAGGACGACCGGACGACCCGTGGACGGATCCTCGAGAACCACACACTCGATGCCGTACAGACGCTTCGCCAGTTCGGCGGTGAGAACCTCCGCCGCCGCGCCCTGCGCGACGATCTTCCCGTCGGACATCGCGACGAGATGATCGGCGTAACGCGCCGCGAGGAACAGGTCGTGCAGCACCATGGCGACGGTCGTGTCTCGCTCGGCGTTGCGGCGCCGCACGACGTCGAGCAACTCCACCGCGTGACCGATGTCGAGGAAGCTCGTCGGCTCGTCGAGCAGCAGGATGTCCGTGTCCTGAGCGAGTGCGAGTGCGAGCCACACCCGCTGACGCTGACCGCCGGAGAGCTCCTCGACCGGTCGCTCGGCGAGGTCGTCCACGCCGGTGACGCGCATCGCCTCGGCGACCACCTCGTCGTCCTCGGGGCCACCGCGCCCGAGCAAACCGAGGTGCGGGGTGCGCCCTTGACGCACGAGTTCCGCGACACTCATCCCTTCGGGAGCCAGCGGGTTCTGGGGCAGGAGCGCCACCTTCTTCGCGACGTCACGCGTCGGCTCGGAGGCGATGTCGGCGTCGTCGAGCAGCACCCGCCCGGACGCCGGGGTCATGAGCCGGGTGAGCCCCCCGAACAGCGTCGACTTGCCGCAGCCGTTGGCACCGATGAGGACGGTGACCTTCCCGTCCGGCACGTCGAGCGAAACGTCACGGACGACATCCGGGCCGGCGTTGCGCCCCGATCCGTAGCGCAGCACGAGTTCTTCGGTGCGAAGCCGTGTCATGGCGTTCCTTTCGATCGTCCTCGTTGGGATGCGACGAGGAGCCAGGCGAGCACGGGCGCGCCGGCGAGTCCGGTGATGACGCCGACGGGCAGCTTGCCGCCGCCAGGGATGAGGTAGGCGCCGACGTAGTCGCCGGCGATGGTGATGCTCGCGCCGACGAGCGCCGCAGCGACGATGCTCGTGCGCCCCATGAGACGACGGGCGATCGGGCCGGCGAGCAGGGCGACGAAGGCGACCGGGCCGCAGACGCTCGTCGCCACGGCGATGCCGAGCACGACGGTGACAAAGACGAAGGCTCGTGTGGCGCCGTCGGGAACGCCGAGGCCGACGGCGAGCGGTCGTCCGAGTTCGAGCACGCGCAGGCGGTGAGCCAGGACGGCGAGCACGACGAGCATCGGAAGCCCGATACCCGCGAGCCGTGCGATCTCGGGCCACGTGACGTCCGAGACCGAACCGGCAAGCCACACCATCGCGTCCTGCGCCTGGAAGGCGTTGGACTTGAGCAGGATCCACTGGATCACCGACTGCAGACCCGCAGCCATCGCGATACCGACGAGGATCATGCGCGCCGTCTGCCCCTTGGCGAGAGCCAGGATGACGCCGGAGACGGCGAAGCCGCCCAGCACGGCGACGAAGAGGATCGGCCAACCGGACCATCCGAGCAACGTCACACAGAACACGGCCGCTGTACTCGAGCCGAGCGAGATGCCCAGGACGTCAGGGCTCGCGAGTGGGTTACGCACGAGCGACTGCATCGCCGCACCTGCCGCGCCGAAGAGCGCCCCACCGACGAGGGCTGCCACGGCCCGCGGCAGCTTCGACTCCATGAGGACGTAGTTCGCGCCGCTCACGTCGATCTGCTCACCGAGGACGATGCGCACGGCATCGGTGATGGTGAAGGTGAAGTCGCCGAGGAGAACCCGGACGAGGAAGATCGCCAGAGTCGCGACGATCAGTGCGCCGAGGGCGACGAGGCGGCGCCGTTTGCGCGGATCGGTGTCGACGCGCGACCGCTCGAGAGTCGTCGGGGACATCTGCGTCGCGGAGGGAGAAGTCGATGTCGTCTCGTTCACAGCGATCGCATCCTCGCGACGACCCACAGCAGGGCCGGGCAGCCGAGGACGGCCGTCATGATGCCGACCTGCACTTCGCCGGGCGGGGAGACGACGCGGCCGAGCGTGTCGGCGAGCAGAACGAGGCTGGCCCCGACGAAGGCTGACGCGGGGAGAAGTACGCGGTACGACGTCCCGATGAGGGGACGCAGGAGGTGGGGCGCGACGAGCCCGACGAAACCGATCGGCCCCGCGACGGCCACGGCCCCTGCCGCGAGTGCCACTGCAGCACCGCCGATGACGAAGCGCAGCTTCTCGGGCTTCTCGCCGAGGCCGCGCGCCACGGAATCACCCATGGCGAGGATGTCGAGGCGCCGTCCCGCGACGAGCAGAACGCCGAAGCCGAGCGCGAGCAACGGCAGCACCGGAACGATGTCGCCGATCTCGCGACCGGCGACCGAGCCGACCTGCCAGAAGCGGTAGACGTCGAGCGACTTGCCGTCGGCGATGAGCAGTGCCGACCCGACGGAGGTCGCGCCGGCGGTGAACACCATGCCGGCAAGCGCCATCGACAGCGGGCTGTTGCCCGATCCGCCGAACCCGCGTGAGGCCGCCGTCGCGAGCGCCGTCACGGCCACCGCGGCGAGCGCGGCGCCGACGAGCGCGAAACCGATGTAGCCGAGAAGCGAGTTGATGCCGAACCACGTGATGCCCGCGACGACGAGCAGTGATGCCCCCGCGTTGATGCCGAGAATGCCCGGGTCGGCGAGAGGGTTGCGCGTGATGCCCTGCATCGCGGCACCCGACATCGCGACAGCCGCTCCGATGAGGATGCCGACGACCGTACGGTCGCCGCGTGCAGACAGGAGCGCGCCGAGGTCGCCCGAGGTGAGCGCCGTGGCCCCGACGAGCAGGGACACGACGACGGCGACCGCGAGGAGCGCGGGCAGCACGAGGCCACCGGTGACGAGCCGCGATCGGCTCGGTGCCTGCGCGTCAGGGCGTGACGTGGTGGATGACATCGGCATCGAGGCTAGTGACCACATCGAACGCGGCTGCGCGCGCACCGCGATGCGGAACGCGCGCAGCCGTCATTCGAGGTACTTACTTGACCTTCTTGGCCGCGGCCGCGAGCTGCGGCAGGAACGTCTCGAGAGCGACCGGGATCGACAGCACGCTCGGGCCGGACATCGCCGCGGACGGCTTCTGCTCCTTGATCGAGACGAACGTGTCGTTCTTGATCGCCGGGATCTTGCCCAGCAGGGCGTTGCTCTTGATCTTGCTCGGCTCGGCGCCCTGCAGTTCGTCGAACACGACGATGTCCGAGTCGATCTGCGCGGCCTTCTCGGCAGAGAGGTCGACGAAGAACGACTTGCTGCTCTTCGTCTGCTTGGCGATTCCGTCACCATCGGGCAGGCCGAACTCGGCGAGGGTGCGCGGGCGGTTGTCGCTCGGGGTGTAGACACCCACCGTGTTGAGGTTCGTCGGCGTGAAGTAGACCCACGAGGCCGTCTTGCCCTTGAGCTCGGGGTACTTGGCGACGGCGTCGCTGATCTTCTTCTTGGTCTCGGCCATGAGCTTCTCGCCCTCGGCCTTCTTGCCCAGAGCGGTCGCGATCATGGTCGTCGACTCCTGCCAGGACGTGCCCCAGGCGACCTTCGGGTACGCGACCGTGGGGGCGATCTTCGAGAGCTTGTCGTACTGCTCCTTCGTCAGACCCGAGTTCGTTCCGAGGATGAGGTCGGGCTGGTACGTCGCGATCTTGTCGACGGGCGTACCGTCCTTGTCGCTAAAGCGCGCCGGAGCCTTGCCCCCGATCTTCTTGAGCTGAGCGTCGAGCCAGTCGGTGGACTTGTTCGCGTTGGCGCCCCACGTCACCTCGGGTGCCGCGACCGGCGCGAGGCCGAGGGCGGCGACGACGTCGGCGTCACCCCACCCGACGACGACGACCTTCGTCGGGGCCTTCTCGATCTTCGTCGTACCGAACGCGTGCTTGACCTCGACGGGGAAGCCAGACCCGGCGCCCCCACCCGAGCTCTTGCTCTCCGACGACTCGTCGGACGACGAGCCGGTGCCACAGGCGGCCAGGGCGGTGGCGGCAGTGCCTGCGGTGGCGAGGGCGAGGAAACCACGGCGGTTGATCACGGGGGACCTTTCGATGAAGGGACAACAGCAGATAAGCAGTTACGTCACGTCGACGTGACGCAATGCCTGGCAACGTGAGTTAGGCAATGCTAACCTCATATGTGTTGCTCGATGCAACGCCCGCACCCGCAGTCGAGACGGAAGGCGTCGATGATGACCCCGACCACCGCACGCGCTCGCGCGTTGCGCCCAGTCGATCGCGGTGAGGCCGGCCGGATCCTGGCCGACCTTCGCGCGCAGGACTTCGTCTTCACCGTCCTCGAAACCGAGCGCGTCAGCGACACCTACCAGCGCGTGCGCTGCGCAGGCAACGGATTCCTGCGCACTCATGCCCCGTACCCCACGATGTGGGTGCGCCTGTGGTTCACCGATCCCACGGGAACCGGCGCCGGCCACCAGCGCGCCTACACGCTCGTCGACCCCGACGTCGAGACCGACACGTTCTGGCTCGAGTTCGCCATCCACGACGGCGCTGCCGCCCGCTGGGCGCAGCAGACGGTCCCCGGCGACGAGATCGAGGCCAGCCTCTACGGGTCGGAACCGTCCTTGCCCGACTGCGACGACGTCGACCGTCACCTCCTCGTCGGAGACACCGCCTCCCTGCCGGCGATCAACTCGCTCCTCGACGCCGTGAGCGCCGCGCCGACCACTGTCGTCCTCGAGTGGGTACACCCTGAGGACCGCGCGCTGCCGGTTCGGCTGCGCCCTCAGGATTCGCTGCGCTGGGTGCGTCGCACCGACAACGGTCAGGGCCTGCTCGATGCCGTCGATGCGGAGGTCGCCGCGTTCGTCGCTGCAGACGAGGCGCCAGGCGAACGCACGAACCTGCACGCCACCGAGGCCACCTGCACGCGCCTGTTCGCGTGGGGCGCCTGCGACACCGTCACGACCCGCGCCCTGACGAAGAAGCTGCGCGCGGCAGGCCTTCGTCGCGACTGCATCAAGACGCTCGGCTACTGGTTGCCGCCCAAGGAGGACGACCAAGCCCTCGCCGGCTGACCGCGCGAGGTCGGCCCGCCCCCACGAGGCGAACGAACTGCCCACGCTCCCCCTTTGGGGGCGTGGGCAGTTCCGTCGTCAACGCCGTCCGGGCCTGCGGTCAGGCCTTAGGAACGTTGCGCTCCAGCTCGTCGAGCCAGGCCTTGCCCGAGGCATCGGACGGCATGCGCCAGTCGCCTCGCGGCGACAGCGCGCCACCGGCGCTCACCTTCGGTCCGTTCGGCAGCGCCGAGCGCTTGAACTGCTGGCTGAAGAAGCGCTTGTAGAACACCTCAAGCCAGTGACGGATCTCCTCGAGGGAGTAGACCGGGCGCTTGTCCTCCGGGAAACCGGCGGGCCAGCGGCCGTCGTCGACATCGTCCCAGGCGTGCATGGCGAGGAACGCGATCTTGCTCGGGCGGAAGCCCTGCGAGAGCACGTGGTAGAGCGTGAAGTCCTGCAGGTTGTACGGGCCGATGTTCGCCTCGGTCGACTGCGGCGTCTCGCCCTCCTTCGTCGGCACGAGCTCGGGCGTGATCTCGGTGTCGAGGATCGACAACAGCGTCTCGCCGACGCGCTCGTCGAACTGGTCGCTCGAAGCCACCCAGCGCACGAGGTGCTGCATGAGCGTCTTCGGGACGCCGGCGTTGACGCCGTAGTGCGACATCTGGTCACCGACGCCGTAGGTGCACCAGCCGAGTGCGAGCTCCGACAGGTCACCCGTGCCGAGGACGATGCCGCCCTTGCTGTTGGCGATACGGAAGAGGAAGTCGGTGCGCAGACCGGCCTGGACGTTCTCGAACGTGACGTCGTAGACCTCCTCACCGCGCCCGAACGGGTGGCCGAGATCCTTCAACATTTGCGTGGCCATCGGGCGGATGTCGACCTCCTCGAACGTGACGCCGAGCGTCTCGCCGAGCTTGTACGCGTTCGACTTCGTGTGGTCGCTCGTCGCGAAGCCCGGCATCGTGTACGCCAGGATGTCGGTGCGCGGGCGTCCGAGGCGGTCCATCGCCTTGGCCGCGACGATGAGCGCGTGCGTCGAGTCGAGACCACCCGAGACACCGATGACGATCTTCGGCTGGCCGATCGAGCGCATGCGCTGCTCGAGTGCGCTGACCTGGATCTCGTACGCCTCGTAGCAGTCCTGGGCGAGGCGGGCTTCGTCGGCGGGCACGAACGGGAAGCGCTCGATCTCGCGCTTGAGACCGAGGTCGGCGTCCGGCACACCGAGCTCGAACGGCACCTCGCGCAGCGGTCGCGCCGGGCCGAAGCTCAGGCGGTTGTCGTCATAGCTGCCGTAGCGCTGGCGCGCCTGGCGGATGGCACCGAGGTCGATGTCCGCGACGCTGGAGCGCGGGCCCTCGGGGAAGCGCTGAGTCTCGGCGAGCAGGGTGCCCTGGTCGTAGATCATCGTCTGGCCGTCCCACGCGAGGTCGGTGGTCGACTCGCCCTCGCCGCTGGCCGCGTAGACGTACGCCGACAGCGTGCGGAACGACTGGCCCTGCACCGTGAGGCTGCGCTGGGCGGACTTACCGATGGTGATGGGCGAACCGGACAGGTTCATGAGGACGCTCGCACCCGCGAGGGCCGCCTCGGACGACGGTGGGATCGGCACCCACACGTCCTCGCAGATCTCGACGTGGATGGCCAGATCCGGCAGGTCGCGTGCTCGGAAGATGAGGTCGGGACCGAAGGGCACCTCGCCGAGTTCCTCGCCGAGGTCGACGTGCTCACCGCGCTGATCCTCGCCGAACGCGTACCAGCGCTTCTCGTAGAACTCGCGGTAGTTGGGCAGGTAGCTCTTGGGCACGACGCCGAGAACCTCACCCTCCTTGACGACGACGGCGCAGTTGTAGAGGCGCTGGCCCTTACGAATCGGCGCGCCGATGACGGCGACGGGCGTGAGCCCGCGCGAACCGTCGACGACGGCGGCGATCGCGCGCAGCACGTCGTCGAGCAGCACGTCCTGCATGACGAGGTCCTCGACGCTGTAACCGCAGAGGTTGAGTTCGGGGTAGACCGCGGCCGCCACACCCTCGTCGTGCAGCTCACGCATCGACTCGAGAACGCGCTCGGCGTTCGTCATCGGGTCGGCGAGCGCAATGGGGTGAGTGACCGCCGCGACGCGGGCGAATCCGTGCGCGTACAGGGAACGGAAGTTCATGGTTCCCAGCATGTCAGAACCCACCGAGGACACCTGTGAGGCAGGTGCCGGCGCCCCGCGGTGACGCCACGGCGGGAGCCGTTGGCTACGGTCTAGTCATGACGCACTCCGGCTGTTGGACCACGCGCTCGAGCACCCCGAAGTACACCAACCCGTGGATCAGCGTCCGGGAGGACGCCGTCGTGCGCCCCGACGGCGGCGAAGGCGTGTACGGCGTCGTCACCATGCGCAATCCGGCCGTGTTCGTCGTGGCGATGACGGACGAGGACGAAGTCCTCATGGTCTCGCTCTACCGTTACCCCACCCAGGCGATGTCACTCGAGGTACCGGCTGGCGGCAGCGACGGTGAGAACCTGCTGCTCGCAGCGCAGCGTGAGCTCGTCGAGGAGACCGGCTACACGGCCCGCGAGTGGCGCGAAATCGGGCGCATGAACGCACTCAACGGAGTGTGCGACGCCCCCGAGCACGTCTTTCTCGCCACGGGCTTGCAGGCCCCGGCCAGTGTCGAGGACGCCGAGAGGGCAGCCCGTGAGCAGAAGGCCGAAGGGATCTCCGCCGTGCGTGCCGTGCCGTGGGAAGGCCTCATGCGCCTCGTCGCGGACGGTGAGGTCACCGACGGTGAGAGCGTCGCCGCTCTCATGTTCGCCGCGCTCGCTCTCGGCCGAGTGTGAAACAGCAGTTGCGCAAAAGGTAGCGTCAGCGGCGACGCTCACACCGGCGAACGTCATCGTCCCCTGAACCACGAGGATTGCATGCCCAGCGACGTCGAGATTGCAGCCGCCTCCCCCATGCAACCCATCGAGGAGATCGCGTCGAAGATCGGCATTCCCGAATCCGAGATCTTCCGCTACGGCCCGCACAAGGCCAAGGTCTCCCTTCCCTATGTGCAGCGACGTGCCCGACGCGAGGGAAGCAAGCTCGTGCTCGTCACCGCCACGAGCCCTACGCCCGCCGGTGAGGGCAAGACGACCACCACGGTGGGCCTCGTCGACGGGCTCGCCCACATCGGCGAGTCCGCCGCAGCCGCGCTGCGTGAGCCGAGCATGGGGCCCGTCTTCGGGATGAAGGGCGGGGCCGCCGGCGGAGGGCGCGCCCAGCTCAACCCGATGACGGACATCAACCTTCACTTCACCGGTGACTTCGCGGCCATCGCCGCCGCACACAACCTGCTCGCAGCGGTGCTCGACAACCACCTGCAGCAGGGCAACGCGCTCGGCATCGACCCGCGCCGCATCACCTTCAAACGCGTGCTCGACATGAACGACCGCGCGCTGCGCGACATCGTCATCGGCCTCGGGGGCCCGACGAACGGCGTGCCGCGCGAATCCGGCTTCGACATCGTCGTCGCCAGTGAGGTCATGGCCATCTTCTGCCTCGCCACCTCGATCGACGACCTCAAGGAACGCCTCGGTCGCATCGTTGTCGCGCGAACCTACGAGAAGGCACCCGTGACCGCGAGCGACCTCGGCGTCCACGGCGCCATGGCGGCTCTTCTCGCCGACGCGTTGGCGCCCAACCTCGTCCAGACGCTCGAGGGCAACCCCGCCTTCGTCCACGGTGGCCCGTTCGCCAACATCGCGCACGGCTGCAACTCGGTGACGGCGACGCAGACCGCCCTCGCTCACGCCGATTGGACCGTGACGGAGGCCGGCTTCGGCGCCGACCTCGGCGCGGAGAAGTTCATCGACCTCAAGTGCCGCTTCACCGGCCTGCGCCCGGACGCCGTCGTCCTCGTCGCGACGGTGCGTTCGATGAAGTACCAGGGCGGCGTGGCCGTCGCCGACCTCACTACGGAGAACGTCGAGGCGATGCTCGCCGGCATGAGCAACATCGAGCGCCACCTCGCGAACATCCGCGACGTGTGGGGCCTGCCCGTCGTCGTGGGCGTCAACCGCTTCCCGAGTGACACCGACGCCGAGATCGAGGCCTTCACGAAACACGTCGAGGGGCTCGGCGTGAAGGTGCAGATCTGCACCCACTTCGCCGACGGCGGCAAGGGCGCGGCGGGGCTCGCGAAGGCCCTCGTCGAGATCACGTCCGGCCAGAAGCCCGAGCTGTCGTTCACCTACGGCGACGACCTCGGGCTCGCGGCGAAGGCAGAGACGGTCGCGCAGCGCATCTACGGCGCGGAGCGACTCGAGATCCCCTCGGCCGTCGCCAAGCAGATCGCCCAGTTCGAGGACGAGGGTTACGGCCACCTTCCCGTGTGCATCGCGAAGACGCAGAAGTCGTTCACGACCGACGACGCCGAACGCGGCGCCCCGTCGGGCCACGTCGTCGAGGTGCGCGAGGTGCGCCTGGCCGCCGGTGCGGGCTTCGTCGTCTTCGTCTGCGGCTCCCTCATGACGATGCCGGGTCTGCCGAAGAAGCCGGCCGCGCTGGCCATCGACGTCGACTCCGAGGGCGCCGTCACCGGCTTGTTCTGACAGGCGTCCACCCCTCTACGGATGAAATCCCTGCACGCGTTTAAGGCAGGACGCGCGGGCTGTACTTGACGGCCGCGCGCGCCTCGGCGCGAGCACCCGCCTTGGCGAACGCTGCCTTGCGAGCCTTCGCCGTGTTCTGCGACACGAGGAGCACGAGCTGCTCGGCGCGCTCCCGGCGGAACGTCGTACGCGCCGAGGCGTTCCACGAGCGGTTGAACAGACGCTTCGCGGCGGCGAGCTGATCGGGCGACTTCGTCGTCAGGTCCTGAGCGAGCTCCATGGCCGACGCGAGGGGGTCGCCGCGCACCTCGGAGGCGAGGCCGAGTGCGACGGCGCGCTCGCCGGAGAACATCTCGGCCGTCATCGTGAGCTTCTTCGCCACATCGATGCCGACGAGTTCCTTGAGGGACTGCACGCCCGACATGTCGGGGATGAGACCCCACTTGCCCTCGAGCACCGACCACTCGGCGTCGGGCGTCGTGTAACGGTAGTCGGCGCCCAAGGCGATCTGCAGGCCGCCGCCGTAGCAGTGGCCGTGCACCGCGGCGATCACGGGAACCGGCACGCGTCGCCACGCCCAGCAGGCCTCCTGAAAGGTGTTCGTGCCGCGCCAGGGGCGGGGGATGAAGGCCGGGATGATCTTGGCCGGGGCCTTGTTGACCGATCCGAAGTCGAGACCGGCGCAGAACGAGCGTCCCTCACCCGAGACGACGACGACGCGGACGGCCTTGTTCGTGCGCACGTGGTGCGCCGCAGCCACCAGCTCCCCGAGCATGGGCAACGTGAGGCCGTTGAGCTTGTCCGGTCGGTTGAGCTTGACGTGGGCGATGCCCCCGGTGATCGTCGTCTCCACATTCGCCATTGCGTCAGCGTACGTCGACGGCGCCGCGTCCGACAGGCGATTGCCCGGGTTGTGCAGCGCACGAGCCATTCGTCGGCCGTCAGCCTGACGACGATCGTGCTCGTACAGCCCCTCGAGCACCATCGCCTCGTGGGCGGCGCCGCGGTAGAGCTCGAAGGCCGCCACGGTGATCCACGGAACGACGGTGACGACGAGAAGCGACACGTGCTGCGTCGACAGGAGCACCGCACCCGCGAGCACGGCGAGGGTCGCGAGCAGGATGAACGTGTGCAGGCCGGCCCAGGAGCGGGTCGTGAGGTAGTGGGCGAGGTACAGCGCCACCGTGTAGAGGCCCACCGGAACGGCCAGCGCCAGAGCGGCGACCGTGTGGTCGACGTGCGAGCCCGTCTTCTCGAACGACAGGGCGACGACGTGCAGGCCCCCGACGACGGCCGCCAGGCTCGGCCACACGAGGAAGTGGGCGTAGCCGAAACCGAACGAGCGGCTGCGGAAGCGATGGAGCACCTTGCCGAACGGGGTGATGAAGTAGCTCCACCACATGCCCACCGCCATGGCGATGCCCGAGAGCGCCACGAGGATCGCGCTGCCCCAGTCGATGGTGCGCTCGGCGTCTCCGAGGATCTCCTCGAGCGTCAGCACGGTGCCCGTGACGATCTCGCCGATCGTGATGATGGTGAGCAGGCCGTGTCGCTCCGCGACGTGGTGGGCGTGCCACGGGGTGCCCTTTCCACGTTCGGCGATCAGGGGCCCTGTCAGCTCGACGCACGTGACGAGAGTCGTCAGGGTGAAGATCGCCGGGAGCGGCAGGTGCATGCCCTCGAGAAAGGTCGTGGCGACCCACAGGATCTGTGCGACGACGAGGGTCGCCATGTACGTCGCGATCGCCCTGCGGTGCTCGGGGTCGCTGCGATAGGCGCGCACCCACTGGCACAGCATCGCGCCCCGCATGATGACGTACCCGATGACGATGACCGTGTTGTCGAAGTGCCCTTCCTCGATCGCCTCGAAGGTCCGCGGGATGCCGAGGGTGAAAATGACGACGCCGACCATCTGCACCATCGTGAGCAGACGGTAGAGCCAGTCGTCCGAGTCGTACGCACTCGCGAACCAGGAGTAGTTGATCCAGGCCCAGATGATGCCGAAGCTCGTGAAGGCGAACGCCCGACGGCGCCCGCCACGTGGCCCACCGCAATCCCGTGCGCGAGTTGCGACGCCCCCGTCGCGACGGCGACGACGAACGTCAGGTCGAACAGGAGCTCGAGCGTGCTGGCCACGCGTCCGCTCTCGTGGGGGTCTCGGCCCGACATCGGGCGAATGCGAGAACGAAGGTCGTCGGCGGTGACCGAGGGGGTCGTCGTGGCCGACATTATGACCCCGCGCGTCGACGCGTCAGAGCGCCGTCCACGCTCACGCGTCGGTGCGCAGCTCCGCCGACTCGTAGGTGCGGGCGCCCGCCAAGGACGGCGCGTAGGCGTGCACGGTGAGGGCTGGGCTGTCACCGAAGGCGCTCGTACGGTGAATGAGACCGGGCGCAAGCCAACGGTGTTCGTCGGCCGTCACTACGCGCGTGGTCTTCTCCCCCGACGGCAGGTGCACCTCTTCGAGCAACGATCCGCGCACGACGACGAAGGCACCGGACGCGGCACCGTGATCGTGCCAACCGCTCGTGGAGCCTGGCGGCCAGGTGATGGCCCACATCTCGAGGTGGGGTGTGCCGGCCAGCGAGGCACGGCGGCGGTTCCCGTCGGCCGGCAGGTCGTCGAGATGCGCGGCCAGCGAATCGTCGCTCGCGAAGAGTCGGGCCACACGCACGAGTTGCTCGTCGGTGAAGCTGGTGATGCCGGGGGCGTCGGACGAGGTTCGCATGGTGATTCCTGGAGTGATGAGGCAACCCAACCCGCAGAAGGCGGGGTCGACCGCGGACATCTCCCAGCCAACCACCTCCACCGAGCGTCCACTCCTCCCGCACCTGTGGATTTGCTGACACTTCCCCTGCGCAGCCGTCAATTTCCCGACAAGGGACGCGGCAGGCCGCGAGCAGGACGGAGACAGGGAAGACCGCCGAGCAGCGACCGCCGCACGGCGGGAAGGGGCGCCACTCGTGTGCGAGTGGCGCCCCTCCCTCTTCCCCAGAGCCCCGCGCAACGAGAGCGCAGGGAGTTTGCTCGGCGGGCCAGAACCGGCACGGGGGAAGGTCGTGCGCGAGAGCAGACGCGATCCGGCGGATCGAGCCGTTCTGACCGGCCACGCGAGGCGCCCGCCGATGGGGCGGACACCTCGCGGGTCACAGGGCGGCCTTGACGCCCCCGGAGAACATCGAGTCGTGCAGTTCGATCTGGGTCAGCTTCGTGCCCGCCGGGACGTCGAAGACGAGGACGCCCTTGACCTGGTTACCGGGGTTGATCTGGTTGAACAGCACGTCGTTTCCCTGGATGGAAGCGCCTGCCATCGTGTCGGCGGAGAACTGCGTGCCGGAGGCGTCCATGGCCTTCTGGTCGGAGTCCGAGAGGCCCTGCTGTTGGTCGCCGATGTTCTTCACGGTGACGTGGACGAGGGTGTACTCGCCCTGAGCGGTTTCACTCACGTACTGCTGCCCCACCGTCTTCTTGCCGCGCTCGACCTTCGTGATCGTGAATTCGAACTTGCCGTCGCGCACCGGCGTACCCACCGCGGGCAAGGCGTCTCCGCCGTCCTTGGACCCGCCATCCGAGTTGCCCTCGGAGGTCTTGCTCTTCGAGCTGCTGCTCGGCGCCGCGTCGTCACCACCCTTGGAGCCACCTCCCCCGATTGCCGATCCGAAGCCCACGATCAGGACGAGCGCGAGGATCGCCGTGAGGAACTTGTGGCGCAGGAACCAAATCTTCTTCTTGGGCGGCGGCTGCGGTTGCCAACCACCCTGCGGGTAGCCCTGCTGGGGGTAGTGGCCCTGCTGCTGGAACGTGTTGTTCTCGTCGTTCATGTGATTCTCCGGGGAAAGGTCGGCGTGGCGCCGACGGCGATGGTTGATGTCGCCCCCTCGTACGCTTCGCATCCGGCGGCGACACCCGAAGGATCATCGCGCTCGATCCCCTCGCGCACATCGGTCGATCGGGCAGAATCCACCTGCCCGATCGGTCGGGGCGCACCGTCCGCGCCGAGCCGTCCCGGCGAACCACTCGCCACCGACGACGAGCCACCCGCGAAGCTATGAACTCCCTCTGAACGGGCAATGGCCCCAGGGCCCGCGCGCGCACCCAAAAAGTGACCGACATCTCACTCGACGCCGACCGATCAAATAACAACCGCTGAACGCACGACCAACTTGGCGCCAGTACTGGGCAGACAGCTCCTTCTGGCGAACCCCTGCCCGTTTCAGCGTACCCGCCCTAGACGCCCGTGAGCTTCTTGGGCGAAATTTAATTCTGCTATCGCACATACCATAGGACCGGGCTCCGCCCCCGGTCCGGCCTCAGCCCGACTTGATCGCAGCCGTCATCTCGGCCAGCCGCAAGGAAAAGAAGTACATGAACGCTCGCTCGATTCGCGCACGTCTGCGTACCACCACGATCGCGACGACGGCCGCTACGGCCATGCTCGCCACGGGAGGCGTGGCTCTGGCCACGCCTGCCGCAGCAGCCACGCGCCCCGTGGAAATCCAGGCCACCGTCCTGGTCCTCGACGACGGCCAGCCCATGGTCAGTGCCATCGTCGACCGCCTCGCGAAGGAGGGCGTCGACTACGAGAAGGTCGACCTCACCTCCGCCTCGCGCCCGCAGCTGACTCCGGCATTCTTCGCGAGCCAGGGGTGGCTCACCACTCGGGCGAAGTTCATGGGTGTCGTGACGCCCAGCGCCGAACCGGCGAGCCTCACCGCCGCCGAGCGGGCCACCCTGGCGCGATACGAGAGCACCTTCAAGGTGCGCGAGTTCAGCGCGTACAACTGGCCCAGCGCGGGCATCGGCCTGGAGAACCAGTACAGCGGCGCCGTCGACGGCATGGCCGCCGACCTGTCCGGCGCAGCGAAGACCAACGGCTTCGAGTACCTCAAGGGATCGGTCACGTTCGACGACCTCTCCCCCGGTGTTTCCGAGAGCTACGGATACATCGCGAAGAAGGCCGCCACGAGCAACGGCGCCACCTATACGCCGTATCTCACGCTCCCCGTGCCCGGAACGGGCGAGAACGGCTCCCTCCTCGGCGTCTACGCCAAGGACGGGCGTGAGCAGCTCATCAGCACCGTCGCGTCCAACGCGTCGCAGCAGCACTGGAAGGTGCTCTCGCACGGCATCGTCTCGTGGTTGACCCGAGGCATCTCGACGTCCTACTCGCGCAACTTCTTTGCGGTCCAGGTCGACGACGTCCTGCTGCCCGACGCCGAGTGGAACGCCGAGGGCAACTGCACCGTCGGCGACGACTGCGACCCCGCCACCTACCCGGAGACGGCGCCCGGCGCCACCTCGCGCATGACGGCCCAGGACGTCGACCAGCTCGCCGCCTGGCAGCGCACCAACGGCGTCAAGCTCGACGTCGCCTTCAACGGCGCGGGTGCGGCCGACCAGAAGGCCGAGACCGGCTCCGACGCCCTCGAGGCGTCGTTGCTGGCCAACAAGAACGAGTTCCGCTGGATCAACCACACGTGGTCGCACCCCTACCTCGGCTGTGTTCACGACGACTCGACGACGCCGTGGCAGTGCGCGAAGACGTCGACGGGTGGCATCAACTGGGCCTCGCAGGCCACGATCGCCTCCGAGATCAGCAAAAACGTCGCGTACGCCAAGACGAACACGCTGCCCAACTTCGACGCCGCGAGCCTCGTCACCGGCGAGCACTCGGGTTTGAAGTCGCTGCCGCAGATGCCGGCCGACAACCCCTACCTCGCGTCGGCCCTGACGCAGCAGCGCATCAAGTGGATCGCCTCGGACGCCTCGCGCGAGAGCGAACCGCGCGTCCTCGGCTCCGCGACGACCGTGCCGCGCCACCCGATGAACATCTACTACAACACCTCGACGAAGGCTAACGCCGTCGACGAGTACAACTGGCTCTACACGAGCCGCGCCGACGGCGGATCCGGGCTGTGCGAGGACAACCCGGCCACGAGCACGTGCATCACGCCGCTGACGCAGGACGGGTTCGACTCCTACATCGTGCCCAAGGAGAAGCAGATCGCCCTGGGGCACGTGCTCGACAACGACGCCCGCCCGCACTACGCCCACCAGAGCAACCTGACGGGCGACCGCATCCTCTACCCGGTCGTCGAGGGCATTCTCGGCTCCTACCGCGGCGTCTACGCCGACAACGCTCCCATCGTCAACGTCACGACGGCCGAAGCGGGCACGCAGCTCGTGCGTCAGCAGACGTGGCGGGCCAGGAGCTCGCAGGTGCAGGCGACGATCTCCGGCACCAAGCTGCAGCTGTTCAACAACTCCTTCTCCGCGATCGACGTGCCCGTGACGGCACCGTCCGGCACCCGCTCGGGCCTTTCGACGTTCGGGCAGAGCTACGGCGGGCAGTCGTCCGACTGGGTGCGCCTGCGCGGCCTCGGCCTCAAGACGTTCACCCTGCCCACCGCGACCGGTTTCGCCACGAGCGCCTCGTGGGACACCTCCGCCGCCGCGACGCCCGCCACCCCGAGCGCGCCTGCCCTCACACCGGGCACGGCGAAGGACGGCACGTCGACGCGGGTGGTCGCACAGCCGGTCGCCGACAGCGACCTGATCGCGGCCGCCGGCTGAGTCCAGCATGCACGTCGCGTTACTGAACGAGGGAACCTACCCGGTCGTGCACGGCGGGGTCAGCACCTGGTGCGACCAGTTGGTGAAGAACCTACCCGAACACGAGTTCTCCATCGTGACGCTCACCGGCACGCAGCACGAGAGCGTGTGGTCGCTGCCCTCCAACGTCCGCTCGTTCCAGGCCAAACCCATGTGGGGTGAGGTGAGGCGTCGGTGGTCGTTCGAGGCGCTGCGAGCCTGGGGTGAGTCGTCGGAGATCGACTCCGCCTACCGCCAGTTGTGGTCGGCCGTGTTGCCACCTGCAGGTCGCTCGGTCGACCTGCAGGCGGCGACGGCAGGGCTGCGCGTCCTCGCTGCCGAGTACGCCCAACCCCTCATGGCGCACTTCACGGGCGGCCTGGGGACGAAGGCGCTCATGGGCGCCTGGGCGTCGCACGTGAAGGGCACGGGCCTACCACCGCTGTCGGGGTCGCAGGCGGCGGACGTCTCGCGGCACGTCGACCGTTTTCTGGCGGTGCTCAACGTGTCATGGCCGAGCGTCGACCTCATCCACGCCACGACGAACGGTCCGGCAGGGCTCATGGCACTCGGCCGGCACTGGCGGGACGGCACACCCATCGTCCTGACCGAGCACGGCGTGCACCTGCGCGAGCGCTACCTCGCGCTGCGCGCCGCGAACTTCCCCTGGACCGTGCGCTACGCCCTTATGGCGATGACGCGCGCCGTCTGCCAGACCGTCTACAACCACTGCGAACTCATGACGCCCGTGAGCGAGTTCAACGCAGGATGGGAGCGCGAGCTCGGAGCGAAGGCGCAGCGCGTCATCACCGTGCCCAACGCCGTCGACGCCACGGCCTTCCCACCCGTCGAGGGCGAGCCGGACGTGCCGACCGTCAGCTTCGTGGGTCGCATCGACCCGCTCAAGGACCTGGCCACCCTCATCGAGGCGTTCGCGATCGTGCGCGACTCGGTACCGGATGCCCGCCTGCGGCTCTTCGGCCCGACGCCAGCCGGCAACGAGGCCTACCGGGCGGAACTCGACGCGCTCGTCGTCGCATGCGGCCTCGAGGCGAGCGTGACGTTCGAGGGCGCGGTGCCCTCGGCCCGACCCGCCATCGAAGCGGGCCACGTGGTCGCCCTGTCCAGCATCTCCGAGGGGCTGCCCTACACCGTCATCGAGTCGATGATGTGCGGCCGCGCGACCGTGAGCACCGACGTCGGAGGAATCAACGAGTGCGTCGGGCGCGACGAGACGTGCGGGCTGCTCGTACCGCCACGCGACGCCCAGGCCCTGGGTGAGGCGCTCGTGCGCCTGCTCGTCGACGATGCGGAACGGCAAGCCATGGGACGCCGTGCGCGCGAGCGCGCCCTGTCGACGTTCGACCTCGCGAAGTTCACCGCACGCTACCGGTGCATCTACCAGCGCAGCGCCGCCACGGTGCCCGAGGCAGACCTCGACGACGTCCGCCGCGCCCTCGAGGCAGCCGACTCGAGCGCCACACGTGAGTACGCCGCCGCGACCCACGCCGCACCCACCACCACGGAGGCCGAGTCGTGTCGATGACGCTCAAGGAAGCGACCGGGACGAGGGCGACGGGCGACGACGAGACGCACCCCGAGCTCGCCGCCTCGGTCGACAACACCGTCGACCTCTTCGACGCCGCCGCTCACCTCGAATCGATGGGGTTCGGGGGACGCAGCTCGGTGCGCCACGGCTATGCGAACACCTTCGCGCACGCTGACGCGCTCGTGCGCACGCGCCTGGCCGGCGCCGTCGTCCTCACGGGCCGCGAGCGCACGGACGAGGTGCGCACGTGGAGGCGGGCCTGGAGCCAGGCGCTCGCCCGATCCCTCACGATGCTGTGCGGCGTCCTCATCTGCATCGCGACTGTCACGTCGTACAACACGAACGCCGTCTTCACGGCGGGCGCCGTCGGCTGGCTCGCGGGGCAGCTCGTCAGCGCGACGATGTGGCAGGGGCTGTCCTCTGCGAGTCGCCTCAAGGCGAAGGTGAACGGCGCCTGCGTCGGCTCCGTCTCCCTCCTGCTCTCCGCGGGCGCCTGCCTCGTCGTGGATTCGTGGGTGCCGCTGCTGTGGGCCCTGTGGAGTTGTGCGATCTCGGCTCTCGTCGTCATCGGTTCGCCCGTGCAGCTTCTCGTCGCCGTCCTGCCCTGCGCCGCGCTGACGGGGGTACTGCTCGTCGTCGAACCGGGCGCGGCAACGGTCGTCAGCCGCGTCATCGTGGTCGGGTTCGCCGCGGTGACGGGGTACATCGTCACGAGCGCAGCCCGGGAGCAACAGCAGCGCGCGCGAAGTCTGGCGCGCGAGGTGCTCCATCCCGTCCTGGCTTGGAGCACCCTTCAGACGCTCGCGCTCATCACCCAGTTGATGGTGCTCGTCGCCCACGTCGGCAACGCGTTCACGCTGCCCATGGCGATCGCTGGTCTCGCGGCCTCCGCGGCCTGCGAACCGGTGCTCGACAGTGCCCTGCTCGGCGCGAAGCGCCTCGCGTTCCTCACGGACAGCTGGCGTCAGTTGCGGTGGATGACGGCCGGGCTCGGCATTCTCGCCGTCGGCCTCGTCTGCGGCGTAGGGCTCATCGCCGCGTTCTACATGCTCGCTGCCGCGGGCGGTGACCGCAACGACGCCCACGTCTTCCTGCCCGCCGTGCTCATCACCGCCCTCGCCACGACCGGCTCCGGCGTTCAACTGCGCACCGGCAACGCCCTCGGCGCTGCCGCAGTGGCGGTGGGCAGCCTCGGCCTCGTCCTCGTCTGCCTGCCCGCCGGCGACGCCGTCGGCCTCCTCCTGGCCTCGCTCGTCCTCTTCGTCACCGTCAGCGCCGTCACGGCCCGACGCACCTCCCACTCCGCGAATTGGTGATCCCCGTGTTCCACGTTCTTCAACCCACCCCGGCCGTGCCCTGGTACATCCACCCCGCGCAGGCTCCGCTCGCCTGGCAGCGCCTCGCCGAGGGCGCGTTCGGTTTCGGCTTCGTCGTCGTCAACATCGAGAACGGGCCCGGCCGCGGACCGCAGGATCCCTACTACCGCGAACCGCTCGCGCGCGGGCTCGCCACGACGACGGTCGGGTACGTCAACGTCGGCTATGGCCAGCGCCCCTGGGGTGACGTGCTCGAGCAGGTCGAACAGTGGCAGCGGTGGTACGGCATCCACGACGTCATGCTCGACTGCGTCCCGTCGCAGGATCGTCAGGGCGCCTGGTCGGTCGAGTGGATCGACGCGCTGCGGCGTGCCGGGGTCGAGCACGTCATCGCCAACCCCGGCGTCGTGCCAACGCGACGCCTCGTCGAGACGGCCGACGTCACCTGTGTGGCCGAGGCTGCCTGGCAGGACTACGCCCACCTGCAGATGCCCGAGTGGTTGCAGGCGGTCAGCCCGCACAAGCAGTGGCACCTCGTGCACGGCGTGCCACCCGAGCACCTCGCCTCCGTGCCGGCCCTGGCCGCGAGCCGCGGGGCGCACTTCAGCTGGGCCACCGACCGTGGCCTGCCCAACCCGTGGGACGCGCTGCCCGCGCCGTACGCCGACTGTCACCCTGAACTCGTGAAGGAACGATGAAGACCTCGCTCCCCGCAGCGGGCGCGCTCGTGCTCGCGCTCACCACAAGTGCGTGCGCGGCCACGGACGACCAGGCCCTTCCGTCGTCCGCGAGTGCCGCCGGAACGGCCTCGAGCGCCGCAACGTCGAACGGTAAGCCGGGCGCCACGTGGTGGAAGCCCGCGCGTGGGCAGAGTTGGCAGATCCAGTACAGCGGCGCGCTCGACACCTCCGTCAAGGCATCGGTCTACAACCTCGACTGGGAGGGGACGAGCACGAAGACCGTCACCGCTCTGCACCGGCGCAACATCAAGGTGATCTGCTACATCAACGCCGGCGGGTACGAGCAGTGGCGTCCGGACGCGAAGAAGTTCCCCGCGTCGACGCTGGGCAAGCCGCTCGATGACTGGCCGGGCGAGCGCTGGCTCGACGTGCGCCAGCGCGCCACGCTGGCGCCGATCATGGCCAAGCGCATGGACGTGTGCAAGGCGAAGGGCTTCGACGCCGTCGACCCCGACAACATGGACGGTTACGCCGCGACGAGCGGCTTCCCCCTCAAGCAGTCCGACGCCGTCGCTTACCAACGTCAGCTCATCGCCGACGCGCACAAGCGGGGCCTCGCGATCGGCCTGAAGAACAGCCTGGAAATCCTCCCGCAGTTGCAGACGAGCATCGACTTCGCCGTCAACGAAGAATGTGTCGCCTACGACGAGTGCGACCGCTACGCGCCGATGCTCGCGGCGAACAAGCCTGTCTTCAACGTCGAGTACTCCGGTTCCGCGGCCAGCGTGTGCTCTCGCGTACCCAAGGGCATGAGCACGATTATCAAGCCTCTCGAACTGACGGCCAGACGCAGCGCCTGCTGACGCCCGTCCGGACGTGGCGCGGCGCCGTCGCACCGGTTCGCGAGCGCGCGGTCACGCCCGCCCCGTGCGCGCCGCGGTGGCAAGGACCGGCACCGCCGGGCGGTCGCTCGCATCACCGGTGGCCGGGCCCGTGGCCGTCACGATGCGACGTAGGCCTCGAGGTGCTTGCCGGTGAGCGTCGAAGCATCGGCGACGAGCTCCGCAGGGGTGCCTTCGAAGACGACGCGCCCCCCGTCGTGGCCGGCCCCCGGTCCGAGGTCGATGATCCAGTCGGCGTGGGCCATGACGGCCTGGTGGTGCTCGATGACGATGACGTTCTTGCCCGCGTCGACGAGGGAGTCGAGCAGCGACAACAACTGCTCGACGTCCGCGAGATGCAGACCCGTGGTCGGCTCGTCGAGGATGTACGTGCCGCCCTTGTCACCCATGTGCGTGGCGAGCTTGAGACGCTGACGTTCGCCGCCCGAGAGCGTCGTGAGCGGCTGACCGATCTTCACGTAGCCGAGGCCCACGTCGTCGAGGCGTTCGAGGACCTTGACGGCGGCCGGCACCTTAGCGGCGCCGTCGTTCGTCTCGCCCCGGAAGTAGGCAAGGGCGTCGGCGACGGAGAGAGCGAGCACGTCGGCGATGTTCTTGCCACCCAGCTCGTACTCCAGCACCTCGGGCTTGAAGCGCTTGCCCTCGCAGACGTCACACGACGTCTCGACGGTCTCCATGATGCCGAGGTCGGTGTAGATGACGCCGGCACCCTTGCACGCCTCGCATGCGCCCTCGGAGTTCGCGCTGAACAGGGCCGGCTTGACGCCGCTGGCCTTGGCGAACGCCTTGCGGATCGGGTCGAGCAGGCCCGTGTACGTCGCCGGGTTGGAGCGGCGCGATCCCTTGATGGCGCTCTGGTCGACGGCGACGACGTCGTCTCGCCCGCCCAGCCCGCCGTGGACGAGGGTCGACTTGCCCGAGCCGGCCACGCCCGTCACGACGACGAGCACACCGGTGGGAACGTCGACGTCGACGTCGCGCAGGTTGTGCGAGTTCGCGCCGCGGATCTCGAGGGCGCCCGTCGCCTTGCGCGTCGCTTCCTTGAGCGTGACGCGATCGTGCAGGTGGCGGCCGGTCAGCGTGTCGGACCCGGCGAGGCCTTCGACGGTGCCCTCGAACATGATGCGGCCACCCTCGCTGCCTGCGCTGGGGCCGAGGTCGACGACGTGGTCGGCGATGGCGATGGTCTCCGGTTTGTGCTCGACGACGAGCACCGTGTTGCCCTTGTCGCGCAGGCGCCGCAGCAGGTCGTTCATGTTCTCGATGTCGTGCGGGTGCAGGCCGACGGTCGGCTCATCGAACACGTACGTGACGTCGGTGAGCGAGCTTCCGAGGTGGCGGATCGTCTTGACGCGCTGCGACTCGCCGCCCGACAGCGTGCCCGAAGGGCGTTCGAGGGAGAGGTAACCCAGACCGATCTGCACGAACGAGTCGAGTGTCTCCGTCAGCCCCTTGAGCAGCGGTGCGACGGACGGCTCGTCGAGGCTCTTCGACCACTCGGCGACGTCGGTGATCTGCATGGCGCACACGTCGGCGATCGAGTACGCGCCGATCTTCGAGGTGCGAGCACCCTCCGTGAGCCTCGTGCCGTCGCACTCAGGGCACGTGCGGAAGACGACGACCCGCTCGACGAAGGCGCGGATGTGCGGCTGCATCGCCTCGACGTCCTTGCTCAACATCGACTTCTGGATCTTCGGGATGACACCCTCGTACGTGAGGTTGATGCCCTCGACCTTGATCTTCGTCGGCTCCTTGTGAAGGAGGTTGTCCATCTCCTTCTTGGAGTACTTCTTGAGCGGCTTGTCCATGTCGAAGAAACCGGAGCCGGCGAAGATGCGGCCGTACCAGCCGTCCATCGTCATGCCCGGCACGGTGAGGGCGCCCTCGGCGAGCGACTTCTCCTTGTCGAAGAGCTGGTCGAGGTCGAAGTCGCTCACGCTGCCGCGACCCTCGCAGCGCGGGCACATGCCGCCCGTGACGCTGAACTGACGCACCTCACGCGTGCCGTCGGCCTTCTTGAGCGAGCCGCTACCCGACGCCGAGGCGACGTTGAACGAGTACGCGCGGGGCCCACCGATATTCGGCGTGGCGAGGCGACTGAACAGGATGCGCAGCATCGCGTTGACGTCGGTGACCGTGCCGACCGTCGAGCGCGGGTTCGCGCCGAGACGCTCCTGGTCGACGATGATCGCCGTCGTGAGCCCTTCGAGGAGATCGACGTCGGGGCGCGCGAGCGTCGGCATGAAGCCTTGGACGAACGAGGAGTAGGTCTCGTTGATCATGCGCTGGCTCTCGGCCGCGATCGTCTTGAACACGAGCGAGCTCTTGCCCGAGCCGCTGACGCCGGTGAAGACGGTGAGGCGCCGCTTCGGCAGTTCGACGCTCACGTCCTTGAGGTTGTTCTCCCGCGCGCCTTCGACGCGGATGATCTCGTGGGAGTCAGCGGGGTGTTCGTCGGTCATGGCACACTCCTGATCGCGGGGACTGCTACCGATTGTGCCGCGCGGCACCGACAACCCCCGAGATCAGCGCATGGCGCGCCCGTGAACACCCGAAGGCGTCACGGGTTCTGGGTGATGACGGAGACCATCTCGTCGTCGCCCGGGTCGTGACCCGGGGCAACCGAGCGCACCTGCTCATTCGTCACGTGCCACGTGCGCTCGTACGGTTCGAGGCTCACGGGCTCACCCGACTCGAGCGACTTCTCGATGGCGGCGAGCACCCTGACGTCGCAGAGGCCCTCGGCACCCGAGGGTTCGGGCTCGGACCCGGCGCGAACGCAGTCGACGAAGTATTTGACCTGTCCGGCGAACTGGTCGACGGGGTCGTACCGGTGCTCGCTGCTGTTGCCGTCGGCATCCGTCGTCGTCCAGGTGATGGCGACGTCACCGCCCCAGTCGTAGCAGCTCGAGGACGTAATGATGCCTTCACTGCCCGCCAGCGTGAAGCTCTCGGTGTACGCCGTCGAGTACGCAGCGGTGAACTGCGCGACCCGCTCGTCCGGGAAGACGAGGGTGACGGCCACCGTGTCGGGGAAGTCGCGATCGCTCGTGCGCACACCGTGAGCGCTGACCTCGATCGGCTCCGCGTCGAAGAGCATGCGGGCCTCGTTGAGCGGGTAGGTGCCCATGTCGGCCACCGGGCCGCCCCAGAAGCCGTTGTTGGATCGGTGGTTGCGCTCGTCGATCGTCTGGGCGAAGACGCTCGAGAAGAATCGGGGTTCACCGACCGCGCCCCCACGCACCGCCTCGACGAGGGCCACCGTGCCCGGCTCCTGGTGGAGGCGGTAGGCGGCCATGAGGGTTGCCCCGCCACGCTCGGCCGCGTCGATGATCGCCTGGGCGGCTTCGACGCTCACCTCGAACGGTTTCTCCACGAGCGCGTGGATGCCGGCCTCGAGCGCCGGGACGGCGAACTCGCGGTGGCGGAAGACGGGGGTGGCGACGTAGACGGCGTCGATGGTGCCCGAGGCGAGCAGTTCGGGGTACTGCTCGTAGCCGTAGGCCGCCAGACCGTACTGCCCGGCGAGCCGGTCGCGCTTCTCCTCGTCACCGGAGACGAGGGCGACCAGCTCGGAGCTCTCCGTACGGCCGATCGCCGGCATGAACGCCTGCTGGGAGATCTGGCCGCCTCCCACGACAGCCCAGCGGATCGCCCGCTTCTCCTCGGTGTTCTTTGCGTTTCCTTCGGCGTTGATCGTCATGTTTCCCACCCTAGGCACACCTGACCGGCGGGCGGCAGGGGACTTACGGGTGGGTGTGCACCGGCTCGTCGCGGCCGGCTCCTGCAGGCGGGGTGGAAGGATCGTCCCCGGCAGTTCCGGCCGATGGCCACCCTCCTGCCTCTACAGTGACGCCGTGAGTTCCCCCGCGCCCGCTTCGAGTTCGACGCTGCCCGTCGGGGATACGTCGAAGCGGCGACGGGTGTGGACGAACGTCGGCATCATCGCAACGACGTTCCTCTCGGCCTCGCTGGCCGCCGGGTATGCGGACACCCGCCTCTACGGTCACCGCGCCGGCGAGACCATCGGCGACCTGACTGCTGCCGCGTTCTTCGCCTCACTCGCGGTGTGTGCGGGTCTGTGCTGGCGGTTTCGTTCGACGGCTGCCCTCCTCGTCACCGCCGTCATCGCCTGTCTTCCGCCGTTGTTCCTGCCGGCGGACAGCCTTCCGGCGCTCATCGCGATGGCGAGCGTCATCGTGTGGCATCCCGACGTGCGCGCTCGGGTCGGTGTGGCGGCGGGCGCGACGCTGGCGACGTTCGCGGCCGTGTGGCGCGACTCGCGAGGCACGCGCGCCGGCACGAGCTTCTGGAACAGCCTCGAACATCCCGACGGCAGCCCCGGCACGTGGGAGCCGATGGCGCTGTGGCAGGTCGTGCTCATCACCGCGTTGCTCGTCGCGGCCTTCGCGGGGGTGGCTCTGCTCCGGCGCAGCCGTCGGGACGTGACGCGCGAGCACGCCCGCGCCGCACAGGCCCAACGTCAAGCGCATCAGGCCCGTACATACGCCGCCGAGGCTCAGTCGCGCGCGCAGGATCTGGGGCGACGCCTGGCCGAGCAGGACGAGCGCGAAGCCCTGGCGCGGGAGGTGCACGACGTGCTGGGGCATCGCCTCAGCATCCTCGCCATGCAGGCCAACGCGCTCGAGATCGAGGCACAGGCAGCCGGGGCGCCGGAGGTCGAAGATCGGGCCCGGCAGATCCAACAGGGCGCGGCCGGTTCGATGACCGACCTGCGTTCGCTGTTGGCGATCCTGCGTCACGGGCCCCAGGCCGGCGAGCGTCCGTACGAACTGGCCGACATCGCGACGCTCGTCTCCGAGTGCATCGACGCGGGCACCCCCGTCTCGTCGAACGTCTTCGTCGACCAGAGCAAGCCACTCGATCCGGTCGTGTCGCGCAGCGCGTACCGGATCACCACCGAGTTGCTGACGAACGCACGCAAGCATTCCCCCGGAAACCTCGTCCGCCTGAGCATCCACGGCAACCCACGGGACGGGCTCGTCATCTCCACCGAGAATCCGATGGCTCCCGGCGGTTCGGGTACCGGCAGCCAGAGTGGCCTGGCCGGCATCGGACGGCGAGCCAACGATCTCGGTGGCCAGTTCTGGGCCGGGCCGAGCGACGACGGCCGCACCTACACCGCCACGGCGAGGTTGCCCTGGCACCTGCCCCGATGACTCACCACACTCCCGACGCGAAGAGAGCGCCCATGACGAACGCCGAACAACCCATCCGCGTGCTCGCGGTCGATGACGACCCGATGGTGCTCGACCTCGTGCGCGTCATGTTCAAGGGCGCCCCCGACATCGTCCTCGTCGCCACCGCCTCCGACGGCGACGAGGTCATCGACGCCGTCACGGCCTATCACCCGGACGTCGTTCTCATGGACGTGCAGATGCGACGCCTCAACGGCATCGACGCCACCGCCGCGCTGACGAAGCGGCCCCACCCGCCGCGCGTCGTCATCCTCACGACGTTCGACGAGAAGGAGTACGTGCCGCGCGCGATGGACGCGGGAGCGGTGGGCTTCATCCTCAAGTCGGCCGCGAGCAAGGAGCTGTACGACGCTGTTCGTGCAGCGCACGCGGGCGAGAGCCCGATGTCGGCGCGCAGCGCGGGTCACCTGCGCTCGGGCTACCTCGACGGCGGAGGCGAGGGGCGTCGTGAGGCACGTCGCCTGCTTCAAGGGTTGAGCGAGCGGGAGGTCGAGATCGCCCGGCTCGTCGCGGCGGAACGCACGAACCCGGCCATCGCTGCCGAGCTGTTCCTCAGCGAGAGCACGGTCAAGCAACACGTCGCGACGATCCAGCGCAAGCTCGGCGTCGAAGGACGCATCGGCATCGCGATGGTCGTCGTGCGTGCCGAATGACCCGTCGCTCGTGACGCTCAGCTAGCCTCGTTGAGCTTTGCCATCTCGTCGGGGGTGAGCTGAGGCGCGGCGAGCGCCTCGTCGAGTTGCTCGAGCGAACTGACGCCGACGATCGGTCGCAGGCTCGGCTCGCTCTGCACGAGCCAGCTGAGCACGACCTGCCCCGGCTTGGCACCGTGCGCCTCGGCCACCTCAGCGAGAGCTGCGAGACGCGCCGTCGTCCCCGGGTGGTCGTAGACGTCGGGGAACGGACGGTCGGCGCGGTCGTAACTGCCCTGCACGAGCGGGCTGTAGGCCCAGCACTCCATCTCGGGGTGAGTCTGCAGGTAGTCGATCGTCTCGTCGGTGACGAAGCCGAAGCGGTGATCCTTGCCCGGCACCTGCGTGTCGGGGCGCGGACGCACGTAGCTCGTCGTCAGCTGCAGCGCCGTCCACGATTCGACGCCCTGCTGCTCGGCGAGCATGCGCGCCTGCTCGACACGCCACGTCGGGTGGTTGCTCACGCCGAGACGCCTCGCCGAGCCGTTCGCGTGCAGGGCGCCCATGGCGGCCACGACGTCTGTCAGGGGCGTGGCACGGTCCTCGCCGTGGGCCCAGTAGAGGTCGATCACGTCGACGCCGAGGCGCTCACGGCTGCGTTCGAACTGCGTGGCGATGACCTCGGGCGCAAGGCCCTCCCACTCGGTGAAGTCGCCGGGACGCACGGGCTCCTGGGCCACCTTCGTCGCGATCGTGAGCCCGTCGCGCACCCCGGGGTTGGCCCGGAGCCACGCGCCGAGCGTCGCTTCACTCTGCCCGCCGGCGCCGCTCGGATTCGCCCAGAACGCGTAGCAGTTGGCGGTGTCGAGCACCGTGCCGCCGGCCTCGACGTAGCGGTCGATGAGGGCGAACGAGGTGGCCTCGTCCGTCTTCGTACCGAAGTACATCGTGCCGAGGACGAGGTGCGCTGCGATCGGGGACGACGAAGTCATTGCGCCATCCTGACACGCCTCAGTGACGGTGCGTCCGCTCCACCCAGGCGGCAGGAATACTGAGGTTCCACAGCGAGTCTCCCTCGTCGAGGCGATAGCTGCGCAGTGCCGCCACGCGCAACAGACGCAGCGATCCGGCGATCATGACGAACGCGAGCGGCCACTCGAGCAAGCCCGCCGACAGCAGGGATTCGCCACGCTCCGCGGCCGCCGCCGTCATGACGTCGAACCAGGCGTCACACGCGAGCAGGACGCCCGTGGCGAACGACAGCGGCATGACGACCTGCTTGCGTCGCCATCCGCAGTAGGCGGTGAGTGCCATGAGCGCGGCGAGGAAGAGATCGAAACCGACCCACGCGTAGCGCCAGTTGTGCGCCTCGTACTGCACGGGCAGCGTGAGGCTGACGTAGAGCACCCACGGCACGAGTGCGACGGCGCCGCCGATCATGAGACCGAGACGCACCGTGCGGATCCGGCCGATGTGGGTGGGCAGCAGCTCCCCGATGGGGCGTTGGAGGCGCTCGATGACATCGCGTCGGTGATGACCACTGGGTCAGCCGTTGTTGGCTCCGCAGTTGCAGCCGCCGCAACCGCAGCCGCCGCCCGCCGGGGCTGCACCCTTGGCTTCGGCCTCCATCTGCGCGCGGATGTCGTCCATGGGCAGTTCGCGGATCTGACGGATGAGGTCGTCAACGGCGTTCGCCGGCAGCACGCCGGAGTTGGAGAAGACCATGAGGCCGTCACGGAACGCCATGAGCGTCGGGATCGACTGGATGTTCGCCGCCGCCGCGAGTTCCTGCTCGGCGTCCGTGTCGACCTTCGCGAAGACGATGTCCTCGTGCTTGTTGCTCGCCTCCTCGAAGACGGGCGCGAACTGACGACACGGGCCGCACCACGCCGCCCAGAAGTCGACGAGGACGATGTCGTTGTTCTCGATAGTCTCGGTGAACGTGTCACCGGTCAGTTCGATGGTGGCCACAGGCCTTGCTCCTCGAAAAAGATTGTGGTTCGTCGACCATTCAAACAAACACCGGAGGCAAACCCTTCCCGCCGCGCCCGCCGGCCAGAACCGAACGCCCGCGCGGGCCGTGGAACCGGCGCGCGGGCGTTGTCGTCCAAACATCATGACAACAACACGACGCCGACGCTGGCCGCTGATGGTGGCGCTCGCCCTGGTGGTGGCGCTGATCGCGGCCGGTGTCGCCGTCGTCAACCTCACAAGGCACGATTCCTCGTTCCGCGAACCGACCCAGCCTGCGCCTGCCTACGCACATGCTCTCGAGGAGCAACTCGAAGAGCGGCCCGGCGTGGCAAGGGTTCGCGCCGAGGAATCGATCGAGTGCATCGACGGCTGCAAGGGTCAGCGCTACGGGTTCGACATCGACATCGACCTCACGGACGACGCCACGGCCGCGAACGTTCGGGGCGCCGCGGCCTTCGTCCGCAGCCGCTACCCCGAGGGCGCGCACCCGATGGCGGCAAACATCCCCGCGTCCATCCACTTCTTCACCGCCGGGTTGAACGCGAACGGTGACAACAGCCTCTCCGTGACCACCTCGGGCCCAGCCCTGACGCCGGCGCAAGCACACGCCTTTCTCGACGTGGCGCGCACGAACCCGCGGACGGAAGCGCGCTTGCTCCCCGACCGCGCACAGCCTGCGGCGAAGGCTACCTTCGTCGTCGAATCCGACGTCATCGCAACGAAGTGCGAGGATCTCGACACCGTGAGCGCGCCAACGGTTGCGGCCCTGACGAAGGCGGCCGGCACCGATGGCACTAGCACTCATCTGACCTTCCGGTGCGCGCAGACGTACGCCACCGTCGCCGTGGGTCCGACGACGCGGACCCACGGATGGTCGGATGCCGCGACGGCCTTGAGCACACTACAAGCGACGCCGCAATCGAGTGCCGCGGAGAGGCCCTACGTTCGCCTCGGAGTGCGGGACGGCGCCACGCGTCTGTCGGTGAGCGCCCGCTCCGACGAGGCGTTGAGTCCCGAAATTCGCCGTCGTGCGAGCGTCGTCATCGAGCGCCTTCGCACGGTGGGCACGGTAAACCCTCAGCTCGATCTCGACTGAGTCGCCCTCGCCTGACACGACGTCGACGTCACGTCTCCAGGCGAGGCGGGCGGCGCCGATAGGTCGCCGACGTCGCCGACATCCGAATGGGGTTGGCCACCTGCGCGAGCCCGTCGACGTCGACACGCATATCGAGCCCTACCTGGTCGGCCAGCGCGAAAGCCTGCTCGATGTCGTTGACGGGACCGGCAGGCACGCCCGCCTCGCCGAGGTCGCTCGCCCACTCCCCGGCGCTGCGCGACGACAAGGCGTCGTTCATCGCCGTCACCAGGACGTCGCGGTGCTCGACGCGCAGGGCGTTGGAGGCATACCGGGGGTCGTCAGCCCACTCGGGGTGACCGAGAACGTCGGCGAGGCGGGCCAACTGGCGTTCGTTCCCGACGGCGATGGCCAACGGCCGATCGGCCGTCGGGAAGACCTCGTACGGGGTGAGCGACGGGTGCCGGTTGCCCATGCCGCGCGGCACGGCGCCCGTCATGAGGTGCGCGCCGGACTGGTTCGCGAGTGCCGAGAGCAACGACGACAGCAGCGAGACCTCGACGTGCTGGCCCTCCCCCGTCGCGTCGCGATGCCGCAGCGCGGCCAGCAGACCGACGGCCGCGTGGAGGCCCGTGACGATGTCGACCATCGCGACACCGACCTTCGTCGGCTCGTCGGGGGCGCCCGTCACGGACATGAGGCCGCCAACGGCCTGGACGAGCAGGTCGTAGCCGGGCAGCGTCGACTCCCCGAAACCGGTGATCGAGACGTAGACGACGTCCGGGTTGAGCGCCTTGACGTCGTCTTAACCGAGGCCGAGGCGGGCCATCGTGCCCGGCAGGAAGTTCTCGACGACGACGTCCGCGCGCGTCACGAGCTCGCGCGCAGCGGCCCGATCGTCGTCGGAGCGCAGATCCCAGAACTCACTGCGCTTGTTGCGGTTGACGGAGAGGAAGTAGGTCGCCTCGCCGTCGTCGGTCCACGGCGGGCCCCACGAGCGGGTGTCGTCACCGCAGTCGGGGCGTTCGATCTTGACGACGTCTGCGCCCAGGTCGCCGAGCAGCATCGTCGCGTACGGCCCGGCGAGGACGCGCCCGAAGTCGGCGATGAGCAGCCCGTCGAGGGCACCGGGCGTCCGCACGTGTTCCATGAATCTCCTCGCCGCCGTCGTCCATTACGTCGACGCGATGCCGTGCGCGCGGGTTCCCCCGCGAGTCGGCGGCCTTCGTCGTCGTGGTCCCAGGCCGACCCGAAGTCCCGGTCGAGGTGGCTGAACTCCTTGTTCCGCAGCCCCCACAGGAACACCCCGAGCGAGATCGCGACGCAGCCCAGGAGGTAGACGCGGAAGCCCTTCTCGTTGCCGTCGCACCGAGCACCGGCCACGTGATGAGCAGCGAACCGACGCCGAAGATGAGCAGCATCGTGAGTCGTCCGATGCGCCCGCGCTGGAAGCCATCGGCGTGTAGGAGGTGTCACCAAGCGGGTCGCCTGCCGTTGCGGCGGTGCTCGTCTGGGTCAAGGTGCCACTCGTCGGCGCCGCGGTCGGGTAGAGGACGTACGGCAGGAAGGCGCCGTCGCGACCGTTGGTGCTGCGGGAGGAACCGAACGTGTTCTGCCACGGCACGAAGACGAGAAGTCCGCTGGTGTTCGGCGGGTTGGAGGCCGCAACGGCGGGCGCCGACGCGGCGACGGCCCGTGTGACCTGCGCAACGGCGAACGATTCGTCGAATGGACTGCCTGCGCGGATGGTGCGATCACAAGGGCGCCGCGACGCGCCGTCTGCCTACTCGCCCGTAAAGTAACTGCGAGTCCACTCGCCCACCGCCGAAGGTCACCCACGATGCGCATCGCCCTGTCGTCCTACCGCAGCAAACCGCACAGCGGCGGGCAGGGCATCTACGTGCGCAACCTCAGCCGCGAGCTCGTGGCGCTCGGCCACGAGGTGACGGTGTTCTCCGGCCAGCCCTACCCCGAACTCGACGAGGGCGTGCGCCTCGAGAAGGTGCCGAGCCTCGACCTCTACAACGAGGAGAACCCGTTCCGCCGCCCCGCGCGCTCGGAGTTCCGTGACGCCCTTGACGTCGCGGAGTTCGCCGGGATGCTCTCGGGCACCTTCCCCGAGCCGCGCACCTTCGGGCGTCGTCTGCGTCGCCTTCTCACACCGCGCGTCCGCGAGTTCGACGTCCTGCACGACAACCAGACCCTCGCGCCCGGCATCCTCGCCGTCGAACGCGCCGGGCTGCCGGTCGTCACGACGATCCACCACCCGATCAGCGCCGACCGGCGCCTCGAAATCGCTGACGCCCGCACGCCGTGGCGCAAGTACACGAAGTGGCGCTGGTACTCGTTCGTGCCCATGCAAGCCCGCGTCGCCCGCGCGAGCAGCCGCATCATCACGGTGAGTGACGGCAGCCGCGACGACATCGTCCGCGAATTCGGTGTGGACCCGCAGCGCCTCCACGTCGTCCCGGTGGGCGTGGCCGTCGAGGTCTTCACGCCGAGGCCGGAGCAGAAGGTGGCGGGGCGACTCACCACGATCACGAGCGCCAACGTTCCGCTCAAGGGTCTCGACGTCCTCCTCGACGCCGTGGCGCAGCTGCCCGCGGAAACCTGGAGCGAACTCGTCGTCGTCGGCACGGCGAACGGCGCCGCACGACGGCGGCTCGCGCGTCACGGCATCGAGGAGAAGGTCCGCTTCGTCAGCGGCATCAGCGACGAGGAGCTCGCCGAGCTCATCGCGAGCGCCGAGGTCCACGTCGTGCCGAGCCTCTACGAGGGCTTCTCGCTGCCGGCCGTCGAGGCGATGGCATGCGGGACGCCGCTCGTCGCCTCCCGCGTCGGTGCACTGCCGCAGCTCGTCGAAGGCACGCCCGACGACGAGTGCGGTGATGCCGGTCTGCTCGTCGAGCCGGGTGACACGACGGCCCTGGCCGAGGGCATCGAACGCCTTCTCGCGGATCCCTCCCTGCGGGACGAATTCGCGATGCACGGGCGCGCCCGTGCGGAATCCACGTACAGTTGGCGGGCCGTCGCCCGCGCCACCGTCCGTGTCTACGAGCAGGAGATCGCCCGTGCTGACCGTTGATTTCGATCGTTTCCCCGTCGAGCCCGGGATGAGTGTGCTCGACGTCGGGTGCGGTCAGGGCCGTCACAGCTACGAGGCCCTGCGCCGCGGCGGCGACGTCACAGCGTTCGACCTCAACGAGGACGACCTCGCCGAGGTCTCCACCATGTTCGGCGCCATGGACGCCGAGGGTCAGGTGCCGGCGTCGGGCGCGTACCGCACCGTGGCCGGGGACGCGCGGCAGATGCCCTTCGACGAAGCGAGCTTCGACCGCGTCATCGCCTCCGAGGTGCTCGAGCACATCGTCGACGACGAGAGCGCGATGGCCGAGATCGCGCGCGTCACGAAGCCCGGCGGGCTCGTCGCGGTGACGGTGCCGCGGTACTGGCCGGAGAAGATCTGCTGGATGCTGTCGACGCCGTACCACGAGGTCGAGGGCGGCCACGTGCGCATCAACAAGGGCTCGGAGCTGACGAAGCGCCTCGAACGTCAGGGCCTCGAGGCGTTCGCGACCCACCACGCCCACGCGCTGCACTCCCCGTACTGGTGGCTCAAGTGCGCCGTGGGGGTCGACAACGACACCAACCCCGCGGTGAAGGCGTACCACCGCCTGCTCGTGTGGGACATGATGAAGGCGCCCAAGCTGACGCGCACCGCCGAGAAGGCGCTCAACCCCGTCATGGGCAAGAGCTTCGTCGTCTACCTGCGCAAGCCCGCCCAGGTCTGATGCCGCCCGCCCTCACCGCAGCGCAGATCGCCGAGACCGGCGCGTTTCTCGCCCGGATGCAGGGTGACGACGGCGCGCTACCGTGGTTTCCCGGTGGGCAGTGGGACGCGTGGAACCACACCGAGGCGCTCATGGGGCTGACGGTTTCGGGCGTCGTCTTTGGCGCGACCGACAAGGCCGACGGTGAGCGGCTGCTCGCCTCGGCCCGAGCGGGTTTGGACCACTTGGCGCATACCCAGCGTCCCGACGGGTCGTGGCCGATGGAGGTGCGTGACGGCATCGTCGTCCACGCCGAGAGCGACACGAACCAGTGCGCCTACCCGGCCGTCGGCGTGTGGCACTACGTGCTCGCGACCGGTGACGACGAGGTCGGCGCGCGGTACTGGCCGATGGTGCGCGATGCGATCAACCACGTCCTGACGGCGCAGCGCGACGACGGCACCATCGCGTGGGCGATCAACCCGCGCGGTGGCCTGGGTGATCACGCGCTGTTGACGGGCAACGCGAGCATCCTGCAGTCGTTGTGGGCGGCGTGCGCGCTGGCGCGGCGACTGGGGCACGAGCCGGGCGAGTGGCCGCAGGCTGCGCGCCGGCTCGCTGACGCGGTGCGGCGCGCGCCCGAGGCCTTCGCCGACCGTGACCGCTTCTCGATGGACTGGTTCTACCCCGTCCTAGGCGGCGCGCTCACGGGTGACGCCGCGTGGGCACGGCTGGAGGCCGACTGGGCCCGGTTCGTCTGGGTCGGTGAGGGCGTGCGGTGCGTCGACGATCGGCCGTGGGTGACGGGCGGCGAGGGCGCGGAACTCGTCATGGCGTTGTGCTGCCTCGACGGCACACGTCACGAGGCGCGGGCGCGTGAGCAGGCACGCCGCGTACTCGCCGAGATCCAAAGACTGCGTGACGGGAACGGCGCGTACTGGACCGGCTACGTCGTCGACGACGACGCGATCTGGCCCGAGGAACGCACCGGCTGGACCGCCGGGGCGGTGCTGCTCGCCGCCGATGCCCTCGACGGCCTCACGCCGGCGGCGAACTTCTTCCACGCGATGACGTGGCCCGAAACCGGTGACGCAGCGTCCGCCCCTTCGACCGACTCAGCCCTCCCCCGTTCGATGCAGGAGACACGATGACCCCGCAACTGCCTCAGCACGTGCTCGACGCCTTCGACGCGACGACGGGTTTCATGCCGCTCGACGAAGGCCGTGCGCTCTTCGAGGCGGCCTGCACCGCTCGCCCCGGCGCGTGGTTGGAGATCGGCACCTACTGTGGCAAGTCGACAGTGCTGCTCGCGCAGGCGGCCCGCGAGGTGGGCGGTACCCAGATCGTCACGGTCGATCATCACCACGGCAGCGAGGAGAACCAGCCGGGGTGGGAGTGGCACGACACGACGATGGTGGACGAGCACTCGGGGTTGCTCGACACGTTGCCGAGTTTCCGGCGCACCTGGGACGACCACGTCCGCGATGTCGTCTCGGCCGTCGTCGCGACGACGGAGCAGGTGGCCGCGTGGTGGAGCACTCCCGTGGAGTTCCTCTTCCTCGATGGCAACCACGTGGAGGAGATGGCGCAGCACGACTATGCGGCGTTCGCGCAGCACGTGGCGCCGGGCGGGTTGCTCGCCGTCCACGACGTCTTCCCCGACCCGAATGACGGCGGTCAGGCGCCCTGGCACGTCGTGGAGCGGGCGCTGGCCGAGGGCTTCGAGGAAGTCAGTGTGACCGGCTCGCTGCGGGTGCTCCGACGCGCCTGACGCCCGCGCCCGGTCAGCGGATCAGTGCTGCCCCTTCGACGGTGCCGCGCAGGCGGCGATCGGGATGTCGCGTTCGCGCGCCCATTCCTCCCACTCCGCGGCGGTGCGGGTGGCGAGGGCTGCGCTCAGGGCGCCGGCTGCGTCGTCGCCGTCGGGCAGGTCGAGGGCGTCGCGTAAGCGGGTCCAGAAGTGGCCCTCGAGGGCGGCGACGGCGACCCAGCCGTCGGATGCTCGGTGGAGCGCGTATTGCGGCAGCGAGCCGCCGAGTGGGCCGTCGGGCGTCGTCATGCCGTGACGGGCGGGGGCGGCGAAGTCGTAGGCGACGTCGCTGAGGGCGACCTCGCAATAGCTGCCCGTGCCGGTGCGGGAGCGTTCGACGAGGGCGGCGAGGCCGGCGGAGACGGCGCGTTCGGCGCCGCCGAGGTCGGCCATGAGGACGCGGGGAAGCGACGGTGGGTCGAGGGTTCCGTTGACGGCCTGATAGGTGAGGTCGTGGCCGGCGATCTCGGCTTCGTCGCCGGGGTGCCCGACGATGGCGACGTGCACGAGCCGCGGGTGGGCGGCATGCAGAGCGTCCCAGCCGAGGCCGAGCTTGGTGAGGGCCGACGGGCGCGACGAGGTGAGCAGGATGTCGGCGTCGGCGAGCAGTTCCGCAACGGCTGCCTTGCCCTCGTCGGACTTGAGGTCGTGCGTGACGATCTCCTGCCCCGCGGTGAGTTCACGATAGTAGGCGGGCGCGGCGGCCTCCATGAAGTCACCACTCGGCGGCTCGACCTTCGTCACCTGCGCCCCGAGCCGGACGAAGTGCATGGCCGCCGCGGGCCCCGGGAGGTTCGGCGCGAGGCTGACGACGCGGACGCCGCTGAGGGGAGATGTGCTCATGGTTGGGACTCTCTCACGCGACCAGCCCTGATGGAGGCCGACGCCGGGTAGCGCACTGCGACCTAGCCCGATCACGAGACGCGCGGCCGCTCCACCACTCAGCCGCTCCTCGCGGTTAGGCTGATCCACGTCATAGCGGAGACGACGGGCTTTCGCGCAAGAACATGCCCCCACCGCACGAGTTTCGT
>NZ_SEHL01000014.1:0-39591 GCF_004151355.1 Dermacoccus sp. 147Ba
CGACGCCGACGGCGGCTGGACCCGACTCGACAGCCTGCCCCCAACGCGTGACGACTACACAGCGCTCCGCGAGGCTGTAGCCCTAGAGCGACTGAGCTTCCGCTCCTCAACATCCTCCTGGGCCCACCAGCGTCGCCGCGCCTTGGCAGCGACCCACACTCGCGCACAATGCTGGTGGCAGGGGCTCTCCCACAGAGAGCGAGCAGCGCGTCTTGCCCGCCTCTCGGAGCGGTTCCAGAGGCTGAGCGCTCACGAACAGTACGAGTTGAAACGAGAACTCACGCGACGAGACTTGCGACGAGGCATCGACTTAGAACAGCGCCGTATTGCATGGCAAAGCTCCCTCGGTGAGGATGCTTACCGGATTCGCCAGATGGAACGTGCTCTCTGGTGGAGGTCCCTACCAAAGCCCCTGAGAATGACCTACGCGGCCACCTGGCAGCGTCACAGGCGTGAAACCACCCGACTCATGCAAGGCACGAACCCCTGGAAGAAGGATGAGTCAAGTTAACTCAACCCTCAACCGGGTGGGCCTTTGTCGGGCGGCCACCGTGGAGCGGGCCCGGATCAGGCCAAGAAGCACCATGGTTGTGCTCCCTTTCCAGCTGGGCCACATAGTGGTCTAGAGCAGCATCAGCAACATCAGCAAGAGAGACTTTCACATTCTGCTGGCGTAGACCGACTACCGCTCCACGCACACGAGCGGCAATCTCCGGGGAGACATAGAACGTCATCCGCTGGCGTGCTCCGCTCACGTTAGAGCACCCCCAGCGCCTGGAGGTGTGCAAGGACCTTTCGGTAGTCCTCTGTGATTCCCTCAGATGGCGCGAAATCCGGTAGGGGTTCGCTGTGGGCGTAAGCGCCAGCGGCTGCGACGGCTCGACGAATGGAGGGTGACACGAGTTTGCCGTAGCTCTCACGCACGAGCTCCATGCCGTCGACGTACAAGCGACCAGCTGACGGTGGTGGCACGATGCACGGGATAATGCCGCCCAGCT
This sequence comes from Dermacoccus sp. 147Ba, assembly GCF_004151355.1. Taxonomy (NCBI): domain Bacteria; kingdom Bacillati; phylum Actinomycetota; class Actinomycetes; order Micrococcales; family Dermacoccaceae; genus Dermacoccus; species Dermacoccus sp. 147Ba. Next base: position 999 of record NZ_SEHL01000014.1, read on the forward strand.
TGAGGTCTGAGTCATAACTGGAAGCAACCGACTCGATCGTCGCTTCCAGTTCACTGATGCCCTCAAGTTCCTTGCGGGTCGGCTGTGTCACGGTAACAACAACGTCAGCTGCAACCATCGCGACGATCGTCACGAGGCCGATCGTCCCCGGGCAATCAAGCAGGACGATGTCAGCATCGATCTTGCGCAGGGCACTCTTGAGACGCATCTCGCGCCCAACCTCGTCACGAAGATTTACGATATCGGCGTTCACCGATGACGCCGACGGCAGGAGTCGGACGTTCTCGGTGTTCGTCTCCATGAGGGCCTCATTCGGCGTGCAGCGTCCGAGCAGGACCTCGCCGACGGTGTGCTTAAGTGTGCTCGGGTTGATTCCGAGCCACTGTGTGCTGTTGGCTTGGCCGTCGAGGTCTATGACGACGACGCGCTTGGTCGGCGCGAGCAGCGCGGCGAGCGTGACGACGGATGTCGTCTTGCCGGCCGACCCTGCGGCGTTGGCTACTGCGATGGTCTTCACGCCTGCTCCTTCTTCGCCTTAGTCATCTCGGACTTCTCCCAATCCGACATCTCGTAACCGTGATCCACGAGGTAGTCCATGAACTCGACCATCGCTTCAGTCCACGGACCTGTCGGGTTGCGCATCGGCTTTTCCAGCGCGGTGATGGCAGTGATCCACGCCAGGTGCTCACGTTTCTTCGGCTTCTCCTTGAGCAACTGCATGCGCCACTCCCGGTCCTTATCGGCCTCCGGCTTTAGTCCGACGTTCTGCGCGATCTTGCGCGCCGAGCTCGTCACCTGGGCGCCGAGATGGGAGCCGCTGAGCATCGCCAGGGCTAGGATTTCGACGATTTCCCTCGTCGACGGCTTGCGTTCGACCATCTTTAAGATGAAGGCGCGTCTGGCCGTGGCGGCGTTCTTCTTCTGCCACGCGATCTCGTCCTGGGTCTCCTTGTTCGTGGGAGCGTCGCCTTCGGCCTTCGAGGTGCGGACCGCCACCGGCGCGTCGGCGTGAACAGCTGTTGCTGGGACGTACGCGAGGTCGCCGCGAAAGCGCGCCTCTTCGATCTCTTCGTCGGTCGTGAGCTGGTGCTCGTAGATGCGGTTCTGGCCGAAGGCTTCAGCGGGATTAGCGATCATCGTGACGCCTTCGTCGGCTGCCTTCTTTGAGGCCTCTTCGACAGCATTCTTTTCGCGCACCTCGGCGCGGGCCTCGCGGAGGGCTGCCGGCAACACCCAGTCGTGAGAAAGATCGGCGTCGTCCTTTTCAATGCGAGTGGCTAGGGCATTGAGGGTATCTTCGTTTTCGTCGCGGACGAGGCTGACGCCGACGGATGTCGCGACGAGTCCGTGGTCGATCGCGGCCTGGAGTACCTCGGGCAGTTTGAGCAGCAGCATGCGACGTGCGAGGTAGGTCTGTGAGACGCCAGCGTGCTCCGCCATCTGGCGTTGACTTAAGTTGCTGCGCTCCATGACACGCTGGAAACTCGAAGCCTCTTCGATCGGCGTCAGCGCGCGACGATGGAGATTCTCATGAATGAGCGTCTCGTCCATGCGGTCACTCGTGCGCTCAAGGACCTCGATTTCCTGAAGACCAGCGATCTCAGCTGCCGCCTTACGGCGGTGGCCTGCGAGGAGTACCCATTTCTTGCCACCGATGGCCGCGGCGTGTTCCGGGTGGGCGGCGACATACTCGCTAGCGCTGACGACGAGGCCCGGCTGAAGCTGACCGACCTGCTTCAATGAGTTGGCGAGCTCGTCGAGGACATCCTCGCTACGCGCAACGGGGTTCTCAGGGTTGTTCGCGATCTCGTCGAGACGCAAGCGCCGTACGCGCTGCTCAGTTCCCCCACGGACGGCGGAGACCAGCGGTGAGTCGCTGTGCGTGCTCTCCCCGGCCTGGCGAGGCTTGAGCTGAAGCCCGCCCATCCCCGACTTTGCCTTCTTGGTGGCCACGAGACCCTCCCCTTCAAAATCGCCGATATGTAAACGTTTACATGCGGCCAGCAGCGCATCAAGGGCGACACGCGCAGGACCTCGTTTTGGCTGAGTTAAGTTGACTCAGGTTCAAGCTGGAGGGGGCGGGAAGTGAACTGGCCAGGCATCGACTCCGCCAGACCCCCTGGGGGGTAAGTTTTCAGGCATCCGGCCATTCATCGCTCACTGCCCAAGAGCGGGGACTCATCTGTCGTCGTTGGGCATGGAAACTCTATTACCCTGTTGTCGAAGGTGACCTAGCAGTCTATCGAGCGGGACTGCTGCACGAACGGGTGACACCGTGACCTGACCTATGGTTTGGTTTCCACTCTTGGTCGCTTGCTTCCGGTAGTGGTGAGTGTCCGCGGGGTGCGGGCGAGGTCGTAGTCGTGGGGTGTCGCGTACTCGAGGGAGGAGTGCCGGCGGCGACGGTTGTAGAACACCGGAACACCTCGATGTACTCGAAGATCGCGTTCGCGAGCTCGACCCGGGTCTTCCACTTCTTCCGGTTGAGCAGTTCGATCTGCATGCTCGACCAGAACGATTCCATCATCGCATTGTCGAGGCCATCGCCGACGGTGCCGAACGAGGGCAACAGGCCCGCGGAGCGGATCTTCTGGGTGAAGACCCACGAGGTGAACTGCACTCCATGGTCTGCATGCACGACCCCTCCGGGGGCCGGTTGGCGTGCTCGGATGACCATGTCCAGGGCGTTCACCACCAGGGTGGAGTCCTGCTTAGAGTCGATGGCCCAGCCGATGATCTTGCGACTGCAGGCATCCAGGACCGCGGCGCAGTAGACCTTGCCCTCTCGAGTGGGATGCTCGGTAATGTCAGTGACCCACAGTTCGTTCAGAGCCAGGCGATGGAACTTCCGGTTCACCAGGTCATCTGCCGTGGCGACTCCCTTGAGGCGCTTGATACGCACCGGCCCAGGGAGTCCTCCGATCTCCGCGCGGGTCATCAGCACTGAGACGAGGCGGCTCGAGCAGGGAATGTTCATGCCAATGGTGAACTCGGCGTGGATCCGACGGTAGCCGTAGGTGCCGCGAGAGGCGATGTGGATCTCGCGGATCAAGCCGGTCAGCCAGCGGCGGCGGAGCTCGGTGGCACTGGTGGGACGCTTCCGGTAGCGGTAGTAGCCCTGCCGGGAGACGCCCAGCAGGCGGCAGCAGGTGTGGACCGGGGCTCCGACGTCGACGAGTCGGTCGATCACCGGTGCGCCCTTTTGGGTCCACTCCTTCCTCTTCATCAAGCCACGTCGCGGCACGGCGGAGGATCGCGATCTCCTGTTCAAGCTGCCGTACGCGGCCGCGTGCCGTGCGGAGCTCGGCGGACTCACGACTGCTGAGTCCAGGCCGGCGGCCGTGGTCGATGTCGTCCTGGCGAAGCCAGGTGTGGAGGGTGACCTCGTGGATACCGAGATCGTGCGCGGTCTGCTTGACCTGACGGCCTTCGCGGACCAGAGCGATCGCACGAGCGCGGAACTCCGGAGGGTACGGACTGGGCATGTGCTGAGCCTTCCATGAAGACCGTCGGCTAGCGACGTCAACTGGAAACCGAGCCATAGGTCAGGTCACGGTGTCACCTATCCGTGCAGCAGTCCCAGCTGGCTTCCCATTCCAGTGGTGAGCTCATCCGTGCGAGCACTTCCCAGTCGGGACCTTTCGCTTGAGCCATCGCTCAGGTTGATCCGTGTCAGCTACCTGGGCCTCCCCAGGCGAGTTGTCAGCTGTCTGAGCACTCCCACGGCTCCGCCAGACGATCGAGGGCACTACGATTCTGGTACGACAAGGGGCCACCCCACCCGTGTTGCCGGATGTGGGCCGCGGTGGCCGTGGAGGTGTGAGCGTATTGTGATGGCGGAAAGCCCGCACTTGTTGCTTGTGGCGGACTGTGACGGTGTCGACGACATCATCGCCGGTCTGTCCAGATTCGGTTATTCGGCTTCCTGTTCCGACACCGTGACGAATCTCGGTGCACAGCTGTCGAGCGTCGACGTCGTGTTGGTCGACACCGACCTTCAGGAATTCGACGGATTGACCCTCTGCCGCGAGATCCGCCGGTCGAGCACTATTCCCCTCATCGGCTTCACTCAGCCCGCCGAACTTAGTCGCGTCCTCGCCTTGGAGGCAGGATGCGACGACTGTATGGACAAGCCATACCGTGCTCGGGAGTTAGCGTCCCGTGTCCAGGCACTGTTGCGCAGAACGCAGAAGCGGTCGTCACCGATCCTGATCGTGGGGGAACTGACCCTGATCCAGGCGCTCCGGGAGGTGCGCATGGGCGATGAACTCGTGGAGACGACACCGAAAGAGTTCGACCTGCTATTTCTTCTCGCCTCCGAACCGGACCTGGTCTTCACGCGGGGGGAGCTGATGCAGCGAGTGTGGGACTACCCGGACGATGCCGCAGATCTCACCCCCCTCGCCAGTCGCACCATCGACACACACGTCAGCAGCCTGCGGAAGAAAATAGGTTCACCGGACTTGATCCTGACAGTTCGCGGTGTGGGATTCCGGTTCAACGGTGGGTTCTCACACTAAGCCCAGAATTTCATCGGGTGAGGATGTCGACGTAGTCGGCGCTGTTGCCATGTGAGCGGGGTCGATCTTTGCAGGTGAGTACGACAGTGGCCGAGATGCCGCTGTCGGCGGTCGTCGTCTTCCACGGGCGATCCAGTGATGGGGCCGAGTTTGCTGCCAAGGTGAGGCAAGGACGGCGACCCTTCCAGGTCAGCCTCTGACTCATGGTCGTATTGGTGACGAGCGCAGTCAGCCGGTAGCCGCCGATGTCCTCGAATCGCAGCTGGACACCCGGGCGTGGCTGTTTCCGACACCGGCGTCGGTGCAGCGACGGACGAACTCCGCGATGATGCAGTCCGATTCGCGGGCGATGTCATAATTGTTGCAGACCTCGTCCAACATCTCGCTCAGTTCGGCATGGGCGCGCTGCGCGACATCGTAAGGGGTCGAGGAGAAGGCCACTGTTTGGTACAGCGGATTGAACAATTCCGGGTGTTGTTCGTGGATGCGGCGCTCAAGATCTTTGCGTGCGTGGAACCCGGGATCGTCGACGTCGCTGGACAACTCCTGAAGATTGCGCATGGAAAGGTCAGCCAGCGCGTGGCCTGGGCTGGTCCTCTCGGCGCTGTATTCTTGCGTCAACGTTGGAGCTGACCGGGCTAACCCTCCCGAAAGTGCTGCCTGTTCGACAAGCCGTGTCACCGCAGCGACATCCTCGAAACTGCAGTTGATTCCCTGACCTAGGAAGGGAACGACCGTGTGGGCGGCGTCGCCCACGAGGATTGTTCGACCGTGGTGGTAGGGATTCATCCTGACAAGGCGCAGCTGTCCGGGAGTTCGCTGCGTCAATTCAGTCTCGACGTGCGCCATGCAGCCGGCGACGTCGCCGAATTCGTTCGAGCAGTAGTCGGCGACTTCTTCCGGCTCCGCCAGGCCCTCGAACCAGCTGCGACTGTCGTCGAGTGGCTTGAACAGGCTCGTGGTGAACGTACCGTCGCAGTTGGGTTGGGCCTGCAGGAAGTGGTCTCCCCGAGGCCACAGATGCATCCCGCTCGGGTCCGCGCCAGAGAAGTCCATCGTGATCTCGGCGTGTCCGTGAGGAATGTGCGCGGTGTCGACTACCACCTCAGTCGGATGGGCCCTCGCGATCGCAGTTCTGACAGCGCTTTCCGCACCGTCACAACCGACGATCAGGTCGGCGGTGAGCCACTCACGCTCACCATCGGCACTTTCGACGAGGACGGCAGGACGTTGCGAGTCCACGTCGACGCAGGCCGTGCCGTATCGAATGTAGGCCCCTGCATTCGTCGCCTCCTCCTGCAACAGGTCCTGCAGACGAGATCGGGGGATGGACAGGAGGTGATGTTCGACCGACGTCCCATAGGGCTGCGTCGAGATCCCCCCGTCCCGGTGGTGGATGATTCGCTTGTTCAGGACAGCGCCCCGCAAGTACAGGCGTCGTCGGACCGAATCAGGCAGACCGCGCATCCCTCTTTCCGTCAGGGTCAGATTAAAGGAGAGCCCTGAACCAGTCTGCGAGAGCTCGGTTCTGCGCTCTACGATGGAGACCGACACGCCGAGACGTCGAAGATTGAGGGCGAGGGCGCAGCCCACTGGACCGGCACCGACGATTAGTACCGAGTCCGACCGATCACACATGACGTCGCTCCTTGCCGTTTTGAGGGGTAGGGGTGGGTGGGGTTACCGCTCCACGAGCGGCGAAGTAGGCGAACATCCGGTGGAGCCAGGCCGAGTCGGCTGACGGGATGGGGTGTCCGAGAGCAGACAGCGCCTCCTGGGTTCGGGTGTTGTCGAACCGTTGGTTCCCGAGGCGCATCACGCCTTCGCGCATCATGGGCACCAGGGAGGCCAACTCTGCATTGGTGTTGGCTCCGTCGTCCGTCGCAACCCTCTCGACCGCTGTTAACCAGTCGTCTGGATCGACGGCGGTGAGGTCGTACCCCTGGGAACGGACGGCGTGGACGGCCTCGTCCCAGGGCAGAGGGCGTGCGTTGTGCAGGTGCCACGTCGAACACGATCCGTCGCCGTCCTTCTCGGACAACAACCGCACCGCTCGTGCGACATAGTCCGCCGGGAGGAGGTCCGAAGGCGGCTTGTCGGCAAGGTCCCGCGGGAAGGAACCGACCTCCGTCATGGCCTTCAGGTGCAGCCAGAGGAAGTCGTCTGGTCGACACGCGCCGCTTCGACTGTGCCCACCGATTCGGCCGATGCGATGGATCGTCACCGGAAGACCCGCATCGCGGGCAGCAGAGGCAAGATGATCCGCCACCCACTTGCTCTGGGAGTAGCCGATGCCCAGCGACGCCGGGTCGCCCGGAACGGTCAACTCGTTCACGACCGGGGGGGTCGAGTCCGGGGGGAAGACTCCCACCGTGGACATGAGCCGCATCGGCACCCTGTCCGCAGCGCAGAACTCCAGCAGTTTCAGCACCCCGTCGACGTTCGTGCCACGCACCGAAGCGTAGGGTGCGACGAAGTTGATGTGGGCGGCGGCGTGGAAGACTTCGCAGACATCCTGGGGTCGGAGACCGATGTCGTCGCACAGGTTTCCCGGGAGGATACGCACGGAATCAGCAAGTCCCGGATCCAGGGCGTAGTCGAGGCAGGCGCTCCGCAACCGTTCGCGGCCTTCGGACTCATCGGCAGCCCTCACGAGGCACCCCACATGTCGTCCCGCCCGGACCAGTTCGTCGAGCAGATGTACTCCGAGGAACCCGGTCGCCCCGGTCAGAAAGACGAGATCACCTGACCCGGTGCGCCGCGGTGCGACCTCGAACCCGGCGGGTAGGGTGGCGTCCCCCGCGAGGTCTAGGGCATCTATCCCGCCTCCTTGGAGACGCTCCGCCATTCCCCGCACGGTTGGGGTGCTCATGAGTTGTGACAGGGTGATCTCGTCGCCGAACCGCTGCTGGACGGCGCGATGTAGTCTCGCCGCCAGGAGCGAATAACCGCCGAGGGCGAAGAAGTCGTCGTCGATCGAGGTCGGTGCCGCCCCGAGCAGCCCGGCCCACAGTCGGGCGATCTCGGCCTGGCGGTCGTTCATCCTGTCGGGGGCTGGTAGGTCTCCATGTGGATCCCCATCAGTCGGATCGGCGCCGATACGCGCTGCGAGGGCCGCCCGGTCGGTCTTGCCACTCGCGGTCACCGGGATGTCATCGACCCTTGTCAGACGTTGAGGGACGAGGTAGGTCGGTGTCGTCGCGGTGAGGCGTGACCGCCAATCCGTAGGAAGGTCCCTCGACGCGGTTACGAAGCCGTGCAACGTCCGGTCCGACCCCGCGGGGACGGCGACCACCGCGGCCTTGTCGACGTCGAGCGTCCGTTCGATGATGGCCTCGACCTCGGCAGGCTCAACACGGAACCCGCGGATCTTGACCTGGTCGTCAGCACGGCCCAGACAGTGGATGCGACCGTCGGGGGTGAGGACGACGACGTCACCCGTCCGGTACATCCGCTGTCTGTCGACCAGCGGGTCGTTCACGAAACTGCGCGCGTTCTGTTCGGGCCGTCCGATGTAGCCGGGAGAGACGACGGGGCCCGCGATGCAGAGCTCGCCTTGGACCCCGACGGGAACCGGGCGGTCACCGTCCAGGACTCGGGCATCGACCCCCCGCACCACACGACCGATTGGGGGGAAGGTCGGCCAGACGTCGACGTCGGCGCTGAGCCACTCTCCCGTGCAGAGGTGTGCCTCCGACGGTCCGTAGACGTTCGCAAGTCGAGCGTCCGGACGCTGCCGAAACATCGCACGGAGATCATCCGTGATGACGAGGCGTTCCCCGGTTGTGTAGACCTCACGTAAGTCGGGCAGGGCAGGACCTCCATGGGCCAACACGGCGGCAAGCTCCCTCAAGGCGACGTAGGGGAGGAAAATTCTCTCCACCCGGTGACGCTCGAGCAGGTCGGCGAGTTCTGCGAAATCTGTCCTGGCCGACGCCGGCGGGATGACGAGAGCTGCGGAGGTGCACAACGTCCCGAAAACTTCCTCGGCGAAGACGTCGAACGCGGGGTTCATGTACTGCAGAGTCCGCAGGCGACGTCCTCCTGAGAGTTCGTTCTGCGCGTGAACGAGGTTGGAAAGGGTGGCCTCGGTGATCTGGACCCCCTTGGGACGCCCCGTCGAACCCGAGGTGAACACGACATAAGCGGTGTCCGAGGGCTTCTTGCGTCCGGCCAGTTCGACGTCCTCGTCCGTCGTCTCGACGTCGGAGAGCTGCAGGACGTCCCGATCGTCGGGGACAGCCGCCGGGCCGCTCGCGACGACGAGGTCGGGGTCGCTGTCCTCCAAGGTCGATCGGGTTCGCTCGGCGGGTTGGGTCGGATCGAGGGTGACGTAGGCTCCGCCCGCGCGGAGGGTCCCCAGCACGGCGACGATGAGGTCGGCACCGGGTGGCAGGAGGAGGGCCACGCGGTGGCCGTCCCGCACCCCTCTGGAGGCAAGACCACGGGCTGCGGCATCGACGCGTGTGGACAACTCGGCGTACGTGAGCTCCTCGTTCTCTGTGATAAGGGCGATGCTCGATCCGGACGTCTCCGCCGTCGCCACAAACAGGTCCGCAGTCAGCTCCGTGCCGATCTCCGGTGCGTCATTGCGCCGCGACAGTCCCGCGAGCTCAGTGTCCCGAGTTGGTTCGGGCCGGTCGAGGTCGGCGAGCGGCGTCTGTGGTGACGTGAGGATCTGTTCCGCCACGGCGACCAAACGATCCGCCAGACGACGGGTGAGATCGTCGGCCCCCGTCGCTGCGGAAGTGTGCTCCGTGATGAGTGTGTCTCGCTGGGCCCCTTCGTTGACCACGAGGGCCAGGTCGTACTTGGAGCCACCGGGTCGGTACTCCCATGTGTCAACACCCCATCGTGGCAGTTCGAGCTCTCGGGAGGCTGCCGGCATGACGGTGATCATGGCCGAAAAGGGCTCTGCACGTGAGTCATGGTCGGTGTCCTGGCGGAGTGCCCCGACGACAGCGTCGAGTGGCGCGTGTCGGTACCGCAGGGCCTCGAGGACGGACGACCGGACTCCGGACAGGATGTCGGCCGCCGTCGACTCCGCCCCGGTCCGGCTGCGGAGGGTGATGGTGTTGGTGAGGTGGCCGATCGTGTCGGAGTCTTCCGGTTCACGCATCGTGACCGGCATGCCGAAGAGCACGTCCTCACGGCCGGTCTGCCGATGGAGGACCGTCGCAAACACGGCCGAATAGAACATGCTCGTAGTGACGCGCTGAGCACGGCAGAACTCCCGAATGCGCTCGGTGAGCTCGTCCGACAGCTCCACGGAGGCGGCATAGTGGTGTGAGTGCAGCATGGGCACGTCGTCCCGGGGGCTCTCGCAGGACGTCGATGGCAGCCCGATCCGGGGTGGTTCAGGGGCTCCGGCGAGGCGCTCTCGCCAGTACCCGAGGACTGCCTGTCGCTCGTCCTGCCACCGCATCGACCAGCGCTCGTATGCAGTGCTGGCTGTGGCGCCGTCTCCGACGGCGTCGATGTCGTCGCCGTCCTCCAGGAGGGCGTAGATCGCTTCGAGGCGGCGAAGGAACGGTCGCCAGGACATGCCGTCGAAGACGGAGTGATGCACGTTGAACACGAGGCGGCTGCGGTGGGCCGTGGTGAACCGGAGGTGTCGAACCCGCACGAGCGGTCCGGTCTCGAGGTCGAAGACACCGTTCGCGACCTCGTCCACCATGTCGGTGGCCCATGCTTCCGCCGCGTCCGCAGGACCTTCGTAGGAGTGGACGTCGACGAGTGGCGAAAGCTCGTCGTGGACGACCCGGAACAAGGTTCCGTCGTCATCCATGGTGAACGTAGTGCGGAGTGCTTCGTGCTCGGAATGTACCTGCCGGAGAGCCTGTTCAAGCGTGTGGTGGTCCAGTAACTCCGGGACGTCGAGGACCAACGGCTGGTTGTACGCGGTCGGGTCCGCGCCATAGACGGTTGCGAACCATAGGCCGGGCTGCGCCGGTGAGACCGCACACCTGAGGGTTCCCGGCTGTTCGGCGTCTGCGGTCATTTCAGCTCTCCTCTCGCTCGTGACGGATGTGGTTGGCAATCCCTCTGGGCGTGCCGGCCGTAAAGAGGTCATCTGGAGACAGCTGGACCCGGACGGACTCCTCCAACCGGGCTCCCAGGTCGATGAGATGCAGTGACGTCACGCCGAAATCGAGCAGGTCGTCGTCGGCACCGATCGTGCGGATGCCTGTGACCTCACCGACGAGCAGGGTGACGATCTCGACGAGACTCTCGCCGTCAGCGGCCGGGCCGTCGACGGACGCCCCCTGCGGGGAGGTGGCGACGTGGTCGCCCTCAGCATGTGCCGTCACAGAGGCAGAACCGGCGACTTCCGAGGTGTCCTCGGTCGCCAGCCCCTCGGCCAAGGCCTGGCGGTCGACCTTCCCGTTGGCGTTGAGCGGGAACTGCTCCAGCGGATGCAGGTGCGTCGGCACCATGTAGTCGGGAAGCGCTTCCCGTAGTGACGTCATCAGACGGCTCCGGATCTCGTCGGCGTCCTGCACCGTGAACGACAGGTGGAGTTCTTCGGTTGCGGTGTCACCGGGATGCTTTTGGACGACGGCGCGGCCGACGCCGGGAACGGCCTCGGCGGCGAGCTCTACCTGTCGCGGTTCGACACGAAAACCGCGGACCTTGATCAGCTGGTCCGTGCGGCCCGCGAGGATAACGGCCCGGTCGTCGCGCATGACAGCGAGGTCGCCGGTCCGGAGCACGAGGGCGCCGTCGACGTCGACGAACCTGGCCGCCGTTCGTTCCGGATCGTCGATGTAACCATGTGCGAGGCCGGCACCGGACAAACACAACTCGCCTGTCTCACCGGGCGGAACCTCGCGTAGCTTCTCGTCTCGAACCGACATCACAACGCCTGGCATGGGGTGTCCGACCGGGATCGCCCCGGCCTCGCTCGTCAGGTCCTCCTTCGTGATCTCGTACACGGCGGTCAGTGCGGAGTTCTCCGTGCACCCGAAGGCGTTGAACACAGTCCCCTTTGTCAGGTCGACGGCGCGGACGAGGTGGTCCTTGGACGGGAAGTCACCGCTGACGATGATCCAGCGCGCCCTCGCCACCATCTCGGGGTAGCCGTCGACGAGTCGGTTGAAGAGGCCGACGGGCAGGTTGAGGACGGTGACCTTCTCCGATTCGGCGATCCGTGCCATCTCAGACAGGCTCGGAGCCTCCGGGGGTGGCACGACGAGCCGCCCCCCTCGCAACAGACACGTCCAGATGTCTGTGGTCGAGGCGGCGAACGACGGCTGAGCTAGCTGCAGGAACACATCACCCGGCCCGGGTTCGTAGCCGCTGAGCCCCCGACAGACACGGGCCAGTCCCCGGTGCACGATCTCGACGCCCTTTGGTGGGCCCGTGGACCCCGAGGTGAAGAGGATGAAGGCGGGGTCTTCGGGGCCCGGTCCGGGAGTCGATAGATCCGCAGGTGTCAGGGCTTCCTCGAGAAGGGTCTCGAGCCGCACGACCTGTGCGGCGTCGACCCCGGGCACGTCCTTCCCGGAGGTGACGGTGAGATCGGGCCGGGCGACACTGACGAGGTCAATGAGGTGGGATTCTGGGTGACCTGGGTTGAACGGGACGACAGTGAGGCCAGCCTGCAGGATGCCGATGAAGAGCGGGTAAAGCTCGGGGCGGCGTTCCATATGGACCCCGACCCGTTGCCCCGCGGTGAGGCCGCGCGCCTGGAGTGCGGTCGCGAACCTGCGGGCCAATACGTCGAGCTCGGCATAGGTCCAGCGCACGTCCGCGCTGCTGAGAGCTTCACGGTCGCCGAGGGTGGCGACGGTGCTCGCGAAGGCCTTCGGGACCGTCGCCGTGAACAGGTCCGTCGCGGATGCGTCGGTCGTAGGGGTCGTCATGCTGGTCAGCTCCTTCTGGCCAAGTGGCGGCCTGTGACGCTGTCGGTTTCGGAGGCGAGGGCCGCCGGTCTGCCACCGAAGACCACGTGGCCTCCGGCGGCCCCGGCCCCGGGGCCGAGGTCGATGACCCAATCGGAGACGGCGACGACGTCGAGGTCGTGCTCGATCGCGATGACGGTGTTACCTGCGTCGACGAGGCGGTCGAAGAGGCCGACGAGGTTACGTACATCGGCCATGTGCAGGCCCGACGTCGGTTCGTCGAAGACGAACACAGCACCGTGATCGTTGAGGCGACTGGCCAGTTTCACTCGCTGCCGCTCCCCGCCGGACAGTTCCGACAGGGGCCTGCCGAGAGTCAGATATCCGAGACCGACGTCGACGAAGGAGGTCAGCCGGGCACCGATGCCGTCGTCGTGCAGGGCGTCGACCGCCTCGTCGATCGTCATCTGGAGAACGTCGGCGATGGTGCGCCCGTCCACCGTGTACTGGAGGGCTTTCGGGGAGAAGCGGCGACCCTCACAGGTCTCGCAAACGACCGTGATCGGGTCCATGTAGGCCATGTCGTGGGTGATCTCGCCGCGCCCTCGGCAGGCGGGGCAGGCACCGTCACCGTTGAAGCTGAACAGGCCGACGCCCACGCCGTTGGCCTTGGCAAAGACGCGCCGCACCTTGTCCCACACCTTGGCGTAGGTCGCCGGTGTCGATCGGGGGTTGATACCGGCCGGACTCTGATCGATGAGGACGACATCGTGTTGCCGGGGCAGGACCTTCGTGGCGAGGGTCGACTTGCCGGACCCCGCCACGCCGGTGATGGCGGTGAGGACCCCCAGAGGGAAGTCGACGTCGACGTCGCGGAGGTTGTGCATCGTGGCGTGACGCACGGGCAGCCACTGCTTCGGGTCGCGGAGAGCGCGGAAACGCGTGAGCGGCTCCCGCAGTTCCGCACCTGTCAGGGTGTTGCTCTTCGCGAGGTCAGCCGGGGTGCCCTCGAACGTCACGCGTCCCCCCTTGGCACCGGCACCGGGACCGATGTCGATGACGTGGTCGGCGGCCTCGATGATCGACCTGTCGTGCTCGACGACAAGCACGATGTTCCCCTTGTCACGCAGTTGATGAAGGAGGGAGAGGACGCGTTCGACGTCGTTGGCGTGCAGCCCGGTGCTCGGTTCGTCGAACACGTAGGTCATGCCCGTGAGGCTAGATCCGAGATGCTTGACGATCTTCAGGCGCTGCCCTTCTCCGCCGGAGAGGGTGATGGACGGACGGTCCAAAGACAGGTATCCGAGGCCGACATCGTTGATCCGACGGAGGGCCGTGAGGAGAGGATCCGTCACCGACGATCTCACCATCTCCTCGGGGAGGTCCGTGAGCCAGTCGACGAGCTCGGTGACCTGCATGGCAGAGACCTCGGCAATGTTCCTGCCCTGGATCCGGGAATCGAGGACCGCACGTGACAGGCGGGTGCCTCCGCACGCAGGACACGGGGCTTGTTCCACTACGTGCTCCACATCCGCGCGTTCGCGGGGTTTGAGGGAGTCCAGTCCGGGCGCGATGTACCGCCGGGTGAACCGGTCGACGACTCCCTCGTAGTCGTTGACGGCGACATTGCCGCGGTCGTCAAGACGAGCGGTCTGGAATCCGCCACCATGGAGGAGTAGTTCCCATTCCTCGTCGCTGTATTCGTCGAGAGGGCGTGTCGCGTCGAACAGCTTCTCGCCGAGGTCCTTGGAGGAGGACGACCCGGAGTGCCGGTGGGCGGTGGCGTACCGCTTCCAGTAGTTCGTCCCCACGGCGAACGCAGGATGGGTGATGGCACCGTCGTCCAGTGATTTGGAACGGTCGATCAATTGTTCGATGTCCACGGTCAGAACCTGGCCCAGACCCTGACACTCGGGGCACATTCCCTCGGGCGCGTTGAAGGAGTAGGCCGTGGACTCACCGGCGCTCGGTTCTCCGTACCGCGAGAAGAGGACGCGCAGCATGGGGGAAACCTCGCTCAGGGTCCCGACCGTGGACCGTGAACTGCGTCCGATGCCCTTCTGATCGACGACGATCGCCGGTGCCAGATTGTCGATCCGTTCGAACGGTGGCCGCTCGAATCGCGGGAGCCGGTTCCGGATGTAGGGCGGAAAGACCTCGTTGAGCTGCCGCTGAGACTCAGTGGCGATCGTCTCGAACACCAGCGACGACTTGCCCGACCCGGAAACACCGCTGACGACGGTCAGCGCGGGGGACGGGATCGCGACTGAGACGCCCTTGAGGTTGTTCGTCCTGGCGTCGTGGACGACGAGGGATGGGCGTGATTGCTTCACGAGGCTCTCCTTGAGTGGTGGATGACGACCGGTGATTGTGGGTACGGCTCCGGTGCCGTGGCGCTTCCTCCGTGCCGTGTCGCTGTCACTCCTCGGGGTGTCGTTCGGTTGCGGCGTGCGAGGCGGCCCCGGTCGGGGCCGACGGTCCTGGGCGCTGCCACGCGGCCGGGCCGCCGAGGCGTCCTCCACGCGTGAGAAGCGATGCGGCAAAGTCGGTCATCGGCAGCTCTGTGTACTCCGCGACCCGGGTGAACCATTCGGCGCTGAGTCGCCCGCGGGACTGTGCCTCCTCGACCGGAGGACGACGTTTGGACTCGTAGCGTTTGAGTGCCGTGCGCAGTGCGCTCTCAGCGGAGAGGGCGTCGTGGAGCGCTACGGCGTCCTCCAGGGCCAGCGTGGTGCCGGACCCGACCGAGTAGTGCGCTGTGTGAGCAGCATCGCCAACGGCCACGACGTTGTCGAGGGACCACACGTCCAGGGTCTTGTCGTGGAAACGCCGCCACGCCAACGAGTCGTGACCGGGTGCGCACCGGATGCCGAGGCCGAATATTTCCGTGACCTGGTTCAGGTCGAGGTCTGCCCTGCCCTCCAGAAGAAACGTGCTGGCTGTGGTGGAGTAGGGGTAGACGTGAGCGGTGAAGGTACCCTGCGGGGTTCGCCGCGTGATGAACTCCATCCCTTCGGTGGCGCGGTCCAGGCCCAGCCAGGCGAAGGGCGGTCCGATGACGGTGTCGGAGCCAGAGAGGCAGCTCGTCGATGCCACCGATCCCACACCGTCCGCGCAGACGACGAGGTCGTACACGCGGGCCAGGGCCTCCAGCGCCGGCGCCTCGTGGATTCGCAGACGGACCCCGGCCTCCTCGCTCTCGCGCCAGAGGAGGCGGTTCAACGTGGAGCGGGCGATTGCCATTAGCTCGAGGCCGGCAGGACTGGACCACTGTTCGTCG
Source organism: Dermacoccus sp. 147Ba (assembly GCF_004151355.1). Lineage (NCBI taxonomy): Bacteria > Bacillati > Actinomycetota > Actinomycetes > Micrococcales > Dermacoccaceae > Dermacoccus > Dermacoccus sp. 147Ba. The sequence goes on from NZ_SEHL01000014.1 coordinate 16,643, forward strand.
TCGCGGCGCACGGTGATCCGTCGTCCTCGCACGGAGGCAGCGGCGACGCTCTCGGCGACCGCGGTGCCGAGCCGACCGAGCGCCGACACCGCGCCGGGCGATAGCAACACTCCGAAGCCGACGTCCCTGAGCGGCTCGCGCTCCCAAAGGACGACCTCCTCGGCGACGCCGTGTCTCCGCAGGAGCGCTGCGATCATGAGACCGGCTGGGCCTCCCCCGACTACGGCGACCCTCATGCCTGGATCACCTCCGAGAGCTGGGCTGCGACGGCGTGAGTGGAGGGCATGGCCGCCATTTCGTCCCGCACGTTCTCGGCGGCGCCACGCAGCGCAGGATCCGCCAGGGCCGTCCGGACGGCGTCGGCGAGATCGGTGGAGTCGAGGTCGTCGAGGTCGACCGTGGTGCCAGCACGACGGGCGACCACCGACTGCATGTTGGACATGTTCACGGTACCCGGCATGGGGATTCCCACCTGGGGGATCCCGGCAGCGAGCGACGTGAGGACGGTGCCGGAGCCACCGTGGTGGAGGATCGCGTCGGAGTGTTCGAGCAGCAGACTCAGCGGCAACCACTGTTCCACGCGAACGTTCGCGGGCAGTGGTTCGGACAGGCGATCAAGTTTGACGCCCCCGGAGAGGACGACGATCTCGCAGTCGGTCCCGTCGAGTGCCTCGATGATCCGGCGGTAAGTCTCGCCTCGACGAGCCAACGCGTCCGTGGATCCGCACGTGAGGACGATGCGTGGCGAGGTGGAGGACTTTTCCAACACCCACATGGGCACGTCCGAGGCGCCGTTGTACGACCCGTACCGCATCGTGAACCGGTGTTCGGGCCGGCCGTTGTCCCACGGCATCTCCGCATGGTTCACGAGCGACGGAGGGAAGACGTCGATCTCGACCTGTGCCTCGGACAGCGAGTCGGGCAGGTCGCTCCGCTCCCGCAGGATGTGGTCGAGGGCAGGGGTGAACGTCGGCAGCGGCGATCCATACCCGTGCAGCACGGCGGTCGCACCGAGTTGGCGTGCGGCGACGAGCGCTGCGGAATGGATGCCAGGGTAGACGACGGCGTCGGCGCCCCAATGACGGCCGATGTCGACGAGATCGTCGAGCATCCTCAGGCCGACCTCACCGAACAACCGGCCATGAACCGTCAGCGCATCCTCATCGAGAGTCTCCTTGCCCGCGTTACCGTCGGCGAGGGTCTGCAGCAGGCGGTCGTACGGCGCACGGGCGTCCAACCGCCCGCCCGCGTCGACGGTGCCCACACCTGCACGGCGGGCGGCCTCTGATGCGGGGCCGGTGGTGGCGAACAGGACGGAGTGACCGTCGAGCTGCAGTTGCTGGGCGAGTGGCACCAGGGGCATGAGGTGCGAGGGGACTGGCATCGAGGTAAACAGGTACTTCATAGATGGCTCCCTCCTATCGGTGCGGCGGCCGCGTCGGCGCGTCGCATCGCGGCGAACGCCGCCCGGCCGACCGAAGTGGATCCGTCGAATCGGGCGAGGGGCAGGGTGAAGTGATCGTGGTTGTCCACGATCTCGGTCCGAACCGGGACGTTGAGGGTGCGAAGGTGCGTCGCGTACCGCTCCTGTTGCCGCAGGTATGTCTGCGTCTCGAAGCGGCCGACGGACAGGTGCACATCGTCGCAGGCCGGGGCGGCCATCCGTGTCGGACTGGCTGCCGCGGCCGCATCCTCGGTCAGCCCGACGGCGTCGTTGACATACGTCCGCGGGATGTCGGCGAGGTCGTAGAGTCCGGACATCAGGTGCGCGGTGCTCACGCGCGGGACGTCGGAACGCGTGAGCGCAGCCGCGAGGAGGTGTGCTCCGGCGCTCGAGCCCGCCACGTGGATCCGGCCCCCACCGATACCGAATCGATGGCCGTCCGCGAGGACGTACCGCAGGGAACGGGCGACGGAGTCGATCATCTCTTCCAGGGACCGCGTCGGCGCCAGCCCGTATCCGACAGCTACGTAGGAGAACCCTGCGCGGAGGGAGTCGTCAGCCGCGAAGCAGGCGTCGTCGATGCTCGACTCCTGCCAGTGCCCGCCATGGACGAACACGAGGGTCGGTGCCGTCGCCCCGGATCCGGACGGGAAGATATGGCAGATCTCGGCGTCGGACGCTCCGTACCGGATGCGTTCGTGCACCTGCCGCCGGGTGCGGACGAGGTCGCCGACTCGACGGTAGTGCTGCAACGTCGCCGCCATGTCCTTCGCCATCGTGCTCGGCGAGTACTCCCGGTCGAGTGAGGGGTCACCGACGCTCGGCTGCTGATCAGGAAGGGTCGCGCGGTCCATGGATGCGGCGTCCTTCGATGACCCCGTGCGGTGTCCAGCTGGTAGAGGGGGTGCGGGTCACATCGCCGAATCCGGCGTCCGCGAGCCACTCCTCGTGTTCACGCCACTCGTACAAGGTGGAGGCGCCCGCCGGGAGAGTCGTGAAGTACACGCTGTCCAGGGCTGTGTAAAGTGGCCCGGTTCCACCGTCGTCGCTGAAGGCGTTGAACACGACGACACGCCCGCCATCGGGCAGGGCGTCGTACGCGCGACGGAGCAACTCTCGATTTTTCTCCGGCGACCAGATGACGAGCTGGTGCGCAAAAAGGATCAGGTCGTGCCCCTCGGGGAAGGGATCAGTGAACATGTCACCCACGTGGACCGAGATCCGGTCCGACAGCCCGCTCGTCTCGATGGCCGACCGGGCCACGTCCACCGCGCCCCCGAGGTCGAAGACTGTGATGTGGAGGTGAGGGTGGGCCTTCGCCAAGGCGATCGCATTGACCGCGCTGCCACCGCCCACGTCGAGAATCCGGTCGACGTTGCTGTAGTTGACCCGATCCAGCAGGACGGGATTGGATAGCTCGGACCATGCGGTCATGCCGCGGAAGAAGAGGTTCTCGAGCTCGGGGTTCTGCTCGAGCCGTGTGTAGAGGTCGTCACCGGTGCCGGGCAGATGCTTGAGGCCGGCGTTGCGACCCGAGCGGAGCGATTCGGTGAACTCACCGGCGGGCAGGTAGGTGAGGCGGTGTTGGGACTCGACGATGTCGCGGATAAGGGGCCATGTGCCGTCGTCCATCGCCTGCCGGATGTGATCGTCTAGCCGGTACACGCCGTCGTCCACCACCGTGAGGCCGAGGGCGGTGGTGCCGAGGAGCAGAGTGCGGGCCGAGCGACCAGGAAGGTGTAATCCCTCCGCGAGTTCCTCGGCTGTCGCCGGGCCGTTCTGCCCCAGGAATTCGAACAGTTGTAGCTCGCAGGCTGCGCGCAAGTGTTGGAACGCAGCGAACCCGAACATGGTCGGGATGAATTGCGTGAGGTCGGCCGTCTTGGTCACTGGAAGGACTCCTGTCGGTCGTGGCGCGGCCGTCGCGCCGTGATCGGTGATCGATCAACGTGTGAAGTGGCTCTTGTGAAGCGGGGCCGGAAGGAGGAGACGAACCCTGCGTCACGCGGCTGCAGCTCGGTCACAGCCGACTCCGAAATGTCCACAAGTCAGGGAAGAAGCGGTGTTCATTGGCCGCCCGGACCCAGGAGGCGCCGTCGGTGCCGCCCGTACCGCCCTTGCCGCCGAGCATCCGCTCGACCGTGAGGAGATGCGCGGCCCGCCAGTGTGAGAACTGGTAGGCCACCTCGGTGAGTGACTCGGCGAGGCGGTGGGCCGCCCGGTGTCGCGACGGGTCGCGGTAGATCGTCAGCCACACGTCCTCGACGCCGGCGTCGGGCTCGTGCTGGTCTCCCGCCCGCGCTAGTACGGCCTTGGGTACGTCGTACCCAAGGCGGGCGAGGTGGCCGAGGGCCGCGTCGTACACCGAGGGTCGAGCCAGCTCGTCACGAACGCGTGGATGCCCGTCGTCGCGGGCGGCGCGGACGTGTCCTGCCGGGCGGTTGCCCATGAGGAACTCGAGTTCCCGGTACGCGAAGGATTGGATTCCTGAGGCATCCCCGAGGACGTCGCGGAAGGCGACGAACTCGTCCGGTGGCATCCCATTCATCGTCTCCCAGCACGCGACGAGGACGCGTTGCGTGCGGCAGGCGCGACCGAGGTCAGCGCAGGCGGCCTCGGTGTCGTCCTCGCAGAGTCGGGAACGTGCCTGGTCGAGATCGTGGATGAGCGCCCGGAACAACAATTCCTGGACCTGACTGATGAGAATGAAGGTCAGTTCGCCCCGGACATCGCTGCGCGGTCGTGCAAGGTCGTGCAGCGTGTCCATGTGGGCGTAGGCCACGTATTCGGGTACCTCTGTGTTCGTAGTCATGCCACCTCCAACACGTCTTCGATGATCCGGGCGGCCGAGTAGACCTGTTCGTGCGTCAGGATCAGAGGGGAGAACGCGACGCGGAGGAGGTCCGGGCCGCGGGAGTCGACGAGGACGTTGCGCTCGAACAGGATGCGTTCTGCCTGATCGGCGTCCTCGTGTCGCAGAGCGAGGTGGGCCCCTCGTCGACTGGGGTCGATAGGAGTGACGATCCGCTCTGCGAGGTCCGGGCGGCGTTCCGTGAGGACGTCGATGAACGTCGTCGCCAGGTCGACGGACCGCCGATGGAGCTCGGCTGTCCCCACCTCGACGAGAGGCGTGAGTGCGTGATCCAGAGCCACCAGAGAGAGCACCTGGGGGGTTCCGATCCGACCGCGGTCGATGGATTCGGCCGGTCGGAACGTCGCCGACATGATGAAGGGTTCGGCGTGGCCGTGCCACCCGGTCAGGGGGAGATCGACGGTGTCTCGACGACGCGGTGCAACGTACAGGAATGCCGGCGCTCCGGGGCCGCCGCCTAGGTACTTGTAACCACAACCGACCGCCAGGTCGACACCCCAGGCGTCGAGTTCGACGGGGAGCACCCCAGCTGCGTGGCTGAGGTCGACGACGGACACGGCACCGCTGGCGCGGCATACCCGCGTCAGCGCTGCGATGTCGCGACGGTGACCGGTCCGGAAGTCCACCGGAGACGTGAGCACCGCCGCGACGCGAGCCCCGTGCGCGGTCACGGTCTCGGGAAGGTCATCGGCCGGTACCGTCACCACATTGCACCCGAACATGCGGGCCGTGGATGCGGCCATGTAGTGGTCGGTGGGGAATGCTTCTTCCTCCACGAGGAGTTCGTTCGCGCAGCCCTCCACGCGTCCGTCCGCGCCCATGCGGAGGGCTGCGATCAAAGCGTTGAACAGCACGGTCGACGTGCTCTCCCCTGGCACGACGATGCTGCCGGGGGTCGCCCCGACGAGACCGGCGATTTTGTCCCCGACCGTGCGCGGCAAGCTAAGCCAGCCGTCGCCGAACCATCCACCGATCTGTCGGGAGGCCCAGGTCGCGGTCACCTCCGCAAGCCGGTCGTCAAGGTCGATCAGGGCCGGGCCCAACGAGTTGCCGTTGAGATGTACCAGCCCTTCGGTGCGATAGCGCTCGGCGTAGTCGGTCAGCGGGTCCGAGGAATCATGACGACGGGCCGCTTCACAATTGGCCAACACAGTGAACTCCTGTCGATGTGGTGTGGACTCTGGCCGGCCGACACAGGTGCAGCGCTGCCCCGGGAGCGCGCCCCCGAGGCCGTCACCCGCACAGGTCCGGCCCCGCAACCTCAAGGTACGATCACCGTAGGCATGCGGCGTTCGGTACTTCCATCAGGTAACCGTCAAAGAAAGCGCAAGAAATCTCAGGGTTATGTGGCGATCGCGTAGGCCTGCGCCCCGTTCGGGCTTGCAGCCCCACGACACCCATCGGACGTCACCGCCGCCATGCACACCTTGCCCAGGGAGCGCGCCGGCGCCAATCGGACGTCGTGGCCGCGTCGGCGAAGTTCGGTGATCGTGCTGTCCGTGATTCCGGGCTCGACGGACACTGACGTCGGCATGCTGCGCCTCGGGGCGAAGGAGGTCGGAGGGGCGTTCGTGTGGAACTGAGGTGATTCCACGGCCTCCTGCAGGCCACGACCGAAGACGGCGTGGGCGAGGAACGCCTGGAGGGTCCACTGATCCTGTTGGTCACCGCCCGGTGTGCCGAAGGCCAACTCCGCACGCCCGTCTCGCTCGACGATGGTGGGGCTCAGGGTCGTCCGCGGACGCTTGCCGGGAGCGAGGGCGTTGGGATGGTCTGCGTCCAGCCAGGCCATCTGACCTCGGGTGCCGAGGGCGAACCCCAATCCCGGCAAAACCGGTGAACTCTTCAACCAGCCGCCGCTGGGCGTTGCTGCGACCATGTTGCCCTCGGCGTCGGCTGCGACAGCGGTGCACGTGTCGCCGTTCGTGCGGGTGGCCTCGAGGGCTTTGGCCACCGTCACCGGGATACCCTCGCGCAACTGGGTCAGCCACGCCGGGTCCGTCGGTTCGAGGTCTGTGAGCGGGATACGAGGAAGGCGTCCGGGGACACCGGCGAGGCTCCCGGGGCGCAGTTCGCCGCAGGCATGATCGCCGATAAGTGTACGTCGCTTCGCGTTGTATCCGGCTGCGAGCAGTTCGGCCGTCCGGTTGGCCGTCATGATCGGGTCCCCGTACCAGGCCTCACGGTCGGCGAAGGCGAGCTTCGCGGCCTCGATGACGAGGTGTAGGTGGTCGGGGCCGAGGAAGTCGGTGCGTGCCAGCTCTGTTCCGTCGAGCAGTGCGAGTTGCTGAAGAAACACCGGGCCCTGGGTCCACGGGCCGGACTTGTGGACGGTGCAGTCACCGAACCGGTATGTCGCCGTCTCTTCGATACCGGGGTGCCAGCCTGCCATGTCATCCCCGGTCAGAAGGCCACGGTGGTGATCACCCGTGGAGTCCAGCATTGACTGGGACGTGACGTGGCGGTCGACAACCTCGGCGACGAAACCCCGATAGAAAGCGTCGCGGGCCGCGCTGATCACGCCCTCCCTGGATCGTCCCTTCGCGTACCCCTCGGCGCAGAGCCGTTCCAGCGTGTCCGCGAGCTGCGCGTTGCGCAGTCGTTCACCGGCGATGGGTGCGGTTCCGTCTGAGCGAAGGTAGACACTCGCGGACGTCGGCCAATGGTCCGTGAACACCGGGGCGACCGCGGCGATCATCTCGGCAGCCTTCGGCAGCAGTGGTACCCCCGCTCGGGCGTGATCGATTGCCGGTTCGACGACCTCACGCAGCGGGAGTCGACCGTATTCCTCAAGCATCCGCATCCACGCGCCGAAGGCACCGGGTACGGTCGCAGCCAGGAGGCCGCTCGCGGGAACATGATCGAGCCCGAGTCCCTCGAAATGCCCAATCGTCGCCGTTGCCGGCATCGGGCCTTGCCCGCAGATGGCCCTCGTGGTGCCGGAAGCCCCGTCGTGGACCAGCATCGCGAGGTCGCCACCAAGACCGTTGAGGTGTGGTTCGACGACATGCAGTACAAGCCCTGTGGCGACGACGGCGTCGAAAGCGTTACCGCCCCGGTCGAGCATGGAGGAACCCGCAGCGCTGGCGAGCCAATGGGTGCTCGCGACCACTCCGCGATCACCCCACATCTCGGGTCGCGTTGTCATGGTCGATCTCCCTTCATGTCGTGGTGTGGTCGGTGGGGTCCACGTCAGCGAAGATCTGAGCCGGCGGACCCGGAACCTCGACAGCCTTTTCCGCGTGGACACGGCCGCTCAGGACAACGTCCGCGTGGCCGTCGCGCACGGTGCCGACGGCGGTGAGATGACTGCAGCTGCCGCGTCCGGACACCTGCGTGATCTCGACGCGCTCCAGCCGGGGTGCGCGCATAAAGGCGGATACCGACAGCGCTCCCGCCACGGGTAGACAGCCGGCGTCCTCCGGCATTCCAAAGCCCGGGGCGAACACACGCGCCTGCAATTTGCTCTCACCAGCAGCCCACCGAAGGTAGGTGAGGTCCGTCAGACCGGCACGTTCCATGCTGTCGACGTCGGGGGCTGGGCACTGCAACGGATGGTCGTCGACGTCGACTACGAGAAATCCGCGCCCGATGCCCACACGCCACGCCCGTGCATCTCGGCGGAACTCGTGGATGTCCGACGCGACGTCGTCGATCACGGGGCCCACCAAACGCGCCTCGATGCGGGAGCCGTCGGTCCACACCTGCGGGGAGGAGTCGGGGCCGTGGAGTGTCACCGAACCGGCCTCAAGGGCCCCCGTGCTCACCAGGGCCGTGGCTACCCCCGCCATCGAGTGGGTGATGAACGGCGTGACGCCCCGGGCACCGAACACCATAGGCCGGCAGCTGCGTTCCCTGGCCTCGACGTCAGTAACGAGGACGACCTCGTCGGCTCCGGACTTCCGCAACCACGCCGTCGCCCAGTAGGACAAGTCGTCCGGTGAGAGAGACTTCCCGTGGCGCTCCTCGTCCTCATCTGGGATGAGGACGAGGAGCGGGCTGCCCGATCCAGCATCCGCGCCGAACATGTCCGCGTGAACGAGCTTCATCACACAACCTCCGGTGCGGTGCTTTCTCGGAGTTGATCCGTCTTCGAATGAGGGCGTGAGGAACCGACCGACGCGCGCATCATTGGGTTCCTCTCATCTGCGCCGTGGCCGAGCGCAGTGCGGCGGCGAGGATTTCAGGCGTGCGAGATACGAGGTCGGCCGTTTCCCGCTCCGTGTCGGCGCCCAGCACCGGGTGATGCACCCCGTCGACGAGGGGGTAGAGCCCGTACCGTTCGAGGTCCTCCGCGATCAGACCGACCCGCTCGGCCAACTGTCGCAACGCCTCGATCCGGGTCGTGGGGCGGCGGATCGTCATGAAGAAGTTGTCGAAGAGATCCTCCTTGTCCATAGACACCGAGGAGCCGGCCGTGTCGACGGCCTCCCGGAGCAGGGATCCCCCGTCAGGCACGAGATGGTCGGCGATGTAATCGTGGATCGCCGTGTTCCGTGCGACGGAATCGGCCACATCGGCGCAGCTTGGGTCCTCCAGCCAGCTTGCCCGCCCTCGCATCAGACGGGCCACCGGGCGGTAGTCCCCCGCCCAGGTCCCGCTGAAGGCGGGATGTTGCAGGGCCATCCGTCGCCGTATCTCCGAGTGATAGATGGCTCGGGGAACGGTGGAGGTGTAGACGAGGGCCACGCTGTAGGCATCGATGTACTGGCAGAGCGCTTGGCGGTGCTGGCTGTCGGGGATGTCCTGGTGCACGTCGGCGAGGACGTCGCCCATGAGCCGCCAGGTCAGCAGCGAGACGTGATGGCCCATGACCCAGCGGAACCAGAACAGGCGCTCCGGATCCTCGGGTGCTTCGGCACCGAGGCGTCGGAATGCGTCGCCGACCTCCACGACGGGCGGCGCCTCGGTGACTGCTCCGTCGTCCGGGGACCAGTCTTCGTCCCTGGGCGGCAGGAACAACAACCCCGGTATGAGGTCAGTGCCTGTGGCCAAGACGGTTGCTTCTGCCCTCACTGCGGAGTCTCCGGGAAGTAGACGAACTCGAACTCCAGCCCGTTCGGGTCGAACACGTACAGGCTCTGCATGCCCTGAGAGTCGACGACGATCTCACTGGGTTCGTCATCCCGCACCCAACGGTAGTCTCCGGTGTCGCGGACCTCGAACCACCGTTCACGCAGGTAGGTGAGGTGCTCTGCGCGTTCGACCGTCGCTCCCAGATGTTGAAACCGGCGCTGTAGATCCTGCGGGGCGGCCAGGTCGTTACCCTGCCGATCGAAGACGTGAAGCCGCAGGTTTCCTGCCTTCACCTCGACGAGGTGGCTGATGCCAGGAAGCCGGGCGGTCGTAAGGTCGGAGAAGGTATCCATCGACCACTGGACCGTGGCTCCGAGGTAGTTCTCGTACCAGAGGGTGGTGCCCTCGACGTCATCGGTCTGGATTGCGATGTGGTTGAACTGCGGCGAACAATCGACGTCGGGGTGCGACGTCGTTTCGGTTGTGGTCACAGTGTGTCCTCCTCCGGCCGTCGAACAGACGTCGGCACCCGGACTCAGGGCCCGACGCATCGTGGATACTGTCAATCCTTTCGGGTTTCCCACCGCCGAAACCATCAGAGGTAACGCAAAGAAATTCAAAGAAACGCCCCATGGCGGGTAATCAGGCGATGAACTGTCGTCCTGAAGTGATCGTGCCGCGCGGGTTGAACTTGGCCCTTGAGGCCTGGACGGTCTCCCACTCCGCTCCGTAGTGGTCCCTCCAGTCCTTCTCACCGAATGGGACGGAACCGATGGGGTAGAGCCGTGCCCCATAGGCATCCCGCGCCCGCGCGAACATACGTCGGTTTCGCTCCAGCATGCGTTCGGCGAATCCCTCCTCGGGTGTGGTCGAGGCGGAGACCGTGTTGAGGTCCAGCACGAACACCCAGTCAGATCCGTCCGGATCCGGTAGACGTGGGGTCGGCATCCCGGTGAGTGATCGGCGCTGCGGATAGAGGAGCCCTGCACCGTAGGGACCGATGTCCTCGGGAGACACGGATTTCATGATCTCCTCGACACAGGTCTCCGCCGTAGAGCCTGGCAGCCACACGTCGAACCACGGCTTGACCATGGAGGTCCAGCCCACATCGTCGATGAACCCGTCGACGGCCTCGTCGATGAGGAAGGTGTGCTCCAGGTAGGCGCGGTCGTCGATCTTTGGGTCGGCCGACAGGCCCGTGCCGAGCGCCACGTCATCAGGGACGGTCGGGGGGTCGTAAAACGATGTTGCGTGCAGGAGGAAGAGCGTTGCGTCGTCGGTGCGGAACATCTCCCCGTACACGTGGTCAATGCCGTCCCGCTCGGTCAGGGTCCCCAGATCAGCGAAGAAGGGCGCTGTCTCCGCGTACTGCATCGTGTATGTCCGGGCCCGCTCCGGAGCCTTCACCAGGGGGATCACCACACGGGTGATGATTCCGACTCTTCCGAGCCCACCCAGGGCGGCTCGGAAGAGGTCTGCCTCTCGATCTGCGGAACAGCGCACGACGTCACCTGTGCCGGTCACGATCTCAAGTTCGAGGACGTGGTCGACTTGGAGGCCGGTGTGCAGGCCCCCGACTAGTCCTCCGATGCCGCCGACCGAGAGTGTGCCGCCGATCGATAAGTCGCAGTACCCGGTGAGCACCGGTGGGGTGAGTCCAATGTCCGCCGTGCGCTTCAGGAGTTCCTTCCAGGTCGCACCCGCGTCCACCTCCGCGGAGTCGAGCCCGATCTCATGAATGCGGGACAGGTGGCGGTTCTCGATCACCAGCCCATCGCCGAGAGTCTGCCCAAGAGTCGTGTGGGCCTGACCGCGCACGGAGACGCCGATGTCATGCCGTGCGCAGAATCGGACCATGGCCGCGATGTCCTCCGTCGATCCCGGGCGCAGGATGGCAGAGGGCTCGCACCGGACGATGGCGCCGAGATCCGTCGAGACGCGGGCGCGCGCTTCGGCGTCCAAGACGAGGTCGCCGTCCAGGGTCGGCACCGGATCGATATCATCCGAGGGAGGCGCGTCGGTAACCCAGGCGCGGGTGGATATTGAGAACCCGTAGCCGTGGCTCGCTGTGGGGGCAGTGGATGCAGACTGAACTGTCACAGGCTTCTCCTTGATGTGGGTGTGCTCGTGTCACGGGGCCACGGATCGCGTGCAGACCCTGCCGTTGCCGGGCCCCGAACGTCATGCCTGACGACACGACGGGTCGGTCGTTTCGATGCGCTGTAGGTAATTGGCCGTCTATCCCGTCACCCCCCCTTGTCGGCGTCGAGCTCGTCGGTCGTCGCGTTCCGCAGCACCGTGAGAGCGACGGTAAGGGACGCCAGCATGGCGATCAGGCCAATCGCGCCCGCCGCCGACATGCCGCCGACGAAAGCCTTCTCCGCGGCGTCCTTCAGGGCCTGCCCTCCGCCCTGTGAGGCGAGCGACGCCACGTCGGCCACCGAAGAGGCAGCCGCCTCCCTGAGCCTGCCGTCCAGCGGGGCCGGGTCGCTCATGACAGCGGATCGGTAGAAGAACAGGTGTACCGAACCGAAGAGGGTAACGCCGAGCGCCACCCCCATCTGATTGGCGGTCTCGGACATCCCAGCTGCGGCCCCGGCTTGCTCCGACGGTGCCACGCCCACCACCAGGTCAGTCATGATCACGCCCATGATGCTGATACCCACCGCGACGATGCAGGCCAGGGTGATGAGGACCGCCGTGCCGACGTGCCCAGCCCAGACCACCCAGCCGGTGAAGCCGACAGCGGCGACCGCCGCGCCGAGCGCGACGTCGAAGGATGGCCTCATCCGTCCGGCCAGCATCGGAGTGCTGACGGACGCCAGAATCGACACCAGCGCTACTGGCAGCAACAGGAGCCCGGTGTGCAGTGCGGAGTGACCCACGATGTGCTGGAGGTACTGGGGCAACAGGAAATACATACCGTTCATCGACATGATCCCGGCCGAGAGCACGAACAGGGCGATCAGCAGTCGGCGATCCCTCAGGAGCGCAGGGTCGATCAAAGGGTGAGGCACGACGAACTGCCGTCGGCCTGTCGCGATTGACACGGCAGCGGTCACGACGGCCAACCCCACCGTCAGAGCGTCCAGGACGCCCCCGGCCAGTGCCTTAACCACGTACGCCATTCCCAGCATGGAGACCAGGACCATGACTGAGCTGGCCGCGTCGAGCGGCGGTGATTCGGCGACCTTGTATTCGGGCAGCATTCGGGAGCCCAGGACAGCGAAAACCAGCAGTAACGGGACGGGGATGAGAAAGATGGCACCCCACCACAGCGAATCGACCACCCATCCTCCGAGGACCGGGCCCAGCGCCATCGAACCGGAGAAAGCGGTCATCCAGACGGCGATCGCCTTCTGGCGCTGCTGTTCGGCGGGGAACAGAACGCGGATGAGTGAGAGGGACGACGGCATTAATGTCGCGCCGGCGAGACCCATGGCAGCGCGCGCGACGATGAGAGCTACGGGTGACTGGGCAAACGCTGCGCAAGCGGAAGCAGCCGCGAAACCGACACTGCCCCAGACGAGTAGTCGCCGACGACCCACGCGATCACCGAGGGTTCCCATGAGGATGAGGAATCCCGCAATGAAAAACCCGTAGACATCGGTGATCCAGAGCACCTCTGCCGGGGATGCTCCGAGCGACCGAGTGATAACCGGTGTAGCCAGGAACAGCACGCTCAGGTCGAGTGCCAGGACGACTATGGGAAACATCAGCAGGAATAGGCCGCCCCATGGGCTCACACGCGACGGGGCACTCCGGGCCAAGGCATCAGTCATTCATCACTCTCCGTTCGCGCGGGATTCTCGGTATCGCAAGATGTGAGAGCCGCAGGTCGGTCGGTGGATGGCACATGGTCGGGCCCGCCCAACTCTAGGCGCGTCGGTCGCGGTGCGTCCGGGCCACTGTCAAAAGTCTGGGTCAAAATTGCCCTGACATTCCTCAAAGTTCATCTCATGGGAGATTGTCGAACGTGCCCGCGTGGGAAGGAAAATCGTTGGACTAGACAACACCCCTGCGTAGAGGTCTGCATGAGACGCACCGGTCGTTCTCAGGGTGCGTTCGCCGTTCCTTCCGCGCGGGTCGTCGGTGGATCGTGCGCACGGAGCGATGGGCGGACACGTGATTATGGTGGTGGCCGTGAATGGAAATCTGACTTCGGAGTCCACACCTTCTGCGACGTTCCGTCCCCACCCTCACCTGCCCACCATCGGAATGATCGGCGTAGGAGTGATGGCGTCAGCACTCGTCCGCGGCATCGGCGATGCTGCGCAGAAGATCCTCCTTTCCCCACGCGGCGCGAAGAACGCCCGCCTCCTCGCCCAGCGACACGACGCTGTCGAGGTCTGCCCGGACAATCAGGCTGTCGTGGAGGGAAGCGAGGTCGTTTTCCTCTGCGTCAGGCCGGACCAGATCGATGATGCCTTGTCCGGAGTGACCGTGCCCGAGGATGTTGTGGTCGTCAGCGTCGTGGCCGGAGTGTCGACGGAGCAGCTTGCGACGATCCTCGGCCCCGGAGTCACGGTCGTGCGAGCAACTGTCCAGGTGAGTGTCAGTCGCAGGGCTGGCCTGACAGTCGTCTCCCATGACCACCCGACCGTGCGCGCATTGTTCGACCTGTTGGGGGGAACGCTTATCGTCGAGGAAGGCCCCTTCGACGCACTGCAGGTTCCCGCCGCCGCTATGTCGTCGCTCCTCGGTTACCTCAAGGCGCTGACCGACTGGGCTGTGGCGCGCGGCGTGCCGCCGGCGGATGCAGAACGGTTCGTGATCTCCCTGGCTCAAGGAGCGGTCGCCGATCTCGACCCTGCCGATCCGATCGCGGAGGCCCTCTCCCATCACGAAACTCCGGGAGGGGTGAACGAGTTCGTGCGAACCCACTGGTTGGATAAGCGGATAGATCCGTTGCACGAGGTGCTAGATCAGGTCCTCGACAGGCTCAAGGGCCCGGCGTGATCGCACGAGCGCTGCCGATGGAGTGCGTGGTAGCCGAGGCCTTCACAGATGTTCCCAGTGAGGCTCCTCATGTCGGAGAGGCCGACCTGATCGCTAGGGCGGTGGAGGGGCGGAGGCGCGAATTCATCACGGCCCGCCGGTGTGCCCGATCGGCACTGGCGGCGTTGGGCAGCTCGCACCAGGGGCCGATCCTTGCAGGGCCCGCACGTGAGCCGTTGTGGCCCCCGGGTGTGGTGGGAAGCATCACCCACTGTTCGGGGTACCGGGCGGCTGCCGTAGCCCGTCGTGACGACATCATCGGGCTGGGAATCGACGCAGAACCGCACCTTCCCTTGCCCGACGGGGTGATGGGGGCGGTGGCGACGACGCCTGAACGAATCCGCCTGACTCCCCTGCGACGCCACATGCCCGAAGTGCAGTGGGACCTTATTCTGTTCAGCGCCAAGGAGGCGGTGCTGAAGGCCTGGTTCCCCATGACACGCCGTTGGGTGGACTTCCGCGAGATCGACGTGCGTCTCGAACCTTCGACCGCGTCATTCACGGCGGCAATCCGAGACCACACCCCGTTCGAGGTGAGCGAGGGTGATGCCCTGTCTCGGGTTTCCGGTCGTTTCGTGACGGCAGGTGGTTTCGTGATGACAGGGGTGGCTGTTTCGCGCGGGGGTAAGTGACACCATCGAAGGTCGGTGGACCAAGTTCGCCCGGTGCCCTTTCCGGCGCTGCGAGGTTCCCTCTCACAGTCATGCGTCACAGCTTGTGACTGCACACGAAGTCGGAGTAGTTGTCGCATTCGCACTCGGCGTGTGGGCACTCCTCGCCTTCTGACGGCGTACACCCCTCGACCGAGCGGGTGCGAGAGGAGTACGCCCCACTCGCGGTGAGTGTGCATGCACACCACCCACCCCAGATGCCCCGGAACACACGGATGCGAGCACCCCCGGGCGAGGCTGCCTCTAAAGTGAATGCGTGGATCTCACGACCTCGTATGAAGCGACCATCCGCCCGGCAGTCCTCCAGCGCTACGAGTTTCTGGAAGTCCGCAACGCGGCCGCCGTTCTTCAGGTCACCAACCCCGGTGTGTTCGACGAGCTCCAGCAAGTCCTTGAGAGCTTCACCCTCGCAACATCAGACCTCCTCACGCCAGGCGGGCAAGAGTCTCAGGTCGCTGCGAGGCTGAATCGAGCTTTCCGTTCACTCGGCTGGCGCGAGGCGCGCGTCGACACGCTCATCAAGCTCCAGTTGCGCAAGCTCCCCTTCAAACCAGCCGGAGAGAGTGCGCCCGTGGTGGTAGACACCGAGACCTTCAACGAGGGCTACCTCGTAGACAACTTCAAAGACCGTGTGGCACTCGACGTCGAGTGGAACGCGAAGGACGGAAACCTAGACCGTGACATCTCGGCCTACCGCGCGCTGTACGACGCCGGCCTGATTGACGGCGCGGTCATGATCTCGCGCACCCAGAGCGACCTACGTATGCTCGCTCGTCGCCTTGCTGCCGATGCGGGCTGGGACGAGGCTGAGGGCAAGAAGATATTGGGGACGACCACGACCACGAATGTCGAAAAGCTCCGACCTCGAATCACGCGCGGTGACTCGCATGGGTGCCCGTTCCTTGCGGTCCTCATCAGCGCCGATACGTGGTCGCCCTGATTCGATCGCGAACGAGAAAGATCCGCTAGGGTTGTGTTCTAAAGATCCAACCCTGTTGAGGAGTCTTTCGTGTCTGCCCCTCCCCTACGTTCCACCGATGCCGCACTGGCACCCCTCCCTGAGGCAGACGGGGGCTTTCAAACCATCTTGGCCGACCCACCGTGGCGCTTCACCAACCGAACGGGCAAGGTGGCGCCGGAGCATCGGCGTCTTGACCGTTACTCGACGATGACGCTGGACGACATCTGCGCCATCCCAGTGAGTGATGTCGCCGCAAAGAACGCTCACCTGTATCTGTGGGTGCCCAACGCGCTCCTGCCCGATGGTCTGCGAGTGATGGAATCCTGGGGCTTTCGTTACGTCTCTAACATCGTGTGGGCGAAGCGTCGTAAGGATGGCGGCCCAGATGGGCGCGGTGTCGGCTTTTACTTCCGCAACGTCACTGAAATCCTGCTCTTCGGTGTTCGTGGGTCGATGCGCACACTTGCGCCAGCGCGCAGCCAGGTCAACATGATCGAGACGCGCAAGCGTGAACACTCACGCAAACCCGATGAGCAGTACGCCCTCATCGAGTCCTGCTCGCCGGGGCCGCGTCTGGAGATGTTTGCCCGGTACCCAGCGCCAGGGTGGATTGCGTGGGGTGACGAGTCAGACTCGGAACCTCCTCGCGGAAAGGTTCACAGGGGCTACGGCGGTGGAGCGATCGAACGACCCTCCACAGTGCGATCCGGCTCCTCTCCCCTCCCGGTAGACCTGAGGTCGGCTTACGAAGCGGGTGAGTCAATCCGGGACCTTGCGGACCGACACGAGATGTCCATCCGGAAGGTGCGCGAACTGTTGACCGAAGTCGACACGCCTCTGCGAGGTCGTGGCCGGCAGGCTCTCGCCTGACCGCGCGGCAAGTAGGAACCTCCCCAGATGCCCAGTGTTTGAAAATGTGCATCTGGGGAGGTTCCTACTTGCGTCGGGTGGGGTATACCCCACTCGCACCCGCCAAGCGCTCCGAAACTGTGTGCATCTAGGGTTCGATCCCGTCTTTTTGCGCATTTTGCGAGTAGGCTCTAGACATGCCGGGGCAAATCGTCGGGTACGCGCGAGTCTCGTCCACCTCGCAGAATCTCGCACGCCAACTCGAGGCGCTAGGTGATGTCGAGCGCACCTTCGAGGACCACCAGTCCGGCAAGAACCGCGCGCAACGGCCCGGCCTTGAGGAAGCACTGCGCTACCTGCGCCGCGGTGACACGTTGCGGGTCGCATCGATGGATCGTCTCGCACGCTCTTTGATCGACCTGGAGCAGATCGTCTCCGAACTCACGGCTCGTGAGGTGACAGTTGAGTTCGTCAAGGAGCGCCTCATCTTCTCCCCCGACGCCGCCACTGACCCGTTCGTCACGTTCCAACGCCAACTCATCGGAGCCGTCGCAGAGCTCGAACGCTCTCTGATCCGCGAACGCCAACGCGAGGGCATCGAACTCGCCAAAGCGCGAGGCGTCTACACCGGTCGAGCTCGCCGCCTCACCGACGAACAGGTCAAATACGTACGCGCCGCCGCAGCCGACGGGGAACCCAAGAGCAAGATCGCCGCACACCTTGGCGTCTCTCGCCGGCTCGTCTACGACGTCTTGGCCGGTAATGGCGCCTACGCGGCGCCGGCGCGCACACCAAGGCCGGCTCTACCTGCCGGCGAAGAGATCGAGCTGCCCTTCGACGAGCCCAACCAGGGGCCCCGATGAAGCACGAAACCGATGCTCTCCTTACCCTCCACGACGGCTCCACCCTCACCGTCGAGGTCGACGGGGTGACCGTCGACCTCGTCCGACGAGACCCGGCCGGCAAGGTCATCTCAGGCACCATGCTCGCCCCCGACGAGGCTCACCGCCTCGGACAGGCCCTTATCGCCAACGCGTTCGATGTCGGCAGTTCAGCGCGCGGCGAATCCAAGGGGGATCCCGTGAAGAACCGGCACATGACTACGCCTGAGGCTGTAGCGCGCGTCGTGCACGAAGAACGCGCCGCGCAAGGATGGACGCACGCTGAACTCGCTTGTCGCGCGAACGTCGACGAGCAATTCGTCGCCCAGCTCGAACGCGGTCACGACCGCGCAGCACTCGCGCAAGTCCTCGCCGTACTCGACGTGCTCAACGTCCATGCCACCGCGTTACCGTCCACAGCACCCGAGGACAACATCCACGCGATCATTGACGCTCATATCTGACGTACTCCCGCTGAGCCTTACTACCCGTCACTCTGTGGTGGATGAACGTTGTCCATGAACCGTGCTGTCGTGAGAAGGAGCGGCCCGCCGCCTTGGAATCCTTGCGGCACACCGGCAGGGCGCGGTGGCGCCTGGTAGGCCTCGATCTCATCGAGCAACGGGGACAGTTCCTCGATAGTGGACAGGAGTCGGTGGAAGCGGGGGGTGTCTTGACGGTCCGCCAAGGTCACAAGCAGGGCGGGGTTTCCCAAACCGTCGCGGTTCGTGACCAGGGCGATCATCGTGGGCGAGGTCTCGTCATCCGGGGACGAGGGGTGCCACGCGAAGACGACGAAGGGGCGATAGGTCTCGCTCAACACGTTTCGCCAGTGGGTGGTCCACCCGCGCGGCACGAGGAGGGCTTCCAGCGAACAGGCCCTGTCGTAGAGAAAGGCCGCGTCGAGAGAACCGGCGATCTCACACAGGGCCACCTCGATGCCGACACGAGCCCGATCAGCGTCGGGCGGACTCTGCGCGGAGGACCCGTCGTGGCGCTCGTGCAGATCCGTGAGCACACGATCCGCGGCGCGGTGGAACTCTTTGTAGGTCTCGTAGGTGGCAAGGTCTCGTGCCATGCGTCGGCTACTTCCCGACCTGATCGATCACCGACTGCAAGTCACGCACGGCGGCCTGGTTCTTGCCGGTCCGGACCGCGGAACTAAGCACCCCAACCCCAGCGCGCTCGTTCCATGCTGAAGCTGCGCGATCCGGCTCGGAAGCACTCTCGATGTCTTGGCGGGATTCGTAGTCGAAGTTCTCCCGGCCGGTCACGACAGTGAACCCGTCCCCAGCAAACTCGCCCTTCTTGTCGGTGACTGTGCACGTGAAGGACGGCCCCCGGGTGGCTTGCCCAATGGTCCCGTCAACCTTGGTTCCACCATCGGTCGAGACATGGGTCAACCACTGCGCCTGCTTCATCCCATCCCCGACCAAGGTACGGCACGCCTTGGTCGCGGCCTGCTCTGATTTGGTCGCCTCGGCGAAGCTCACCTTCACCGCCGGCGACGAGGACGAGGACTTATCGCCCTCACCGCTGCCGCTCCCACAGGCGGTGAGCGATGCAAGGGCCACCAGGCAGGTGGCGAGGATGCGTGTTGGGTGGGCATTCATGGTCCAGGCCTCCTCCGGTCGACGGTTCGGAAGAACCACACTACCGAAATGCCCAACTAGTAGGGCAGACATTCAAGCCCTTCTAGCGTGACATCAGGTGCATGCCTGCACGCCGTTCCGCCGCAACACCTGAGCAGCAGGAACGGTGGCAAACCAGCCGCACTCGAGTCGGCGCGAATATCCGCGCACACCGCGTACGAGCAGGCTTAACCCAGGAGGCCTTGGCCCTCGAATGCGGCCTGAGCCGCAACCAGCTCATCGAAGTCGAGCACGGCCGCAGAGGCCTACTTTTCGAACGGCTGGAAGATCTCGCGGGTGCTCTTGCCATCCAGGCCTCTGACCTCCTCAAGTGACCAACTCCTGTTAATGTCCCGCGTCAAGTGGTTGGCAGGATTTCGTGCTCGGGAAAGTTGGGGATGCCGGGGGCGGCCAGACCGCGGTGGACCTGTGAGGGCCGAGTCCACGACAGCGCCTCGTGGGGTCGGATGGTGTTGAACTCGGTCCGGTAGGCATCCGCCTCTCGGACCAGGTCGAGAGCATCGTCGATCTGTTCGCGGTAGAGCCGCTCATACTTCAAGCTCTGGAAGGCCCGCTCACGGACCCTGACCCGGCGTCCTGACGCGAGTGCGAACATGCTTGAGCTCCGGATGTGCGGTGATGAAGTGCTCGAACCGGAACGACCGGAAGGGGCCGCCGTTGTCGGTGACCAGCGTGATGGGGCGATCTCACCGGTGTCGGGGTCGGTCAGATGGTCGACCATGGACACGCCGCCGAGCATCGCTTCGGCCTCCGCGAGGGCGAGTTCGACACCGGCGATCGCGTCGTGCTGGTTCGCGGTCGGTGACCAGTGCCAGCCGAACTCGTACTTCGAGTAATAGTCCGCAACACCGGCAACCCGCCAGGTCCCGCCGCCAGTGGTCTCGTACTCACTGAAGTCGAACTGCCAGACCTGGTTCGGACCCGACCCGTGGGTGGCGCGGCGAAGGCGGCCTTGCGTTGCTTGGCCAACTCGCGGCGCTGTTTCTGGTAGTCAGCATGGAGCAGGAGGCCTTCATCGGCCATGATCCTCAACACCGTCGACGGTGAGAGTCGGTGCCCGTCGTGACGGACCATGGCCCAGATCTTGCGGTGTCCCCAGGCGGGATGCTTGCCGGCCATCGTCACCACAGCTTCCCGGTGCTGGTCGCGTGATGGGGCCGGCCAGGGACCTTTGACTGGTTTGCCTGCCCGGGCTTTGGCTTGCCAGCGTCGCCAGGTTCGTTCGGGAATGTCGAGCAGGTCGCAGAACCTCGAGGTCGACATTCCCTCGTCGATCCGGATTACCTCGAGGTCTTCGAAGGGCCCAACCGGCCCTCCGCGCTCTTCTTCCAGACCCGGAGTTCGACCGCTGCCTCGCCGAGCGCCAAGGTGAGGTCTTCGACCTTGGCCTCAAGCTGCGCCTCGCGGGTCGACGGCCCAGACTTCCCAGCAGCCAGCGCGGTCTTGCCTGCTTCGAGGAACTCGGCCTTCCAGCGGCCGATCGACTGCTCGGAAACCTTCTCCTTCCGAACCGCTTCAGCCACCGACACCTCGCCACAAAGTACGCTCAGCACGATTCTGGTCTTGGTCTCCGGACTGAACACTGGTGGTCGTCCCATGGTCAGGTCCTCCTGCTCTCAGACGCCGATCATGCCCTCATAACCGGTCTGCCAGAAAGCTTGACGCGGGACACCTACTAATTGGTGTGGCTCCTTCACGGCATCACCGTTGCCGACGTTGTCATCGAATATCCTTGCAACACACCGAAACTCGGCGACAGCGTAGAATGAGTGTTATACGCAGTCGAAGTATTCCGCCGCTCACCCCCAGACTGGGGGCTCAGGGTCGCGATTTAGCATGCAGCCCGCACCATCCGGCGTCGCCCACCGCGCCATTCATGCTCGCGCTCAGGTCGGTAGTCAGCACGTCACATCGGCATACGCGGCAACTGGTCCTGGAGGTGTGGGAGAGCTTGCGACACACCGATGCAATCCGGATATCTAATGTAACCCAGACTGTGTGTCACCATTTCCATATGGCTGCTTATGAAGGACGCGCGCCCGAACGGCAGGTCTCTGTCCTCTACCGCACGAGTCCCGAGAGGCGTGCGCAACTCAAGCGCATCGCGCAGAGCCATGGCGTTTCCGTCCAGACACTCCTTGACTCCTTGATCTGGGATCAACCGCTCGGACAGGACCGACCGCCAGGCCCGCGCAACACTCGGCAGGAGGAGCTCCCTCTGACCGGATAACGTCAGGGCATCGCCCTGAAAAACTGAAAGACCCGGTGTTACCAGCACCGAGTCTTTCAGCAGGAAGGTCAGTTACCAGCTGACGATTCCCCATGTCCCTTAAACCTCACAAGGTGACCTCTAGCCGGAGGCACCCCACCAGGGAGGCTTTGTGCTGCCCAGATTAGCAGGAGCGCGCCTATCGCGCGACGCCCAGTTAACGCGTCAGCTCGATGACGCCTTGTTTGACGCGAAAAGCTGGTTCGCTCTTGGCATCGACAACCGGCGTGTCGCCGGTGTTCCGGTGACCTCGCTCAAGCAAGGCCTAGATCTCATCGAAGACGGCGGACGCGTTACTTCCATCGTGGGGACACTCCACCGTCAGTTCATCGCCATCGACGTTGATGTCCCCGGTCTTGAGGGCCACGCCATCACAGAGAACCTCGCCGGGTGGTGCGAAGAAACCGGCCTATGGCACCTGATTCGACCGTCAGGTGGCGCAGAAGGGCGCCACCACGTCATCGTGGCCCCTCATGGACAAGAGATCCTTCTCCGGCATCACGTTGAGGCACTGCGCGCCCGGTACCGCGTGGCAAAAAGTCACATCGATATCCGTTCATCGCTACGCCCGCTTTCCGCTCCCCATCGTCGAGGTGGATGCCCAACTGCCTACGGCGATCTCGCCCATGCCCTGTCCACGCTTCAGGCCTTCAGCGACACCACACCCGCTCAGCCCCACGCAAAACTGGACAAACCCCCTAGCGGACGCCGCCTTCGAACGATAGAGCCACTCACCCCGAAACGGCGGTACGCTCCCAGGGCCCTTCCGGAGAAGTGGGCCACCTACTTGTCCACTGGCCGCCGGCCCGCTTGGCGGAACGCAGACAACCCCGAACTCGACACATCGAATTCCACCTGGGAACTCATGTGCACCGCAGAGATGATGCGTTCCGGGTGGGAGCCTCTCCATGCGTGGAACACCATCCAGACCTGTCACCCCGCCGCCATGGAACGTGCCCGGAAGGACTACCACCGGTGGGTCACGGGTGTCTGGAACGCCGCAGTAAAAGCAGATGACGAGTTTCAGCCGCGTCCCCGCACCTCCCCACACATCCGCCAGGCCACACAGGAAGCTACCGACCGACTCCGCACATACGCATGGAGCCTCTCCCCTCGCGAACGCGTAGCCCTCCTCGTCGTGGCCCATGTGATCCTCCGCCGCATCGAGCGGGAGGACACCTTGCGCGTGCCATGCCCCGAACGCGACCTCGTGCTCGACACCGGGATCAAGGATCGCAAGACCATCCGTAAGCAATTGCAACGCCTCGACGGAGTACTAGGTACCCGGGATACCCAAGCCTTCGACGTAGCACGCAGGGCTTCCAGCAGCTACGAG